>JBKHHG010000001.1:0-45777 GCA_046539225.1 Candidatus Nanohaloarchaea archaeon
ATCTTGACCTCGTATCCTATCTTGCTCAAGGCCTCGAAGAAGTTCTCCTCGCCGGGCGTCTCGCCTTTAATTACATAAGCAGAGGCCCTGATAAGCCTTCTGTTCATTACGGCTGCATCTAAAACTTTTTTGAAGTCTACTTTGCTGTTGTAAAGGTTTTTCGCGCTATAGTACATGTTCTGAACGTCTACAAAGACGCCCACTCTCTGATCTTTGTGTATTTCTGCCATTTTTTATCTTACCTGAATTAGTGTCAAACAAGTAGTTCAGTTTGCGGGGAAGAAAGTTATAACGCTGCGGTACGCCCCACCAACCATTTATTTGTTTATACCCTGAAGTAGTATATGCAGGTTAACGAAGCAACGAGAAGAGAAGTCTTGAAGCTTTTAGGCCTTGGAGCGGCTTCTGCAGCCGCCTCAACAGTAGAACTCTCAGAATGCAACGATATCGAGATCATGCTTGAGGAGACAGGCCTCAACACCTCTCTCGGAACACAGTACGAATTGAAAATACAGGGCGCTGATTCAGTGGAGCTCTATGAAAAAGGAGAGAAGATAGGAGAGTACAGCGACACCGACCACGTCATAATCCCTGAAGGGGAGTACGTCTTCCGTATCGTAAAAAACGGCTGTAGTTATAACGAGACAAGACAACTGGATTAGCTACTTTTTCAAGGCCTTGATCTTTTCGATGTTCTCGCCGTAACCCCGGGAATCAGAGGTAGGAGTCTCCAGAATCATCGGAAGATCTTTGAAGGCCTGACTGTTCACAACGTTTTCAAAGCCTTCTTCCCCGATCTCTCCCTCACCGATATGCTCGTGGTTGTCCTTCTCCGATCCGCGTTCATCCTTTGAATCGTTTAGATGCAAGAGTTCAACGTTTTCAAGGCCTAAATCCTGTTCGATCTCCTGGATCATGTCCTGAAAGCCTTCTCGCGTTTTCAGGTCATAGCCTGCGGCATGTGCGTGACAGGTGTCGATGCAGATACCAACATTTTCCTGTTCCACGCCTTCAACCATCTGCCTCAGCTCTCCAAACGATCTGCCGAGAGTGGTGCCTTTACCCGCCGTGTTTTCGAAAAGAAGAGTCACAGAATCCGGGATCTTTAGATCGTTTACCGCAGAAACTATAGTATCTATCCCGGAACTTCTTCCAGAGCCTGTATGCGCACCAGGATGAAAGACAACGAATTCAACGCCCAGATTTCCCGCGGCATAAAGCTCGTCCTGAAGACAGGCCTTTGACTTTTCCAAGAGATCATCTTTAGGCGTCGCAAGGTTCACCAGGTATGTAGAATGTATTACGTAAGGCCTCTGTCCCGACTCCTCTTTACCTTTCCTAAACTTTGAGGCCTCTTCATCCGAGTACTGTTTCACGCTCCATGTCCTCGGTGACCCAGCAAAGATCTGGCCGCAGTTGCCGCCCACCTCTTCCTGCCTTTCAAATGCTTTGTCAGCTCCTCCCGAGACACTTACATGCGCACCTAATCTAAAACTCATAGTTACTGATTACGCCTCCAGATTGAAATACCTTCAATACCCAATTTTTTGACCGGGACTCAGGCCTGATTGTTCCACGGCGCGTACTCGGGATCGACCTTTTTCTCCTTTCTCTCGATCGAATCAATTTTTTCAACATCTTCTTCATCAAGCCTCAGATCCTGCGATTCAAGGTTGTCCCGGAGATGTTCCCCGGTCGAGGCCTTCGGAACCGCGGAGACATCTTTCCCGTTAAGCCAGGCCAGAGAGATCTGAGCCTCTGAGACGCCGTGTTTTTCCGCGACCTCCTGCACTTCTTTAATGTTGAAGACCTCTCCTCTAGCCAGTGGAGAATACGCCACAGGTTGAATACCGTGTTTTACGGAGTTCTCAACGAGTTTATCCTGTGGAAGAAGAGGATGCATCTCGAACTGGTGAGCCACAATGTGCTCTCCTGCAATCCTTATTGCTTCATCGACCTGGCCCGGTAAAAAGTTGCTCAGGCCTATCGAACCGATCAAATCCTTCTCCACAGCTTTTTCAAAGGCCTTCAGGGTTTCTTCAGGCCTGTAATCCCCCGCAGGATAATGAACGTACATTAAATCGATTCTGTCGACTCCAAGCCGTTCCAGAGAGTGTTCAATAGATTCTACAACTTTTCCTGGTGAAAGCCTGTCGGTCCAGACCTTTGAAGCCAGGAAAAAGTCTTCTCTATCGACTTTTGAGGCCTTTATGCCTTCTCCAACGTATTTTTCGTTGTGATAGTGCTGGGCCGTGTCTATATGTCTGTAGCCGATGTTCAATGCTTTTTCAACGGAGTTCCTGCATTTTTCTGGATCGGTATTTCTCCAGGTTCCAAGTCCGAGCTCAGGGACGGTTTCCATAACTTTCGATAGAGGGAAAACTCCAAAAAAGCTTTTTCAGGTGTCGTGGTCCTCAAATGGTTCGCCGTATTTATCGGTGAGAAGGTTGACAGCAGCCTTTGCGCCGTCTCCTATCGCCACCGAGCTCTGGTACTCCCATGTATTGGCGAGGCCTGCCGCGTAGACGTTTTCACCGGCTCTATTTGACTTATCTGTCACTATGTGGCGATCCATCATGTAAGGGCCTTCAACGCCTTCTTCAAACTCTACTTCAAGATCTATAAACTCCAGGTTCCCTGCTGATGCAATTACAACGTATTCTGCAGTGTAATCAGATTCCTGGGTTGAAACTTTGAGGCCTGAATCTGTTCTTTCAAGTTTCACGGCTTCTTCCTGTCTTATCTTTCCTCCAAAGTTTTCTACTTTTTCCCTGCCCGATTCAAGGAGTTCTTTGCCTGCAATGGAATCATGGCCTACCAGGTTTTGAATGTTTGACGTGCTTAACACGAAAGATTCTCCTGTGTCAAGCACCAGTGTTTCTTCTCCTGCCTTTGCGGTCATTACCGCGGCCTGGAGTCCTGCGAGGCCTCCTCCAATGACTATTACGTCTTCCATGAATAATAAGCTGGTAAAAATTTCTAAATATCTTTTTGCCAAAAAAAGGAAAAAGTGGTCAGGCCTTCAAGCCCTGGAATCTTTCACCTGCTTCTTCCCAGTCGATCAGCTTGAAGAAGCCGTCGATGAACTCTGCTCTGTCGGGTCCGTAGTCGTGGTAATAGGAGTGTTCCCAGACATCGAGCGCGAGGACAGGGTGTGCTCCCCATACCGCTCCTTCGTCGTGCCTGTCGACCGCAACGTTGTGCAGCTCATCGTTTCTCGGTATGTAGACCAGCAAGGCCCATCCTGACGCGGATTTTGCCGCGGCCTTGAACTCTTGCTTCCATCTCGAGTAGCTTCCGAAGTCTTCCTCGATTTTTTCCCTGAGCAGGCCTTGAGGCTTTCCGCCACCGTCTGGCCTCATAGTGTTCCAGAATACTTCGTGGAGGATATGGCCTGAAAAGTTGTGGGTGAAGCTGTTCAGGAGTTTCCCGGTTGAGGAGTACTCCGAACTTTCCCGCTGTTTTTCAAGGCCTTCTTCCGCGGAGTTAAGGCCGTTTACGTATCCCTGGTGGTGGATGTCGTGGTGCCACTCCATAACCTGTTCGGATATAACCGGTTTTAGGGCGTTGTAGCTGTAGGGCAGTTCAGATAGTTTTTCTCTCATAGAATCACCTTTAACACGTTTTTCTCAGGCAGCGGTAAGAATCTTTGGGTTTAAAGATGTAAGAAAAAAGTTAGCGGAACTTGTCCGCTACTCTGAACTGTTTGAGTCTCCGAGGTCGCCTTCATCTTCCTGGAGCGCCTCTAAACGGCTTTCCACGTCGATAGGCAGTCTTAGCTGTCCCATAGCAGTTCTCTGCTCGGGGAACAGGAAGGATCCATCAGTCGTCATGTAGAAGTTCTGCGGGAACTCCTGACTCTGGGTCTCATTGGTCTCATTTCCTTGAACCGGTGCCTCTTGAGTCACGTTCGTCGAAATGTAGAACATCCCGTTCTTCGTCTCTGAGTCAGTTACTTCAAAGTCCTGGAACTGGGCCCCGTAAAGATCGTTCAGCCTCTGCTCTGCCTGCTGAGGCGTGATCTCGGTGCCGGCAGGCGATACATCAATTACCATACCCATCAAAAGGCCTAAGATCAGGCCTCCAGCGACTCCCGCAGCCAGTAAAGCCTCCGGCGACAAACCGCCGAGAAGGCCTCCTGCAGTCTCTTCTTCTATCTCTTCAACCAGTTCCTCTTCAACGTCTTCCTCTTCAATCTCTACTTCTTCGCCGTCCATCCTCTTCTGGATGAACTCCTTGACAGTCTTCCTGTCCTTGTTGTCTTCCTCCTGTTGAAGAAGGCTCTGGTAATCAGGGTCTTCAAGATCCCTGATCTGATCCTTGACCTCGTCGACAGTAGCACTAAAATCTACGTCTTCAGTCATGTATATACCCAAGTATAGCAATTTTATAAAACTAAACAGTTTAACTCAGCGGCAAAAAACCCCCTTCAAAAATGAGAGGATGGGGGCGACAGGATTTGAACCTGCGACCTACCGCTTTCCCCAACGATCTTCTGAAAGATCGATCATCAGGAACCATTCTTTGAATGGCTCGGAGAGATTTAATCATCGGAACACGAAGGCTTCAAGGCCTTCTCGAACTGACACGCAGAAGCGGGTCAGTGTTCCTCATCCCTCCAGTCACAGAGAGATGGCTGGAAAGCCATCATACACTGTTAACTGCTGTAGCAGTTACTGGAGGCGGTCGCTCTCCCAAGCTGAGCTACACCCCCTGGAAAGGCCTCAACAGCCTTCCAAGCATAAGAGCTTTAGAGGCCTGAGCTTTAAAATATCATCCACAAAAAGATTCTTCTACTACTATTCAGTATGATAAAAGAAAAAGACGGGATACACATTGAGCTCGAGGAAAAATTTGTTGCGGACTCGAGAAAGGCTTTGGGAGATGTAAATATTGCTTCTCACGCACACATGGATCACGCGTTTCAAGGCGAGGGAAAAGTAGTCGCTTCTGAACTTACCCGGAAGCTTCTGGAGTCCCGGCTTGGAAGAGAGTTGGAGATCGATGAACATCCTGATGTAGAGCTTTTGGATTCAGGGCATATTCTGGGTTCGAGAGCCGCGTTGATCGACACCGGCGACGAAAAAATTCTTTACACCGGCGATGTCTCAACACGTGACAGAGCCTATCTAAAGGGTTTTGAACCTGTCGGGGCCGATATACTTGTGACGGAGGCGACTTACGGTGTCCCCGCATACTCTTTCCCCGATCAACAAAAAATTGAGGAGGAGATCAAGGCCTGGATCGAGGAGACTGAGTCGCCTTTTCTTTTCGGATATTCTCTGGGGAAGGCCCAGAAACTTCAGTACATTGTCCAGGAAGTTACGGACAGGCCTTTAATCGCGCACGGCAGCGTTTTAAAGATGAATGACGTTATGGAAGAGCACACCGGCCTCAGTTTTGATGCAAGGCCTTACACCGAGAACAAAGATCTTCTGAAAGATGGGGAAGGGGTTTTTATAGGACCTACACGGTTTTCAAGCGACGATGGGTTGAATGAACTGATTGAAGAATCCGGGGGGGTCAAGGCAGGTTTTTCCGGCTGGGGCATGACCTCAAATTACAGGCATCGGGGCGGTTACGACCAAGTGTTCCCGTTCAGCGATCACTGCGGGTTTGAAGACCTCGTGGAGATGGTGGAGAAAGTTAATCCTGAAAAGGTCTATACACACCACGGATTCGACGAGGAGCTCGCCTCATACCTGAAAAAAGAAAAAGGAGTAAATGCCCGGGCGTTGAAGCAGAACCAGGCCTCGCTCACAGATTTCTGAACCGATTTAAGTTTTCAGGCCTGTTTTTGTTACATGGAAGTTACAGGGGTTGAGGGCTTGTTTGATGATGACGTAGATGAAGAGGATCTACCTGTAGAGGAGGAGACCATAGAAGAAGATTTTGATCTTGGTTTCACAACCGGGAAGATGACTGGCTGGTCGAATACGGGAAGTTATGGGCTCAAATTCGAGATAGATCCTGGGGGAAGCGAGGCCCAGGAAGCTGTTGCCGAGGATCTTCTTAGTGCTGTCAAGGATGCGGTAGAATCCCTGATAGATACTGAGGACATCAAATTTGATAATCAAGGATCAAAAACATACTCTGTAGATATGCCGATAGTAAAGAGGGTTAGAGGCGAGGCAGATTTTGTACTTTCCGAGGATAGTATTGATTTCGATGAGTGCAGGGATCTACGCCAGAGACTCGAGCCTGAAGTGGAGGCCGACGAACTTTACGAGGAAGTCGAGAACCGGCTGAAACAGTATGTCGAGGATTACCATAGAGTCGCGGTTGAACAGCCCGGGCTTGTGGAAGAGCTTACAGACTATGTGCTTGAACCCGTGGAGGAACACATCCAGACCTATTTCAATGTCAAGCCGAGGCCTGTCATCCATCCTGAGGACGGTATAAGCCTGAGGAGAGGCCTGGACTATCTTGAAGACCGGGACGATGTAAAGGTTGAAGACAAGAGGCCTGAAACGACTGTAGAGGTCGGAGATGAAAGCTACAGCTTCGGCGAGCTGATGAGGGCGGCTGAACTGGTTTCACTTGGAGAAGTCAATTACAACTCCAGAGATTTTGAACCGGAGTACTCTCCTGTGAGCCCGCCTTAAACACTATATGTCCTCGGCTTTGGCTTCTTCCCTGATTCTTTCCAAGGCCTCCACTTGTCTTCCGAGTCTTTCCTCGGCAGCTTCTCTCGCTGTATCGAAATGGAAATCTTCGAGTTCTGATTCGAGTCGAGGCCTTCCCTTCTCCTCAAAGTAGCTGAAAGTATCTTCTAAAGGCCTTTCCTCGTCTGACGCGTAGTGGAACATTCTCCAGAGATCCGAGACGCCGTACTTCGCCAGTCTGTCCGCATCCTGCAAAATTTTTCCCTCAACAGTTTCAGGCCTTGAATGGTGGTTTCCCACGACTTTTTCCACCGTCCTGATTCTTCCATCGGTTAAAACGTCTTCAACGTACTCTCTTACCATGTCTGCACTTCTCTCCGGGTGTCCTTCATGGCCCTCGAACGGGTCCATGTAGCCATCCTCGATATCCTGTTTTCTACCGATATCGTGGAAGAGCGCCGCAACCTCAAGCACTCTCTTATCGATGTCGAGGCCTTCACTTTCAGCGATCTTTTTCGAGGCCTTGTACACGGACTCGAGATGGTAGTACCTGAAGTCCCGGCCGCCAGCTTTCTCGTAGTAACCGGAGAACTCCTGCTTCAACCGGTTCTTCAGCTTTTCGACCTCTTCCGTGGAAAGGCCTTCACTCATAGCGGCCTCTCAGCTCCGCCTTTTCTATTATATGGTCTTCCATCGCGTCCTCAACTTCTTCCTTATTTTTCCCTTCCTCAAGGCCTAACTCGGTGTCCAGGGCGTAAAGCTTGAACAGGTAGGTGTGTTCGCCGTCCGGCGGGTTCGGCCCGTTGTACCCGGTTTCTCTGAAATCTGTGACTCCCTCAATGCCGGGGCTTTCGCCCGGTTCAATCCGATTTGTTGAGGCCTCTATATCGTAGACCACCCAGTGATCCCAGATCTTTCCCGCGGGCTCCATCGCATCAGGATCGTCCATAATCAGAACCAGGGAAGAGGCCTCCTCGGGGACACCGGAGACGCGAAGTTCAGGGTTTACGTTTTGCTGCATGTAGCCGACTTTATCCGGCATTTCATCGCCGTCTTCAAACTCGGGGCTCTCCAGTCTCATGCACCGGGTTTGTATCCAAAGATATTTGTGGTTTTTTGCTGTGTTTTTCGTAAGTTATTAAGGCATTCAACCCCAAATTTTGTGTATGACTGGTTACGACGTTGACAACGTGCTGGACAGGCCTGTTCCATATGAAATCCTTCGGCAGATCCATCTTAGAGATGGAGGCACCTACCATGTGCAGCTTAACCTGAAGGCGGGGATCGACCAGCAGCTTGCCAGAGAGATAATCCAGGTTCTTGAAGAAGCGGGTATACTTTACAGGGTGGAGAACACGGATCCACAGCTTTTCGACGTTAACTACTCCGTATTCCCGGATATCTGGGAGGATCTCTGGATCGAAGAGCTTGCCGATGTCCCGACAACCCCGGTGCATTTCGGGACTTTCATCGAGAACTACGTGAAATCATATCTTGACACGGAAGAGGCCTCAAACATTAGAGAGATGCTTGTCGACGAATTCTTCCTCGCATTGAACAGGGAGAACGAAAACCTGATTCCCAAGGATTTTGAAGAGCTTCTCCAGGAGATCTCGGAACAGTACGAAGGCAAAAAAGCCGCCCACCAACACATAAGAGACGCACTGAACCAGACTGGTTGACATGGAAAAAGCAGTTGTCGCAGGAGCAGGGTTTGCAGGGATCCAGGCCGCGTTCTCACTGGCACGGAAAGGATACAACGTAGAGATAATCGACAGGTCTGAAAAACACGTCTTCAGGCCAGGACTCATCGACCTCGTAAGAAGAACTGGGAAAGAAAAAATCCAGGTAGATCTTGAAAAACTGTTTGAAGACAGTTCAGTAGACTTCTTTCAGGAAGAAATAACCTCGATAAACCCAGAAGAAAAAACCGTTGAAGCCGGCAGAACCCATGAATACGACTACCTTGTGCTTGCGCTCGGCGGCGAACCCATCATCCCCGAAGGCCTCGAAGAAGCAAATATACCATACACGACAGAAGAGGCCTCAAAACTGGGAGAAATGGATGGATCAGCCGCGATCATCGGAGCAGGCTACACAGGCCTTGAATACGGGTTTGAGCTCTCGGAGAAAGGCCTCGACGTTTCAGTCTTCGAGGCGGAGACCAGGCCTCTACCCGGTTTCTCCAGGAAAGTATCGGAAAAAGTTCTGGACTCCTTACATGGAAAGCTGAAGTTTAGAGGCGGAAAACATATTTTCTCAGTGACGGATGGAAGAATAGAGTTTGAAGAAGGAGAGGAAAACTTCGACCACGTAATAGTCTGCATCGGCGTCAAGAGAAACTCGTTGATCGACAGATGCTTCGAAGACTTCAGGGTTAACTCAGGCCTATGCTGCGTTCAATACCCGGATATCTTCGCCGTCGGCGACTCAAGCTATGTAAACCGGAATACCGCCCACAACGCCATTATAGAGGGTAGAAAAGTCGCGGAAAACATTGACAGGGATGAAAGCCAGGAGCTAAAACCTATCGAGGTGGAGCAGCCCGGCTTTCTGCTTTCAGCGGGGAAGACAGGCCTCTACATCAGAGGAGACAGGGTCTTCAAGAGCAGAATCTTCCGGTACGTGAAGGACGCGGTGAGGAAACTCTACTTTTTCAGGCTGAGGAAAAAGGCCTGAGGTAAAGAACCTAATGTAGAGATGCCTCTCTTTTCTCAACATCCAGCGCGAAAAGTGCGTAGCCGACCTCCTCGGTGGAAAACTCTTTTTCCTTGCTGATTTTTCGAATTTTTTCAATCATTTTCACGTAGTCAAAGGCGTCGAAGCTTTCCTTTCTCTCATTAAAGAATCCGAGTCTTTCAAGCGAGGCCCATACCCTTGTATCCACGACGGCGTGGCGCTCAGGATTCAAGACGGTTAAAATCACGGATGCAGTAGGAGCTTTAAAGCCTTTAAGAGAAGTTAGAAGCGCTATCTTCGAGAAATCGCCTTCAACCCTCTCAAGATTGTTAATTACCTGGTCGCAGAGCTTTTCAGGGTTTTTCCTGACGTGGTGGGCGCTCCGGGTTGAGGCCTCATACGCAAGTTCGTAGAGATCCTGCCGGGAAAGCTGCTTTCCTCGGTACTCCTCAAGTTTTTCCGGTAGAAGGCCTTGAGTCCGGGAGTAGTAGTCAAGATACCGGTCTATATCAAAATCCTCGAGATCCATAATTTACGAGAGAATCTAAAGGTTTTATCTCTGGCTTAAACGGTTCAAAATCAGTACTGCTGCACCGCCTATCAGACCGGCGACCATAAACTCTGGTAGAACGTTTATCCATGAAAGGCCTTTCTCCGAGAGATGGGATGAAATCCTCAGTATCGGGGCTCTTAAAGAACCAGCGATCATTCCTATGAGGAACGCCATCGTGAGTTCCCTGCTGTACTCCAGGGCTTTTTTGACGATCTCCGCTGAAGTGAATAGGCCTGCAAGCGCTCCTGCTATAAATACTGTGAGGGTCAGGCCTGACTGGAGAAGGGTTTCGGTACTCTGTTGTGCCGCGGCTGATGTGAATCTGGATACTGTTCCAGTCATGTACTCGTACTGGCCCAGTATCAGCAGGATCAGCGAGCCTGAGATTCCTGGTAAAACCATGGCGGTCACGGACAGGAAACCTGACAGAAAGATGAAATGCATCTGCGGCGTTAAAGCAGCGGAGCTGAGGCCTGAAACCGCGAACGCCAAAATAAAACCGAGTAGGCCTGAAGCAGCCGTTTGAAATGTTAAACCGGTTTTCCGGCCTACCACAGGGATTGAAGCCGCGATAACCCCAAAGAAAAATGCGTAGGTAACGGTCAGAAAGTTGGCTATCATGAAATCGACAAGATTCAAAGTTAGGAAGACCGCGGAAACAATGCCTAGGCCGAGGACGCCGAGAAACTTTGATTCTTCATCCAGTGTAAGGCCTCGAAAGTTTTCCAGAACCATGGAAAAGCTGAGCGAGGTCAAGGCCTGTATAAGCCGGCTGTATATCCCTGTTATAAATGCGATCGTGCCGCCGGAGATTCCCGGGACGGCGTCCGCAGCACCCATTGCACACCCCTTTAGATAGAGAACGATCCACGGCTTCAGGCCTTCCATAACCCTGAATTTTGAGGCCTTGTTTTTAACCTTCCAGTATCTTCAGAAAAGCATCCAGTAAGCTGTAGAACTGTTCGATCAATCTGTTGAGGCCTGTACTTTCAAGTCTGCGCTCCGGAAGATCCATTCTTTCAACCTCTATCGAATCATTCCCCGAGTAATCCGCAGCCCTGACCTCAAAGCTGTGACTGTTTAAATCGTCAAGACAGCTTTCAAACCTTTCACGAGTCTCTTCATTGCAGGGCTCGAGCTCTGCAACCTCTGAAAACCTGCTCCATTTTTCATCCGCTGAATCAGTTGTTGAACCGTCTACTTCTGTGTAAAGGGCTGATATATTGCCGTTTTCCATCAAGTAATTCTTGACTATTAGCTCGCCGTAGGCGTAGCCGAAGCTTCTCTCCTCATGCTCGGGCGACCAGTTCTTCATAAAGTCCTGATCGTTGCTATAGTAGTTCCAGAGCTTTTCACGGTCGCCACGGGATGGAACCGTGTAACGGTAGCCGCCCTGAACATATGTCTCTTCTTCCCCAAAAAGCTGTCCAGGCCTCTCCTCGATCTCGCCTTCGCTGTACAGTTTTTTCTGCATCATTTTCTCAGCGTGTTTAGCGATTCCTTCCTCTATGTAAGACGTCCGTGTACGGTCCCAGTCAAGATAATCGTTGCTCAGGGCGTGTACAGTTTCATGTGTTAAAACCATCTTCTCTTTATCATCATTCTTTCTCATATGTATTATTCCCGATCTGTAGAGGCCTGCACTCCATTCGAAACCGAGATCGCTGGAATCCTCGCTGTAAAGCGCTACAGGAATCTTTTGAAATCTGGGTTTAAGGCCTACCGTTCCGAGCGCAACCCTGTAACTGTCTGTAGAGTTTATACTGCCGTTAAAGAACTCGTAGTACTCTGTAGTGTTGCCTCTGCCAAAGTTAAAGACAATATTTGCGGCTCCTTCCCCTTTAAATCTCATTTCATCGGTGAAGGAGGCCTGGAGGCCTCTGTTTGTATCGCCCGAGATCAAGTCTTCTGCTTTTACTATACCGGAGGTTTCATGGTCTTTGAAACCGGAGAACGATATTTCACGGGTGTAAAGACCTTGCTTTATTTCTTCGGCGTCTCTGTTGATTCGGTAGTTTATCTTGACTGTTTCATTGGTTCTTTTCGGGCCTTTATTGGTTTTCAGCTGGAGCAGGCCTGATTCAAGGCTGTAGTCCTCTATCTCTCCGAGTGAGTCGTTTATCTGGTTGATCTCCGATCCTTCCGGCATACGATACCTAAGGCTCCAAGTGTTGACTCCTTCCTCTGATTCAAGGCCTATGGTTGTATTCAGTTGTATCTGGTCTCTGTCGGCGTCGAGGGAGTGAAAGCTCTGGGACGCCGCGAAACCCGAGAATACAAGCGCTGCGGACAGCAGGGTTAGAAGGGTTCTGGTCTTCATAAATAGTTTTTTGTGTTCACTGATTAAAGGCTTCAGATTAATTTTTTCTACATGGCTATACTTTCGGACCAGGATTTGAAGAGAATTATTGAGGATAAAGACGCTGTGAAATGCGTTGAAGGCCCTGAAATTAATACTGACCTGCAGTTAGGCCCCTCTTCCTTTGATCTCAGGCTGGGTTACGAGTTCGGTACTGTGAACACTAGGGAAATTGAGTTAATTGACACTGTGGAAATGGATCGATACAATGAAGTTATTAGACGGGAAAGGCATTCTGCTGAGGATGGCATGGTTGTACACCCTGGAGAGTTTGTACTGGGCAGCACCTTGGAAACAGTCAAAGTACCTGACGACCTTGCGGCAAGAGTGGAAGGCAGAAGTAGTTATGGAAGACTTGGAATCATTGTCCACGCCACAGCAGGCTATATTGACCCAGGTTTTAAGGGAGAAATAACTTTGGAGATTCAGAACTTGGGGAATGCTCCCGTAAAGCTTTACCCAGAGGAGAGAGTATGTCAAATAGTGTTCGAGACTATGACATCTGAAGCTTTGAAACCTTATGGCGAAAAAGCCGATTCAAAGTACATGAACCAGAAAGGCGCCACTGCCTCAAAACTAAGTAACGAAAAGAGATAAAGAGAGTTAAATACATCTTGTGTGGCAGACCCCTTCACCTGTCCTGGTGAAAGAATGGTCTGAGTTGACGCTGTTACCGCATACGAGACAAAAACCTACCTGTCTCTGAAGCTTCTGCAACTTTAACCCCTCCCACTTCAGTTTTGGGGAACAAGATTTTTAGTTTTTATCCCTCTGGTTTTTGAGTTTAGGCCTTAAAATTAAGGTATGAGGCCTGTGGATTCTCACTGCCATCTCCAGTTCGAGCAGTTCGACACTGATCGGGAAGAAGTTGTCAAAAGTATCGAGGAAGGCCTGGATTCCGCGGTTGTCGCAGGCATAGATCCTGTTGAAAATGAAAAAGCGGTTGAGACCGCAGAAATGTCTTCACAACTTTCCTGCTGTTTAGGCCTCCACCCGCTGCACCACGAAAAAAGCCTGGAAAAGGTTCGGCAGCAGATCCAGAGTTTTGATCCTGTGGCGGTGGGCGAGATAGGCCTCGACTACAACTACATAACCGGTAAAAAGGAAAGAGAGGAGACCGAGAAAGTTTTCAGGCGGATGCTTGAGATCACGGAGGAAGAGGGTTTAAACGCTGTAATCCATTCAAGAAACGCGGAACAGAAGGCCTTCGAGATAGTGAAAGAATACGATGTCACAGGTTTTTTCCACTGCTTCAACGGCAGGCCTGAACTTGCCTCGGAAATAGCTGAGAAACACTTTGTCGGCGTGACCACACAGGTAGTAGACTCTACACGGGTCCGGAACATAGTCAAGGAAGTAGGCATGGACTCTATGCTTGTTGAAACCGATTCGCCGTATTTAGGCCTTGATGGGCGTAACACGCCGTTGAACGTTTCCCGGGTTGTAGACGAAATCGCGGATCTGAAGCAGCTGGAGCGTGAAAAAGTTGTTGAAGCTACACGAAGGAATTCGAGAAATTTTTTTGAGGCAGGTCATTAAATGTTTGGCTCACAATTTCTTTACAGTGTTGAAGAATGGTTTTGGACAGAATCAAAAGCAGTGTAAACGGCGAACCCAACGTCGCTGTATACGTTGACGGGCCTAACGTCGTCAGAAAAGAGTTCGACCTTGATCTCGATAACTTGAGGAAAACAGTAGAAGAACTGGGAAACCTCAAGGTCGGCAAAGTTTATCTCAACCAGTATGCTTCGCCCAAACTGATTGAAGCGATTGTATCGCAGGGTTTTGAAGCTGCTCAAGGCCTTGGAGGAGAGAAAGCCAAGGAGAGCGATGTTGATGTCTATATGGCGACCAGTGCAATGGAATCGGTTTTCAACGACGATATAGATGTTATTGTACTTGTTACCAGAGATACAGACTTTTTACCGGTTATCCAGAAGGCGAAGGAGCAGGGTAAGGAGACTGTTATCGTAGGCATGGAGCCTGGGTTCTCCACAGCTCTTAAAAACGCGGCAGATCAGGTTGTTGAACTGGAATAATGTTAAGGCCTGATCCTGTCGGTTTATTCGATATTTTTTCAGCAACTTTTGTGCTTTTCACGGCTTCTGCTCTTCCCGAGAACTTTCTGCATCTTCATGCAGGTTTCCTCTATTTTAAAGGCGTGGGAACTTTGTTAAGGCCTAATATCTTGCCTATGCCGGTTTTCTACCTGGGTGGTATGGCGGACGTTTTGAGCGCAGCTATAATATTTACAGGGGATCCGGCGTTTCTCTCCGGCTACAAGAATATTATCGCGGGCGTGCTGTTTGTCAAAGGTTTTCTGGTCTTCCCGAGTATGCTGAAGTTTCTATCCTAACGTTGCAGCGACTGGTTGATTCTTTTCAGGAGCTCGATCATCTGCTGGTTCTGGGCCTTTAAGTCCTCTATATCGTCGCGTGTTGCCTGGACGGACTGGCTGTTCTCCCGTCGCTCGTTTTTGGGGTTTAGGCCTGCGTTCTCCATCTTTTTCCGTGTGTTGCTGCTGAGCTGTGGAGAGTCTGAGCCCTGTTGAGGCCTTCCTGCCTGAGGATTAGGTAAGTCGTTGCCACCTCTCTGTCTCCCTGTCGAGCTTTGAGGCTGCGAACGAGAGTTCTGGCGGCGTTGATCTCCGGAGTTCTGTGCCGGGGGCTGTTCCCGGGACTGCCTCCCTGATCTCTTACCCCCGCCTAACTCCGAGTCGAAATCCGTTGAGGACTCAAAACCGGAGCCTGAGTCAAGGCCTGAACCTGTATCAGTGCCGGAGTTGCGTTGAGAATCTTTGTTACTGGAGCCTGAGACCGAGTCCTTTATATCGTCCAAGACACTCATGGTTATAGCTTGTTGCGCCGCGTTTTAACCTTTTTCCTATGCAAGGCCTTTCCTCTTCCTCAAACCGACGAACGCCAGGTAAGACAGCAGCACTGTTACCAGCAAGTAAGGCCTCAGGTCCGTGGTTTTCTCCTCCTTCAGTTCCTCGGATTCAAGGCCTTCAAAGAACTCTTCAAGATCTTCTTCAGTGTAAACTCTTCCGTCAACAGTGACTTCTGAAAGCTTTCTCTCGTTGTACCCGACCCTCTCGATTTCAGGCCTGTAGTTCTTCGAGTACGTCACGTTCCCGGACGAGTAAAAGCCTGTCTGCCCTGGGTTCAGGTCTTTGACGTACCGATTGGCGGATCTCCGGGTAAAGTTCTGCTTCTCATTTCTCGAAACAATTTTGAAGTCGTCGCCCTGCCTTGAGCCCTCGACCCAGATCTGTCTTTCTTCAGGCCTTGTGCTCCAGGAAAAGGTTCTCCCGACGAGGCCTGGCTCTTTCCCGATCGATGCGTCCAGATGCTGGTTGTCGCCGGAGAACGCGGCCACCCTTCCGAGCCCGTATCTCCAGGTTGTGAGGAAGGGCTTCCCGCTTGAAGTCGAGACCGGCTGCGAAGACGAGCTCAAAGCCTCTGTCGAGTCAATATCAGAGATAGAGGCCTGAGGCCGATAGTTTTCGGTGATGAAATGTGTGGAGTCTGTGACCTTGAGCGTTTCCTGACTTGAAGATCCGCCTCCAGCCGAAAAATTGAAGTTCAGGCTGTCTTTTCTTCCATCCACGTAGTATCCTCCAGGAGATTCCTCTGCAAGTTCTTTCAGGAACTTTTCGCCTTCTTCACTCGGGCTTGTAAACCCGCTGTCTACTCCAACCGTTATCATTCTTCCGTCAAGGATGGAGGCCTCTCTAAGAAGTTTTCTTCGTTCTTCGGCCTGGTCTCCGACTGCTGGCGGTATCTCGCCGTTTGAGATCATTAAAAGGTTTCCATCGGCTTCAAAGCTTGAGAGCAGTGAGTTGGCGTTTATCAGGCCTCTGCTGTGGTAGGCGGCTGCGGATTTAGGCCTGATGCTGGAGATATCTTTCAGGACTTCTTTCCGGTGGGTGCCGAGGAGTCGAGGCTTTTCAATCCCTGCAGAGTATACTCTGTCGGCGTAAGGCATCAGGCTTACACGGGAGTTTCCAGGAAGTTTTTCGACTATCTCGTAGGCCAGTCTTATCGACATTCCAAGGTTATCCTGGTCCGGGTTTTCCTCGAAGTCGTCTCCTGTAGCGCACCATCCCTCGCTTACACAGCCCATGTTCTGCGACACATCCATCAGTAAAACGACGACAGGGGCATCAGTTCTTGAATCATCGCTAACCTGGTCTACAGGAAGATAGCCTGGGCTGTAGTCGTTTCCGGTGTAGACAAGGCCTCCTCCCTCCACAATATAGTCTTCAAGCTTTTGGCTCTGCACAGGTTTTTTCAGCAACAGTGTATCGTAGTCGAGCTCGGCAGGAAGAGAATTAAAGGAATCAACGCTGTAAAAACCTTCCAGTTCCTGCTCAAGGCCTCCTTCAGGACCGATAGAAGCCATATCAGGTTTTTCCCTGACTCTTACAGTTTTGAAGTACTCATTGTTTTCGCTGAACTCGTCTTCAGCTTCAATCTCCGCCCAGATCTTTCTGTAACCGTTTTTATCGAAGCTCCTGTTGAATTTATAAGGCGGCTCTCCCGTGTAGAGGGTTTCGTTTCCCAGTCCAACCTTCAACTCCGGGCTCTCTGAAGTAGAATCGACCTCAACCTCGAAACGGTTTTCCGCACCTATAACAGTTTTTGAAGGACCTTCAATCCTTACAGCGTGCTCTTCCGCCATTTCTCCCCTGAAAACGTTCGATGAAACGTTCTCCCGCCGGAAGTGATCTTCAAGGCCTTCAATAGAGGACTGAAAGTCAGAGACAAAAAGCAAGTTGTCCCCAGGATCCACAACGTTCCTTACCTGATCCCTGAAATCGTCTTGGTCGGAGTTAACAGACCTGAAAACCAGATCCGCCTCCTCGGTGGATAGATCAGGCCTTTCTATAAGGGAAGAACTCTCAGATGAGTCCTGTACAACTTTCACCTGCGGATTCGGTTCAACTTCACTATCCGCCGTCAACTGAGGGCCTGCAGCCGTCAATACAAGCAGTAAAGCCACAAAGAGATTTAAAAAAGCTATAACCTTTTTATCGCGAATTTTAAACGCTTTGAGGCCTAAAGCCACGATTAAAACAATTAAAACCAAAATTTCGGGGTTCTGAAAGCTTATCACCTGTAGACACCTCTATCCAGGATCAGCAATGTTTCTGCGGAGAGCAAAAGCAAAAGCAGCAAAGAGATTGTTGACGCCTGATTTTCTTTTAATGTAGAGCTGCTTGCGCTCTCAACGTTTACAAACTCTGTACGAGGCTCACTTAGAAAGTTAACAGCTTTTCCATCCTGAAATCCTGTCTCGTTGAACTTCGAGTTTCTTATTTCTGTGTTAGAGGCCTCAAAGCTTTTTCCAGAATCAAGATCGTTTATCATGTCTTTCCAGACTACTGGATATACAACGCTGTGCCTGAAGTTTTCGTCCTGGACGTTGTAGTAGTAATTATCTTTTTCCCGGAACAAGGCCTTTTCTGGAGTTGTAAAGCTGTCTGCTGTCGAAGTAAGGTTGTACATCTGGGCGTCTATCTTTACGTTGTACGGCGGCTGGAACCTGACTGGTTCTTCAGAGGTTTCAGTTGTTTTCCAGTGTGGAGAGCTTCCCTGCATCAGTATTTTTGGTTTGTCAGAGTTATAAACCTGTGAATTTTCCTCATTGAGTACTGCTATGTCTCCCTGGCTTGATTTTTCTACTCCAGATATTTCCTCCAGCGCGGTCGTTAGATACCTGTTTTCAGGGCCGTAGTACTCTACCTGTATCTTTTTATCGCCCGGATTTTTTATGTAGGCCTTGTTGTCTGGCGAGAAACCGTCCTGTGGAAGCTCAACTGTGTTTCTCCCCTCCTTCAGGTCTACCTCTACCTGTTTAAGTTCTTCAGGCCTGAGCTCTACCTGTTTTTCGTTGGAGTTAATTTCTACCGTTATCTCTGTTTTTAGAGGCCTGTAGTTTTTGATTTCGACATGGTCTTCTGATACTTCACGGATTCCGTGATGGTTTTCCGTCGAGTACTCTATCTGCTGGAGGCCTCTTTCTTCTCCGAGTTCTTTGAATCCGTCTACAGTCGATTTCTGGGTGTCAATGTTGGATAGTAGGAGTATTCTTCCTTCCTGGATTCTCGCGTGCTGTAATGCCGCTGCAAGGTTTGATTCTTCAAGTGTAGGCGGTTTTTCTCTTATTAGATCGGCTGCAGCCTGTCTGTCAAGGTCTTCGTGAATTTCAAGGTTTTCTCCTGTTATTATAACTGTGTTCTGCGGCGAGGCCTGGCTGAGGACGGTGGAGACTGCTTCTGCGTGTTCTTCGTGCATTGATGCTGATCTGTCGTAGATGATGACGGATTCCTGTTCTCCGTGGTTCTGGAGGTAGAGGCCTGCTGCTCCGAGGGATAGGAGGAGGATGAAGAAGAGGTTTGTTAGGAGGAGCAGGTTGTTCTGGAGTTTTCTGAGCGCGTTTTTCAGCCGGCTTTTTCTTTCGTCTTGCTGGAAGAACTCCATTGATGGCATTACTTTTTTCTCTGGTTCAGGCCTTGTCAGGTAGAAGATTATGATAGGTACTGTAGCTGTTAAGGCGGCGAGGCCTAAAGGGTTTAGGAAGAAGTTCTGGAGGATTTGCTGGACCGGCATCTCTACCTAATTTTTGGGTGCAGGGGATTTATGTTTACTGGATTCTTTCCATGACCTGCTGGTGAAGTTTCTGGAGTCTTTCCTTCTTGTCCTCCATTTTCACCACGTCGGTGCTTCCCTGGAGCAGCAGGTTGTGGCTGAAAGGCGAGGGTATATCGGTTTCGTGGACGCTGACGTCTATGCCTTGTTGGAGGCCTTCGATCACTTCTTCGGCGTGAGGCAGGTCCATTGCATCCTCCATGATCTCCCGATAGGTTTCCTGCACCATCGGAAACTCTTCCCCATGATGCTGGTTTCTGATTGCGGAGAGCAGGAAGTGGCCTTTCATCTGTTGCTGGCCTACAGTCTTTGAGTTTCCCTGGTAGTTTCTGAGTATCATCAGCGAGCGACCGGCTACATGCCTGAACCTTCTCTTCATCATTTCGGTTTTCTTAACAGCTGCTCTCAGTTCTTCTTCCGCGTCGCATTCAGCCAGGTCTTTTAGAAGGCCTTCAACGTCTACAGGCCTTCTCGGCGTCTGGAGTATAAAACCGTTGTCGTCTATGATCATTCCGATGTTTGCGCCAAACTTTCTCTGGAGGAGGTGTGCCAGGATCCGGGCGAGTGCGTCGTGAACTCTTCTGCCGTAGACAGTATGGAAGATAATGTTCTGCCGGTTCTCCTCGTCGATGTACTTCTCTACAGTTATCTTTTCATGGTGGGAGACTTCACCCAAGAAGCTGTACTGCTGGTCGATATAACTGTACAAGGCCTCGGCGGTGTACTCATCGAGGTAGTAGTTATGCATTATCCACTGGATGATTTCGTCTTCAGAAGCGTTCATCTCGAGCTGTTCACCTACTTTTTTCCTGAACTCTCCGATCTTGATCCCGAGATCATAGCTGAGAGGTAGGCGTTCGCTGTACCAGGATGGAACTGTAGGAGAGGCCTTCGGCTTGGGGTCGACGAATACCTTCATGCCTTTGGCGTACCTGAACTCGTAGGTTGAGCCTCCAAGCGTGAAGATGTCTCCTTTTGTGAGACGGTCCAGGAACTCTTCGTCCAGGCTTCCGACAAAGTTCTTCTCTCCTCTTGTCACTACGTCATAACCTGTTTCATCGGGTATCGTGCCGATGTTTGTCATGTATATTACACGGGTCATCTTGCCTGAACGCCCGAACAGGCCTTCCTCTCTGTCAATCCAGATCTTCCGGTATACGTTCTGATCCTCAAGCTCGTACTCTCCGCCGAGATACTTCAACACCGAGTCGTACTGTTCTCGCTCCAGGCCTCTGAAGCAGTGGGATCTTCTTACAACGTTGAACGCGTGTTCGATGCTCCAGCGATGATCGCAGGCCATTCCAACGATATGCTGTGCCAGTACATCGAGACAGTTCTCCGGTATCCGGATTCTGTCCAGCTCGTCTTCCTTGGCGCATTTCGTCAACACTGAGCATTCCATCGCATCATCCCTATCCGTGACAATCATCTTTCCCTTGGCTTTCTTCCCGATTTTATGGCCTGAACGCCCGATTCTCTGGATTCCACGGGCGACGCCTTTCGGTGAGCCAAGCTGCAACACAAGATCGACGGCTCCGATGTCAACCCCGAGCTCTAGAGAAGTAGAGGTGACACCGACACGCATCTCTCCCTTTTTCAATTTTTCCTCTACTTTCAGTCTTTCTTCCCGGCTCATCGAGGAGTGGTGGGCGCCGATGTTCTCGTCGTAGACTTCAAACATGTTCTTCAGGTTGTTGACAACCCTCTCAGTCGCGCTCCTCGTGTTCGTGAAGATTATCGTGGATTCGTGCTCCTGGACCAGGTTATGGATTCTGTCATACATCGCATCCTGGATCTCGTTTCCCGGCGTAAAGATCAGATCCCGGACCGGCGAGACCGTCTCAATATCAATCTCCTTTGAAGCAGCGACATCGACAATCTTGCAGCCTCTCGTCCTGTAATCCTTTTCTGAGGCCTCATCCGCCATCTCAACGGTTTCATACTCTGTCTCTTTCTCCCAGACATCTTCTTCAGCTTCAAATCCTACAAGATACGATGCAATATCTTTTATAGGGGCCTGAGTGGCAGAGAGGCCTATCCGTGTAATATCCTGGTTTGAAAGCTCTTCAAGTCTTTCAAGAGATAGCGAGAGATGTACTCCTCTCTTGTTTTCGGATAGGCTGTGAATCTCATCGACTATGGCGTACTCAGCGCCTCTCAGGCTTTCCCTGAACTTTGGAGAGCTCAGGATTATCCCGAGGGATTCCGGTGTCGTGATCAAGATGTGAGGCGGTTTTTCCCGCATCGAGGCCTTCTCTGCGTCGGTGGTGTCGCCGGTTCTCACCGCGCTTCTTACCTCCGGAACCTCTACATCTTTCTGCTCGGCCTTCTGTTTTATGCCTTTCAGAGGATCTTCAAGGTTTCTCTGGATATCATTGTTTAAAGCTCTGAGAGGCGATACATAGACAGCGTATATCCTGTCGTCGAGCTCGCCTTCCTCGCCTTTCCTGTAAAGCTCATTAAGCACGGACAGAAAAGCTGAAAGAGTTTTTCCGGATCCTGTAGGGGCGCAGATCAGTGAGTTCTCATTGCTGTGTATAAGATCGAAGGAGTACTTCTGCGGAAGACTCAGGGAGGAAAAACTGTCGTTGAACCAGTCCTTGACATAGGGCTGGAAATCCTCCGGCAGGTCCTCGTTGCCTTCACCTTCAACAAACTCTATGCCCATACCCAGTAAAAATCTCTGAAACTTTTAACTGTGAGACACCACTCGATTCAAGGCCTTGAAGACTGACGCAGAAACCGCGTTCAAAATCCCTGCCACCGGTTGAAGGCTGTAAAACAGGGTCACGGAAAGCACAAAAAATATCAGGGGAATCCTGCCCGAAAAAGTTTTTTCAAGCGCCTGGCGAGTCCGCTGCTCAACCCCTGGCTCAGCGCGTTCAGCAGCTCTCTCCGGTAGCTGGGTCTTGGCATCGCTGAAAACCTGCCTCAGCTCCTGCTTGTCACCTGTAGATCTGGGAACAACGTAGTTCTCCGTGGCCTCCACCGTGTCCAGAGTCCTGTTCTTTGCCACCTCTGACTGGTTCTGGCCGAGGCCTGTGGCATCCACCATCTCCACGGTTCTCTCCGTTCCGAAATCTATTACCTGGTTCTCGACCGAGGCCTCGAACCCTGGATCATAAAACGAGTAAAGGCCTACCCCGCCGCCGATCAAAAGGCCTGTCAGGAGTAGAGGTAATGCGGTTGCCGAGTAAAAGTTTCTGAAGCTTTTCCCTGATGCAAAGTAGGAAGCCGCGGCGTTGAAGCCCGGAACGAAAACTGCGAAGAACGCTGTCAGGCCTCCCAATGGAATGAAAAATAAGGATATAAAGGAGCCGAGCGAGGCCTTCCGGAAGGAGTTATGCGAGATAAACGTTGTATGGCCTATAAGCAGTGAGATCCCGAGCAGAAAAACATAGGTTGAAAGGTTTGAGGTCTGGACGAGCAGGGTCATGGAAAGTGCCAGAACCGTCAACGCCATCTGGATGCCGTAGTCCGCGACTTCGTCCATACCAGAAGATTTGTTTCTCTCTGATTTAAATACTGGAGGCCATCCTGTAGGCCTTCCTTGCTGCTTCAAGTGAGTCGGCTTCAACTATTGCCCTGCCGGAGTTGAAAACTGTAAGTATACGGCCTTCAAAACGTATTTTTCTGAGGTACGGGTTTGATGCGATCTCCTCGCCGTCGAAGTTTCCGGGTTCTTTATCTCCGAAGACCTGGTACTTTTGCTCTCCGCAGACCTGTGAGGCCTCGACTTTTTTCCCGGAGCAGGAGCATTCTTCAGGCCTGAAGCTTTCCATTTCTGGTATGATCTCGAGTTTTTCCTCTACTTCTCTACCGGAGAGGTAGTCGACTGCTTTAGCCGCTGAACGGGAGGCCGCGATCGATGAGATCTCTCTAAGTATTCCACTGGTTTCGCAGGATTTCTTCGGGTTTACCGAGTCCATCATGCATCTGAAACAGGCCTTTTCGATGAACATTGAGAGGCCTCGTTCGCCGAGTGCCGCGGTGTAGATCCAGGGGGTCTCCGAGTATTCGTCGATGATGTAACGGGTTTCTACGTTGTCAGCCCCATCAAGTATAACATCGACGTCAAGGTTTTCAACAAACTCTCTATCGGCGTTTTCCACCCTGGCCTCCACCTCTGTAAAGTCCGATAGCTTCTGTTCGCAGGCCTTTGACTTGGGCAGTGCCTTTTCTATCTGTTCCCGGCTGTAAATGTTTGAGGAGTAGAGATCGTTTTCCTCGAGGAAGTCCCTGTCGATAAGCACAAGCTTGACTCCATGGCGTGCCAGGTGCTCAGCCATTACAGATCCCGTGGCTCCAAGGCCTATAACCGCTGCTTTCGAGCCTTCAAGATCCGAAATATCGCGGTTTTTCAACGCGTTGAAACGGGAGTGCATCATCAATTTCTCAGGGGTTCGAATCTTTAATAACAGTTGGAGCCAAAAAGTTTCCTGGGTGAACTGTTTATCATTCTTGAACAGGTTAACGGAAGTATAGGAGCTTACGGCATTCAAATCGATACTTTTACAGTTTTACTGGCTCTGTGCGTTATATTCTCGGGTTTCCTCGCTAACAAGCTTTCCAACTTTCTGGTTGGACGGGGGGTCAGGAAGCGGTCGGGCGATCCTCATGCAGCGGTCACCGCCAAGAAACTTACTGCATACATCATCTATCCGTTGACTTTTGTAGCGGTTCTCGGGGTCTTCGGCTTCCCGCTTTCCGCGCTCGGCGCCGCGGTAGGGCTGATAGGCCTGGGTATCTCTTTCGCGTTGAAGGATATGATCGCCAACTTTTTCTCCGGCGTTCTGATTTTGACAACGAGGCCTTTCAAGGTCGGCGACCAGATCTCAGTCGAGGGAGAGGCCGGTACTGTCCAGGATATCAAGGTTAGAGCCACTGATGTCAAGACTTATGATGGTAGAAAGGTGATTGTCCCGAACTCTAAGCTTTACAACGATACCGTTGTGAACAACACGGCATACGATGAGAGAAGGTTTGACGTGGTCGTGGGAATCGGCTACGATGACGACATCGAAAAAGCGAAGAGTAAAGGTCTCGAGGCCTTGAATGATTCGGAAAAGGTTTCGGATCACAGCGAGCCGCAGGTCCTGGTATCGGAGCTCGGGGATTCTTCCGTCGAGCTTAAGCTCCGTGGATGGACGAAGCCTTCCCGCGCCTCTCTTGTGGCTGCGTCTTCAGAGGTGACTCAGAACGTGAAGGAGTACTTCGACGAGGAGGGTATTGATATTCCTTACCCGATAAGAACTGTATTCATGGAGGATGAAGAATAATGGTTGAAGAGCTTGACAGTGAAGGCCTTGAACAGGCGATGGAATCAGGGGAAACCTGGATAATCGATTTCTGGGCGGAGTGGTGCGGACCCTGCAAAAAGATGAAGCCGGAGTTCGAACAGGCCTCGAAAGAAGTTGAGGATGTAAAGTTTGGAAAGGTTGACATGGAAGAATACCAGCAGCTCGGCACCAAAATGGGTGTCAGGGCCTTACCTACTGTTATACTTGTCCGGGATGGTGAAGAAGTCGGGAGGAAGTCGGGCTACATGTCGAAAAAGGATCTGAAGCAGTGGATAGAATCGGCCTAAATGTAGGAGCTCCAGTCCACAACTCCTTTCCTCTTCTCTTTTTTCTCGATGGCTTCCTCGATTCTTTCCGCGATAGTTCCAGGCCTTACATCTGTGGTGTCAATTTCATACACGGTAAAATCCTGGTTTGAGGCCTGGCTGAGTATTAGATCCATTGCTTCCGCCTCCACGTTTTCCCGGATTTTTTCCTCCGGGTAGTCTCTTTTCCTGAGTCTTTCCTCGAGTACATCGGGTCTTGTCCTCAGGATTATGCAGTAGTCCAGCGTAAGTCTGTGGGCGAGATGGCCTTCAACGCAGCAGTCTTCTGGGAGCTCTTCATCCAGTGATTCGACGTCGATGTGAAAGATCTTTTTTTCTTCGCCGAGGCCTCTCTCCTGGGCGAACTTTTTCAGGTCTATCACGTCCCGGGTTAAAAGCTTTGAAACGGTTGTTTTCCCGGTTCCAGGGGTTCCTGTTATTCCGATTCTCATGGTAGGTGGTGGGTTTGTAAGGAATAAAAGAATGTCTGGAGAATACCGTGTTATGGAAAAGTCTCGGAGAGGTGCACTGAAATGATAGATATATGGACCGAAAAACACAGGCCTGACACGTTAAGCGAAGTCGCTGGACAGGAAGAGATAACCGACAGACTCCAGGCCTTTGTAAGAGAAGATTCTATACCTCACATGCTTTTCGCTGGTCCGCCGGGCACGGGAAAGACAACGAGCGCGATCGCCCTTGCGAAAGATCTCTACGGAGATGAATGGAAGCAGAACTTTATGGAGACCAACGCCTCCGACGAGAGAGGTATCGATGTCGTTCGGGAGAAAATCAAGGATTTTGCCCGGACGCAGCCGATCAACGCCGACTACAAGATCATATTTCTTGATGAGGCTGACTCGCTTACGGGCGACGCTCAACAGGCCTTGAGGCGTACAATGGAGCAGTTCTCCGACAACTGCCGTTTCATCATGTCATGCAACTACTCTTCCAAGATCATCGACCCGATCCAGTCTCGCTGCGCTGTTTTCAGGTTCAACAGGCTGGAGGAGGAAGAAGTAAGAAAGTATATTGAAGGCCTTGGAGAGGCTGAGGAGTTCAAGATCTCCGAGGATGCAGTCAAGGCGGTTATGCGGGTTTCAGGAGGCGATCTCCGCCGTGTCACAAATGTACTGCAGACCGCGGCTATTTCAACCGATGAAATCGAAGAGGAAGATGTGTACAGCGTAGCAGCCTCTCTAAAACCCGAGGAGATCAATGAAATACTTGAAAAGGCGATGAACGGGGATTTCATCGAGGCCCGGGAAGATTTATCCGATTTGATGATTGATAGAGGTCTTGACGGTCAGGATATTGTCAGCTCGATTCATAGAGAGGTTTACGACCTGGATTTAACGGGTAAGCAGAAGCTTGAGGTTATGGAGTCGCTGGGCGAGTTCGAGTTCAGGATTACGGAGGGGGCCTCGGCGGATATCCAGGTTGAGGCCTTGCTCGCGAAGATAGCGGCTCTGGGGGAGTAAATTATGTGGGTTCAGAAGTACAGGCCTGAAAACCTTGAGCAGTACCGTGGGTCGAAGAAGCAGAAGCAGAAGCTGCGTAAATGGGCGGAGAACTGGGATAGTGGTTCGAAACCTGTTCTGCTGCATGGTCAGGCCGGGACGGGTAAGACTTCTCTTGTGGAGGCCTTGGCGAATGATAGAGGTTTTGAGCTTGTTGAGACCAATGCCTCGGATGTAAGGACCAAGTCAGCGTTGAAGGATGAGTTGAAGGAGGCGACGCGTCAGGCCTCGTTCTTCGGCGGCGAAAAGCTTATTTTGATTGATGAAGTTGATGGGATGGGTAGGTCGGACCGTGGTGGAGTCGCAGAGCTGAAAGAGATCGTTGAGGAGAGCCGTTTCCCCGTGATCATGACGGCGAACGATGCCTACGACCAGAAGATCAGGCCTTTAAGAAATATTTCTGAAGAGGTAAAGCTTGACTCAGTGCATACTAACTCGATTAACGCCCACCTGAAGTGGATACTTGAGAAGGAAGGCATCGGTTACGACGAGGGCGCTGTTAAGAGGGTCGCCCGGAGGGCCGGAGGCCAGATGCGGAGCGCGATCAACGACCTGGAGTCGGTTGCCCTGGGCCGAGACAGGCTCGAGAAAGAAGACGTTGAGTCGTTAAGCCAGAGGGATTCCCGACAGGAGATCTTCGATTCTTTGAAGATAATCTTCAAGACCATGAATATTCAGAACGCGCGTCAGGCCTCGGACAACCTTGATGAAGACGCCGAGACCTTTATGCAGTGGGTGCGGGAGAATATTCCCCGGGAATACAAGAAGAACAAAGATGTGGAGGAGGCCTACAGCTGGATTTCGAAGGCGGATCTCTTCAACGGCAGGATCAGGAAGAGGATGTCCTGGAGCTTGATGAAGTATATCTACGAGTTTTCCACTGTTGGAGTGGCTTTAAGCAAGGAACAGAAGTACAAGGGCTGGACAAAGTACCAGTACCCTTCAAAGATTAAAAAAATGGGTTCTACCCGGGCCTCACGGAAAAAGATGGGAGAAGTAACGTCAAAGATCGGTTCCAGGCTGCATCTCTCCCAGAACGACGTCAAGAAAGACCTTCCGTTCTACTCCAGTATAATCAAAGATGATGAAGGAATTGCTGAGCAGCTTGAGCTCGAAGAAGATGAGAAAGAGTTTGTGGAAAAGTTTTAGGAGATACATTGCAGATCTATTCTTTCTCCAGGCCTTGTCATTGTAACGTTGAAGCAGTTCAGGCTGTTGGAGTATAAAACTTCTGATCTGTAGTCAGTGTATCCCACAAGCTTTCTGAAGTTCTGCCTTTCGAGTCTTGTAGGCGTACTGGAAGTTATTTTTTCTGCTTCATCCTGTACAGACACGATATGGGGTGAAGTGTCTTCTACATCGAATTCACGGGTCTGTACGTCGGAGACTACGGATGCTACAGTCATAACTGTCAGAGCGACGATAACCGCAGATATAAGCATGAACTGGGCCTTCACTCCGACCACCTCAGGTTTATCTTGTACGGCATGTACACATCTTCTTTTATTCCTCCGATGGCCGAGGTTGAGACCTCTTCAGGCTGTACGCGGCCTTCAAACCTTACCTCATTGTTCAAGAGGTAGTATATCGAGGATGCTACAGTTTTTCTCTGGTCTTCGTTGTATGTATGATTGTGGCCGAGCAATGCGAGCTGGTCGCCGTTGAAGGTCTTGAAGCTTGCGGTGTTAGGCATCAGTTCAATGTTTTGCTGTCCCTGTGCTTTAAAGTCGGCGCATTCGCCTTCAGTTCCGCAGCCCACCAGATCTATAGAGTATTCCCTGTTCGCGACTTTGACTGACTCGCCGTTCAGGTAGAAATCGCTGTCGTAGCCTGAGCCGTTGAAGTCGAAGATTAACGCCCGGCTGTTGCAGGAGTCTCCGACCGCTATATTCAGGAAATCGATGGGGGAAGAGTCTTCAAAGTCGACCGTGCCCTCATATGAATCTGAGCAATCTGTAGGATTCGTGCCTCCCGGGCTCATCCCTGTAACCGATCTATCCCACTCGGAGAAGTCGTACTTCGTGGAGCTTGAGTAGATCGTCTGTGAGGCCTCGAGCCTGGAGCTGGTGTTGGAAACCACTTTTCCAGGTGGGTATAGCTGGAAGTTCGGATCGCCATCGAGACCCAGGTAAAGGGTTTTGATGTCGAGCGAAGGCCTTTCAGAGGAGAAAGCTGCATCTACCGCGCCTGAACCATAGCCAGACCTGTCAGTGTCTATCCATTCGAAGCCTGTCTCTTCAAGGAGGCCTGAGTCAAGGTCGTCTTCCTCTGGATTCATTAACAGAAGTACGGGCTTCGACACCAGGTGAGATATCACCGTGTCCATATTGGAGTTTATATCAGGCAGGGAGTCTCTCTCCGGGAAGATCAGTATGCTGTAGTCGGAGTTCTCTATCTCGTTGAAGTCAACCATGTCGACATGTGTCGATGTCTCTATACCGTTTACCTCCTGGTTGAGGATATTCTGGATTCTGCGGGGCTGTGAGGCCTTGTAGAAGGTTGATTCTCCGGCGCCGGTATCTATACTGTGGAACTCGAAGAAGTCGGAGGGATCGGAGTTCTCCGAGTCGCCCCAGTAGAATATCTGGTCCAGGTAGAAAGGCCCGTCACTTGATGAAAACTGGCACTGCTGTGTGCCGTTGTCAACCCAGAGCGTGTCGAATCCCGAGGTATCGACCTCTACGCCTTTAGGATTCGTATTTGCAAAGTAGAGCCGCACCCCATAATCTTCTTCAAGGCCTCCGCTCGTCCTGTAGATCTCGGATGTCTCCGCAAACCTTTTGAGCTCCTGGAGCTCGCCGTGGCAACGGTCTCCCGAGTCTACTTTAACAATATCCTGATTTTCACGTTTGTCTTGTACCGCAAAGTATCCTATATCGATTTGAGAGATCGGAAGGTTGGATACCGCGCCTGAAACCTCCATATCTCTGTCAGATATCTCTGTGATAGAGGTTTGGAGGCTTCCGAGCTCTCCACGGCTGAGAAAACTGGTTAAATGGCCTGAGGCCTTCATCGACCGTGTCAGATCCTGGGAGGCTACTTCTCTCTGGAAATCGTCCCAGTCCTGGTCAGGGTTTGAAACCTCTACAGCCCCGAAGATAAACATGAATACTATAGCAGACGCCATCATCGCCTCCAGAGCATATCCGAGGCCTTTCACCAAGTCAGCACCTCCATCTTCACTACATCAGTCGAACTTGAAGAATCCTCCATAAGAGGATACCTGTTTAGTTTTGCCCGGGTTCCCTCAGCGGCATCAGGACTTCTCCCAACATGTTTGAGATGAGAGCTCAACACTATAGAAGCTCCAGGCCTTCTATCCCTGTTCTGAATCTTTTCGATCGTAAAGGTTCTACCCCCCGCAGTAAATGTATCGCCCTCCGTCTTAGGATCGGCCGAAAAGTCCCAGTCAAAGGTTGTCACATAGGTCGTGTTGTAGCTGCCGTCGAAGGCCGCCATCAGAAACCTGATGTCCTGTCCTTCCAAAGTAGTCTCTCCGTAATGGATCCTGTTCTGGGCGTTACTGTAGTACCCTGAATTCGGCTCATCTATATCAGGGTCTGAAGGCGGGTCTCCCCGGATAAAGTTTCTATGTGTCTCCACCACAGGATGCCAGGTAAAGTTGAAGCTGTACCGGTGTTCAAGGCCTAAATCTTCTACCATATTGCTGTAGTTGTAGTGGCCGGGTTCAGCAGTCTCAAGCATAGCCAGTTTGGACCGGTCGATCCGCATCTCTTCCGAGGCAAGGCCTAACATCTCAGTGTCTTCAGGATGGTTCTCCCAGTCTGTTCCTCCACTGCCGTTTGAATGGCGGCCCTCCGAGTTCAGGATCAGGTCGGTGGTCTTCTTGGCCTCAAGGTTTTTCTCGGTTGTGCCAGCATAGGTGTTGAACTGGGGAATATCCGAAAGTGTTACCGTTAATACTGCTACAAGCACAGCGAGAAAGAACAGGAAGGATCCTGAGAACTCCAGTGTTGTCTGTCCTTTCATAGTTCTAAAACCCCATAGGCCTTATCAGGTACATGTAGACCGCGAAGGCCACCGGTAGCATGATTAAAGCGTGTTTTATTCCTGCGCTTGGCGATCCTTCCGATATCTGGCCTGCGACCGCTGCACTGCTCGCTCCCTGGATCATAAGCATCGCGAAGAGCACTGATTTGTAGTAGGCCATCTGACCGTATGCCATTTCCTCTGCGGCACCGCTACCAAGATCTGTTATGTTTCCGGGCACGAATCCGAACACCTGTGCGATACCGCAGAACGGATCCGCGTAACCGATTTCTCCGCTGCAGAAGTTTGTTGCTCCGCCTTCTCCTCCAAGCAACTGACCCACGTTTTCAATCGTCCCGGGTTCAGGCGATCCAAGGCCTAAAAGCTGTTGCATCAGGAAGTAGACTCCTACAGTGATGCCTATGAACAGGAAGTAGATGACGTACATTATAACAAGCTGCTGTTTCAACGCAGATTTTTTCTCCCGTATAACCTCTCTAAGCATTGTGGCGTTGTCCGCAACCGATTCAATGGTTTCGGTGATGTTGCCGCCGCTCCTGTAGCTCTGGAGGATGATCGAAAGCGATTCCTGTATAACCGGTGAATCCTCCACTCTTCTCGAGAAACGTTCCATAACCTCTGGGAACGGTATCCCCCATGAAAGCTGGTTGTGAACCTTTTCTATCTCCTGATTTAAACGGCCGTAGTCGGTCTCCTTAGCGGACTCGAAGGATCTAAGAACAGTCATTCCGCCTCTTTTTGACTCGGCCAGGTCTTTCAGGAAAGCGGGGAACTGTCTCTCCATCTCGGAGATTGCCCGGTTCCTGAGGAACGAAACTATACCATACGGCAGTATCGAGATCAGAAGGCCTAAAATCATCATGAGGCCTCCGTTCTGCACCGAGATATAGGAGTAGACTATCATGCCCAATAGAATTGTAACTCCTCCGACCGCAAGGCTTCCAAATATCACCTTGTCCTCGGTCGAGTATCCGGGTTCGTACTCCTCCTCTTTGAAGAAGTCTATCATCTTATACCACCTGGCGACATGCCTCTAACCAGTATGATAAACATTCCGGAAATTAAAGGCAACCCAAAGAATATTGCAAGCAGCTGTATACCCACGATCATATTGTCGCTCATGTTCTGAGATATAGTGCTCATAATCGCGCTCATTGATGTAAAGATGATCGAACCCACTACGACAACGGTAATATACATTTCAACGAGCAGCGAAAGATTCTTGGAGAACTCCTGAACCCTTCTCTTGTACTCGTTCATCAAGGTCTCAGCTCTCTGATTCAAGAACTGTCTCAGTGAGCCTCCAGTGGTTATAACATGGTTAATACCCCACATCAGCTCCTTGTAATCCTCTGAAGGGCTTCTATTCGCTGATTTCTCCAGGGCCTCGCTCATATCCATTCCAAAAGTCTCCACATCCCTTGAGATCTTTGCAGCTTCCCTTGAAACCTCTCCGTACTCCTCTGTCTCCGAAAGATTCTTGAATATCTGCGGCAGCGGCGTCCCCGTGCCTGCAAGGGTAGCCAGATACATTGTAGCGAACGGTAGAGTATCCTTAATCTTCGAAGCCCGGTTTCTTACAAGTATTGACGGATAGATATAGAATCCGAGAGCTGATAGAGATGTGAGTACCATTGAAGAGATTAGAGCGATGAAGACGCCGGGGAGGCCCGCTGATAGAACAAAGAACGTGCCTCCAACCGTTAAAGTCATGAGGCCTACGATTCCAACGGTGAAAAGCATCATACTGATGTATTCAGGAAGATTGATCTCTATACCGGCCTTTGAAAGTTTAGGCCTCAGGTCCTCGAAGTACTCTACAAGCTCCAGGGCATAGCTTCCTACCTGGTTATAACAGAACGCGGCGTATTTTTCAAGCATCTTCAATTTCTATTTCTTCTTCTCTGGAGTTAAATGTTTCTCCTATCTTCTCCATAACTGACTCGGGATCGGTGTAGTAACGTGATATCACGTCGCCGACGTCACGGTAATGCTTGATCTGATCCTGCTGCATATAGTTCATGACATGCTGCTTGTTCTTCAGCTCCTGCTGCAGGTCCTCGTATTCGCGGCCGCTCTGATCCGCGATATCCTTCAGAAGCATCGACTTGTTCTCCACTCTGTACTCATCGGTTTCAGGGTTCCAGCCAAAGACTTTGTTGGCGTCAATGCCTTTCCTCTTGTCGTATCCCAGGACCTCGTAAAGGCCTGTAACCCTTCTAATATAGTTTCCATCCCTTCTGATCCTCTTTATAAGCATCACGAGGTCCAGCGTCTCAATCAAGGATGGAGAAAGATCGATAGGCTGAGTGGTCAAACGGTCCATAAGCATTTCAAGCGAGTCGGCGTGGATAGTGCTTAAACCGGTGTGGCCCGTAGCCATCTGCTGGAAAAGGATGTAGGCCTCTTCACCCCTGACCTCACCGACAATAATGTACTCAGGCCTTTGACGCAGCGACTCTTTCAGCAGGTTGTCCATCGATACTTCTCCTCCTTCATCCGCGCTGCTTCCGAACCCGCTTCTCGCAACCTCCGGCACCCAGTGGTCGTGCGGAAGTCTTAACTCCGGCGTATCCTCGATCGAGACGATCTTCTTTTCAGGCCTGATGAATAGAGACAGAGAGTTCAGCTGGGAGGTTTTACCCGATCCCGTTGTTCCACATACAAGTATCGACTTTCCATGCTCTACCAGTGTCCACAGGTAGGAGTATATCTGCGCGTTCTCGGTCTCAAAGTCCATCATGTGCACCGGCGTCAACGGATCCTCTGTGAAACGCCGGATTGTAAAGTTTGAACCTTTCCTGGCGATGTCCGTAGCCAACGTGGCCTGGACACGTGAACCATCAGGCAGCGAACCGTCGAGAAGGGGCTCCGAAACCGAGATCGATTTACCACATCTCTGCGCCAGCTTCATCACGAACTTGTCCAGCTCCTCGGGATCGTTCCACTCAAGCGATGTCTTGACGGATCCGAACTTGGGATTCCTGTGGTATGCATAGACCGGGATATCCGTTCCATCGCATGAAATATCTTCGACCTCTGTATCATTCATCAAGGGCTGCAACTTGCCTAAACCTGCGAAGTCTCTCTTCGTGTAGTAACGCACGATCTCCCGCTGCCGTTCATCAAGGGAAATATCGTACTTGTCGACGATCATATCGATCTTCTCCGAGAGATACTCGTCGGCCTCTCCGCCCTCCAGCTCTGAAAGAGTGATGTCAAAGCTTCTCTCCATTATATCCTGGATCCTGTTGAGAACGGCTTCAGTTCTCGAAGTCAACTCGGGCTCTATAACATGATACTTTAGCTCCCCGGCACTTTCATCCCAGGCAATATAGGCCCAGGCATAGACTATCTCACCTTCATCCGGGTCAGCGGGTATCAACGGGTACTTTACCTCTACATCCGTCAAGTTCTCTTGTTCACTCGTCTCTTCAACCATGCCCGGATTGAAAGGGCCTGGCCGGGGAATATCCACTCCTTCACCGGTCGAGGCCTCTTCCTCCTTCTCATCGTCTTCATACATTTCAGGATGTTTAACCCTTCTCAGGTTTTCTATAAGGCCTTTCATCTTTATACTCATCAGGCGTCCACCAGTTCAAAACCATCAGGTTCCCGGTAAAGTCTTACCTCGCCCGAACCCGAGCCTTCAAAGTTTTCGTTCAATGGCATCCGGGTTTCATAGCTTTCTTCCCCGACCTCCACAGTAATGTTTTCGCCAAGTACAACTCTGTAATCCCTGTTTGAAATATCTTCCGGCAGCTCCAGGTCGCGGTAGGCCTCTCCCTGTACAGGCCTTAAAGAGTTCACATTGTCGATTACTTCTTCCGAAACCATCCGGGCCTCCACTTTTTCGGAAGTATCGTAGACGCCGTTGCTGTAGCTGTCGAACGTCGTTATTATCCCTATCGCGGCCATCAATCCCAGGCCAAACGTCAGAACCGATTCCACTGCGAGGTACTGGGCTTTCACTGGAGGCTCACCTCTACAACGGTTCTCTTCCTGTCGATCTGTTCGCCTGTCTGGAGCTCGAAGCTGTTCTCATCAGTCTCCTCTCCCTGATTTACTACTGATATAGTGGTTTCGCCCGTGCTTCTTTCCGCTCCTGAGGTCTTGAGATCTGTCAACTGTATCTCCGGTTCAGAAAACCTTTCATCCAGAAGGTTTCGGAACTCTATTCTATAGGTTACTTGAGCCTCTGATCCCTGAGAGGTCACCGCTACAACGCCTGAAGAGTCCTGGCCTCTTATACCGTAGTCACCTGAAGCAAAGGAGAGGCCTTGAAGGCTGTTACCGTCCAAGAGCCTCCAGGAATCCTGTGGATAACGTGAAGTACTTGTAGAAGCTGTAATATCTATATAGTTTCCTGTCTCGTTTACATAAACATCTCCTTTCTGAAGCCGCAGGTCTATCTCGGATCCCGAGTTTGTGCCCGCATTACTAACGGACTCTATCTCCTGTTTCAGGCCTATCACATCGCTTTCCACCTGATCTACCTGGGCCTGGCTCTCGCGTTTTTCCAGAAGCGGTGTACCCCATACGTAGACCGCGGCGATAGTACCGACCATGATACCGGTTATCATCACTGCTGTAACGGCCTGTGTCTGGGCTTTCATTGTCGAAGAATTGCCGAGGCCTGAATATAAAATAAAGGGAAAAGATATGTGAAAGAAATCAGCAGGTCGCGCTTGAGCTTGTCGATGGGCTACAGGTGTAGGAAACGATTTCCTCTCCAGACTCCTGTTCTACAATGTGGAGCGTAACCTCATCATCAGGATCTACCATTGAAACCCCTGTGTCACATGTTGCTGTCGTACCAGGACCGAACTCCTGGATATCCGAGGGGGCGTCAGCGGTGAAGCATTCATGAGTTCCTGTATCCGATAGCTGGTCGAATGCGGTAATTGCTGTATCTCTCTCCAGGCGTTCCTCTCCTGGAACACTGTACTCCATCCTTGCCACTTCAGTCAGGTTGTACTCCTCTTCACCTTCGTTCTGGATCCTGATCTCCATACTTCCTGGAGAAGAACCGTTTCTCATAACTGTCTGGAAGTTGATATCTACTTCTTCAAGGAATCCTGTATCCGGTTCCTGTACAAGGCCTTGGAACTGTGTATAAACTACTCCTACAGCTCCTACTGTAACAAGCAGCAGTAATACGATCGCGATTACGGGTGTAATACCCTTTCTTGTATCTAACATAGTACCTATGTAAAGTTCCTTCTCCCGGTTTAAATAAGTTTAAGAGTTTCAGCAGAAATTACCGCCTTCGCTGTAGCATATGTAGCTGTCAGAGGACCTATAGGGTGCGTTAAACGAGAACTCCACCGAGTCACCTGATGAAGGATAGCTAACCGTAGAATTAAACCCTACTATCTCTCCAGGATCTATGGATTCATCGCCGCCCCTGCTGCTGTCAAAGTACTCCCAGGACTGAGGCCTTCCCTCGACGTACAGGTTCCAGAGCTTTGTACCGTCTCTCTCAATATCCAGGGTTACAGAACCCGAGTTCTCCACATCGATCATGAGGTATCCATTCGTTCCCCTGTAAGCCCGGTCAACTCTGATATCCGAGGCCTCCACCATTTCATCGTGCTCCATCTCGTCTTCAAGGCCTGTCTGGAGATCATCGATCGTCCCCTCAAGAAAGACTGATGCGGATCCTACCGCGGCCACAGCTATCAACATTAGAAGAGTGGTGGCGACTACCGGCGTGATTCCCTTACTCATCCTTCATATTTCCAAACTTTTCCTTCAGGCGTTTCATGCGCTCATCCTGTCCCGTTCCAAGGCCTCTATCGCTGTCCGACTCAGGAGGCTGGACTCTCTGACTGTTCCGGGATTGCTGACCTGGCTGCTGCCGGGATCCCGAACCAGATTCAGGCCTCATATTCGAGGCATTTTGAGATGCATAAGATTTTCTTATACTTTCGTTCATATTTTCAAGGTGGTCGACTACCTCCTTATTTGACTCCTGAATATCGGACGCGACTTCATCCATCTTGTTTCCGATCGCATCGGCGAGCCGCCCCTCGATATCGCCGACAACTTCTCCTTCCATATCCATTTCAGAGGCCTCATTCAACAAGTCCATGAAGTTATTCATGTTTTCGACTACTTCATCCATCTTATGGGTCAGGTCTTCGACAGAGTTCTTTAGTTCATGGGTGGACTCGGTCATGTCGTTGACAATCTTCTGGTTCGACTTCATTATATCCAGTACATCGCGGACCAGTTCATCGTGCTGCCCCGAGCTCTGCGCCTTCTGTGTTTCCTCCTGAATCTCGTCAATCCTGCGCTCAAGTTTTCTTATAGGGCCTACAGGCACCACTTCATAGTCTTCGTCATCCGATGAACCAAGCTGTACTTCGTCATTAGGCATAAATAAAGGCCTCCAAACCATAATTTTGTCGAGGCCTATTTATAATCCACGGAACGAAAGGAGTTCTAACTCATAGAGAAACCCGATCATCTCCCAGCCTCACCAGGCTCTGATGTGGACAGTAATAACGGTTTTGAGACGCTAATTCAGACAGTAAATACTGTACAAGCTCCGGATCTGATTAAGAGTCCTGCCCCCGCACGCATCTACCTCTCTGCCATGGATCCCCCAGATTCTTTTACCAGACATGTCAACATCTCTATCCGAGTAATGCAGCAGCTCGCATAAATTTTCAAGGTACTCATCAGAGACAGGATAGGCATCGAACTCCATAACCAGTTAATTAAAGGAGGAATCTTAATAGAATGAAATTAAGATAAGAGAAAGAAACGAGGCCTTAGACAGGCCTTAAAGGAGGATTTACATCATGCCCCCCATTCCTCCGGGCATTCCTCCACCTGGACCTCCAGCTTCGTCTCCCCCCATGTCTTCACTGTCGAACCCTGAGGCGGAGATCACATCATCGATTCTCAGGATCATCTCCGCTGACTCGCTGGCGGACTGTACGGCCTGTGTCTTGGTCTGTTTAGGCTCCACTACTCCTTTGTCGAAAAGTTTCTCCGACTTCCCTGAGGATACGTCAAGGCCTGCCCAGATCTCTCCCTCATCGTGCTTGTTTCTGAGGTCGACTAAGGTATCGATCGGGTCAAAGCCTGCGTTTTCGGCCAGCGTTCTTGGAATTACTTCCATTGAGTCGGCGAACGCGTTGATCGCAAGCTGTTCTCTTCCTCCAACGCTGTCAGCATAGTCTCTAAGGCCTTGAGCTATTTCTACTTCTGTTGAGCCTCCGCCTCCTACTACTCGACCGTTTCTAAGGGCTGAGGAGATCCCGCCGATCGCGTCTTCCATCGCTCTTTCGATTTCGTCGACTACGTGTTCTGTTCCTCCTCTGATCAGGATTGAGACGGACTTGGCTTCTGGGCAGTCCTGTACAAAAGTCATTGAGTCGCCGCCTATTGACCTCTGCTCTACGCGTCCGGCCTCGCCGAGATCTTCGGCCTCGATGTCTTCGATCGATGTTACGACGTTTGCTCCTGTTGCCTTCGCCAGATTATCGATGTCAGAGGTGCTGACCCTTCTTACTGCGAAGATTCCCTTCTTGGCGAGGTAGTGCTGGGCCATGTCGTCGATACCTTTCTGGCACAGTACGACGTTGGCTCCAGCATCGTCCAAGGCCTCAACCATATCCTTGAGCTGCTCTTCTTCCTGCTCCACAAAGTTCTGCATCTGTGCGGGGTCGCTGATATTGATCTCGGCGTCTGTCTCTGTCTCTTTAACTTCTATAGCGGAGTTGAGGAGAGCGATCTTTGCGTCTTCGACGTTTGAAGGCATTCCACCGTGAACCTTCTCCTTGTCAAGGATAACTCCCTGAACAAGCTCTGTCTCGTCGATTGTTCCGCCCTCCTTTTTCTCGACCTTGATCATATCCTTATCAACTACAACAGGGTCCTCACCGTCCGCAACCTGTCTAACGGCTTCAACAGCGATATCCGCAAGGTAATCCCGGGAGGCCTCAGCGCTTTTGCCTGTCATCGAGGTCATCGCAACCTTCCTTAAAGTGTCTTCATCCCCAAGATCAACTTCCTCGGAGATATCATCAAGTATCTCAGTGCTTTTCTGCCGGGCAAGCCTGTACCCCCTTGTAATCACGGTAGGATGGATCTCCTGATCCAGAAGGCCCTCAGCCTGTTTCAGCAGTTCTCCCGCTAAAACTACAGCTGTAGTGGTCCCGTCGCCGACCTCTTCCTCCTGGGTCTGCGCGACTTCAACCATCATCTTGGCCGCCGGATGCTGAATATCCATCTCTTCAAGTATAGTCACACCATCATTCGTCACCACTAGATCCCCGACGGAGTCGACCATCATCTTGTCCATCCCCTTCGGGCCTAAAGTGGTTCTCACAGCTTTCGCAACGGTTTTACAAGCAGCTATATTGTTTTCCTGAGCGTCCTCACCGGTCTGACGCTCCGCATCTTCCGACATTACAAAAATTGGTTGTCCTCCAAGTCCTCTCATAGAATTAATTTCACCTATTTTTACTTACGTCAATAAAAAGTTAAAAAGTCAACCGCAGGCCTAAAGTCTAATCCAACTTTTCCTGCAAAATACTTTGAAGAACTTCAGAAACACGGGACCCATCCGCATCGACCTTTCCAAGGACTTCTCCCATTAAAGCGCCCTGAGCCCTCATACCCTGTTCCTCAATCATATCCTTATTTTCATCTACTACTTCTCTGACAGCTTCTTCTATCTCTTCCTCCGAGGCCTGAGACTCTAAAACTTCTTCAACAGGATCATCGCTTCCTTCTGCAGCCAGTTTCGAGGCCTTCTCCAGATGCGGTTTCTCAATTCTGTTCTCTGAATAGGCCTCCAAGATGTTTTCAGCATCTCTCTCCTGGAGTTCAAGGCCTTCACTCTCGAGTCTTGGAAGAGTATTGACTATGTAGTTCGCCAAGTTTTTTCGATCAATCGAGTCTTCAAAACTGTTGAACAGTCCGATTCTTTTTGAGTTGACAAGCTGTTCCGCAAGCTGTTCCCCGATCTCCCCTGAAAGCCTTTCCTGTTTTTCCTCCAAGGTCTCCGGGAGGTTCGAGTCTATCTCTTCTACTCTCTCCTCCGTAATTCTAACCGGAGGAATATCGGTTTCCGGGTACATTCTCGCGGCTCCGGGAAGAGGCCTCATGTAGCTTGTTGTAAAGTCCTGCTCCGCTCCCCTGGTCTCCTCAGGGATCTCTCCAGTATAAATCATCTCCGCTCTCTTTTTAACCTGTTCCGAGGCTTCCTCTGCCTTTTCTTCTCGTGCTGCTATGACTGCTACGACGTCTTCATCATCTTTCTTGAAGATATCTGCTAGCTCGTTGAACTCTTCCTCGAGATCGTATTTCTCAATGTTCTCGTCAGTGTGTAGTATTCCTTGTACGCCTTTTGATTTAGCGTAATCCACGAGTTCTTCTGCAACGTATCTTTCGCCGGAGATCTTCTGCTTCATCTTTCCTGCGAGGCCTGGAAGCTTGAGGGCGTAGACTGCGCCGTTGTTTTCGATTACTGTGGAGATTATATCGTTCTCCGTATCGTCGAAAATATCTGTAACTTTTTTTCTTTGAACTTCCCGGTCTTCGAGCTTTTCTCCGAGTTCTACGAGGTTTCTCTGTCTTTCAACCTCTAAACGTATGAGTTCGTCGATGTTTCTGACGTCCTGGAATCCTTTGATCTCTACTCTCGAACCTTCTTCTATTGAGACGTTGACGTCCTGCCTGATGGTTCCGAGGCCTCTCCTTGCTTTTCCTGTGGATCGGAGAAACATTCCGAGTTTTTCGGCTACTTCTCTGGCGTGTTCCGGGTTCTTGATTGATGCATCGGTACCGACCTCTATTAATGGGACTCCAAGCCGGTTCAGGTCGTAAACTGCTTTTTCAGAGTCTCTCTGGTGTATGCCGGCGGACTCTTCTTCCAGCTCGATGTCTTCAATGCCGACTTCTCCGCTTTCTGTCTCGAGTTCTCCATTCAGGCCTATCATCGCAGTCCTTTGAAAGCCTGATGTGTTGGATCCATCGACCACCAGCTTTCTCATGACCTGTATCTCGGGCACTACTTCAGCGTTCACCATTCGGGAGAAAGTCAAAGCAGTGTTCAAGGCCTGATCGCTCATTTTGTGTGGCGGCTCTTCATCTGCTTCCACCAGACAGTTGTTTCTATTATAGTACTTGTAGATGTACTCTGTGTCTTTCTCTGAGGCCTGTTCGGCTGCCTCGTCTTTTTCTCCCTGTTCTCCTTCCACAGCGTTGAGGTAGCGGGAGAAGCTTCCGTCCGCGTTTTCGTCTTTCAGGTCTACAGGACAGTGGCAGAAAAGCTTTCTGTCTGTGTCCAGCTGCTGGTGTATCTCGATTCCGCATTTAAACCCGAGTTCTTCGTAGTCCATCTTCAGGCCTCCTCCATAACTTCACTATGGCAACGTTCCAATTTTTCATCTATGGTTTCTTCATCTAAATGTTCTGGATCATAGACCAGTCTTGAACCGAACTCTTCGTCTTCCTCACTTGCCAGACCCGCGACTATCCGGCCCTGATCAAAGTAAGACCTACCCATCTCTCTAATCACAAAACCGTCTCTTCTGTATCCCTCGAGGCCTTCAAGGCTTTTCAGCGCCTCGACAGGATCTACATCCGAAACGTACTCTTCATATTCGTCTTTCATTATTTTCACCGGGTTTCCTCTTCAAGTTTTCTCGGGCCATAAACGTCTTCGAGAAACTCTTCTGCTTTTTCAAGTGCATCGTAGGCCTCTTTCTGGATAGAATTAACGTCTACGCCGTCCTCTCTAACAGAATATACTGTAAACGAACCTTGAAGCCCTGGAAAACCCATTCCGGGCATTCCAAGATGATCGATAGTCGGCATCTCGTCTTTACCGAGTATTTCCTCGGCAAGATCCGCTAATTCTTCAGCATCATAGGGTTTATCGGTTGTATCGACTTCAGGCCTGCTTTTAAAGTAAGATCCTGGCTTTTCTGAAAGTATGTCTCTAATTGACAATCCTGTTCACCTCTTCTTCAAGTTCTTCGATCGAAAGGCCTTCGTTAACTATTAAGTGGTCGCTTAACGCTATAAGGTTTCCGACGCCCTGATCCAGTTCTCTGCTATCTCTTTTCTCGAAGCTTTCGGATTCAACGTCTTCAGGCCGCTGACGCTTCTCCCTTCTCTTTCTCCGCGTCTCAGGCGAGGCCCATACAGCGATGATTTCCATTTCTCCAAGTTCTTCCTCAAACCTTTTCTTCTCTTCGAGGCCTCTAATGCCTGTGATCGCGGTTTCCTCGTCTTCAATGTAGGGGACGGTGAGTTCTGCGATGGCGTCCCTGCCTTTCTCCTCTCGCAGGTTCTGCACCCATTCCCCGGTTTTTTCGACCGGAATACCTCTCTTCTTCCTTTCTTTTCTTACTACGTCGCCCATACCTATTTTTTCAAGGCCTTTTTTCTCAAGTATTTCAGCGACTGTCGTCTTCCCTGCGAGCGGCATGCCTGTGACGCCGTAGTTCACCGACCATTCACCTTTTTCCTGAGCTTGGAGAAGTAGCCGCCTTTCTTCCTCTTCCTGACCTCGTTCCTTATGACGGATTTGGCGACGCGGTACTCCGTAAAGTCATCGATGTTATCGATATCTATGCCCGAGGTTCTGAGAAACCTGGAGGGGTTATCCAGCTCCTCGTTCATCTCGTAGGCCGCGGACATGGCGTATTCTCTCAGAATATCTCTGATGCGGTGGCTCTCCTCTTTTTCAAGGAACTCTTGGGCTTTTTCATCGAACTCGTCAAGCATCTTCTTTGTCACCTGATCATCGACCTCTCACTGATCTCGCCGTTAATATCTTTCTGGAAAAGCTCCAGTGCGTCATCTCTAGACTCTGTGTTGCCGATGCTCCAGGCCAGCTTCACATACGCCAGTTCAGGATGCATATCCCTTGCGGATACAACCCCTGAATCCTGAATCTTTACGCCTGCGTCATACACGTTCATATTCACCCTGCCATTCAAGCATTGGGATGCCATCACAACAGGCATCTCTTCAGCGATAAGGCCTAACTTTTGAAGGATCTCCTCGTGGTGTTGGGTTCTGTCGTCGAAACTGTTTACCGGTAAATGACCGAGGCCTGTACCCTCAACCACAAGGCCGTCAAAATCATTTTCAAGTATAAATTCAAGTTCTTCAGGCTTCATTCCAGGCCTTGACTTGATTACCGCGATATTCGGGTTTACATCGATTCTTTTCTCGTATTCCTGGTTTTCAGTTTCTACACCGGCCTCAAACTCTATATCTCCGGTCTCGTAATCGACTTCCGCGATCTTATCTTCATTTATAGGCCTGAACGCGTCTCTTCTCGAGGTATGCATCTTCCTGACTTTCTGAGGCGGCAGAATACTGCACTGTGTATCTGAGGTACTCGAATGCATGCAGATTCCGAAGCCTGTGAAATCTGTCTCTGCCAGGAACTTAGAGGCGCAGTACATGTTCATCGAGGCGTCACTGCTCGGACGGTCGCTCGACCTCTGGGCGCCGACAAGTAAAACACCTGTATCAATTCCTTTCAACATTAGAGAAAGGGCTGCACCGGTGTACTGCATCGTATCGGTTCCATGGCCTACAATTATGCCGTCATAGCTGTCCTTTAATTCATCAATTGTCTCAGCGATCTCCATCCAGTGGCCTGGCTCCATATCCTCCGATAGCATCTGTGCAACGACTTTAGAATGGATATTTACTTTGAAAGCCAGCTCTGGATACATCTCCACCAGCTCCTCGGGATCAAAAGCAGGTTTGACACCGCCCTCTTCATAAGAAACTCTTGAAGCAATTGTGCCTCCTGTATGAAGCACAAGTATGTCAGGCCTGTCCTCATCGTACTCTATCTCTACATCGTTCTGATCTGAGGCCTCGTGTTTTTCAACGAGCTCTATGTTTTCTGGTTCGAGGCCTATGTTGTAGCCTGAGTCGAGTTTGAGGTTGATTATCTCCGGGTCGCCGGTTTCCGGCTTGGGCATCAGTCTTCCTTCTTTTTCGTTGAGTTTGATGCGGTCTCCTGTTTCAATGTTTTTTTCCGAGAGCATCTGGCGGATTTCTTCGGAGTACATATTGTATGTTGGTACGGTGAAATCTTAAGAATGTAAACTTGAGGCCTTTACTGCAGGTCTCTATTTAAAAAAGTAGGCCTCGGTCTTGTATCTGTAAGCTTTGCAAAAACTGCAGAAGTATTTCGAATTAAGGTTTTTACTATGAAAATTCACACGATTGGAGGATATGAACAGGTCGGCATGAATATGACCGCAGTCGAGGTTGACGGACAGGTCGTCATCTTTGACATGGGTTACAACATGGAAGAGGTCATATCTTCTGAAGAACAGATCGACGAACTTACGACAAATCAAACCCTGGACACGGGAGCAATCCCACAAGACGAGGATATAATGGATAAGGATGTCCGCGCCATCGTAATCGGCCACGGACACCTGGACCACGTCGGAGCGATTCCAAAACTGGCGGGAGCCTATGACGCCCCGATTATCTGCACTCCTTACACGAAGAAGATCGTGGAGAGAGGGATGCAGGACGACAGGAAGAACATCAACAACGATGTGATCGAGCTTGAAAACGGAGAGGAGTACTCGATCTCGGACAAGTTAGGCCTCGAGTTCATCCATAACAACCACTCCATCCCCGATGCTACACTGAGCTACCTGAAGACTCCGGAAGGCGGAGTCATCTACGGGAACGACATGAAGTTCGACAGGAAACCTGTAGTCGGGGAGAACGCGGACATCGACAGGATGAAGGAGATCGGAAGAAGCGGAGACCTCAAGGTTATGATCCCTGGAACCACTTCGGCCGGCGAACCGGGAAGAGTCAAACCCGAGGAATCCGTCAAGGTCGAGATCGAACAGCTGCTCCAGAACTGTTATGATGCCGGGGGCGCAGTCTTCATCACAACCTTCTCAAGCCAGATACAGAGACTTAACTCCATCCTCGAAGCAAACAACGGAAGAAGAAAAGTCGCCTTCGTAGGAAGATCTTTGAAAGAGTACACCAAGTCAGCAGAAGACTTAGGCCTCATCGACCTCTCCGACGTAGAGGTTGCATCCTACTATGATGAATGCGAAAAACTGATGGACCGAGTCGCAGGCGAGCGGGAAGAGTGGCTTGTAGTCGCGACAGGAAACCAGGGAGAACCAGGAAGCCAGATGGACAAACTCGCCTCACAGCAGTACCCATTCAGCTTCGAGAAAGGAGACCACGTAATCTTCTCCTCAAGAGTCATCCCAACACCGCCAAGCCGGGCAAACCGCTACTGGCTGGAGAAAAAACTGGAGGAACAAGGAGTCAGACTCTACAAAAACGTCCACACATCCGGACACGCCAAGAAAGAAGACCACAGAGACTTCATCACCTTCCTACAGCCAGACAACATCATCCCTTCACACGGACCGATTCAGAAACAAGGAGACTATTTACAGCTCGCGAGAGAAGAAGGCTACACACTTGAAGAAGACATCTTCCTATCAGAAAACGGAAGAACAATCCAAATCGAGTAAGACTTTACTCGAGGCCTGTTTTAGGCCTTAATCTTTCTTATTTTATTTTAATTTCTAACAAATATTATCCGTAATATTCTAACAAAATCCATCCATGGCCGTCACTACTCCCACCATCAGTTGCAGTTCCACTATCAACTACAAGAGAACTATTAATCTCTTGGCCTCCATTATCCCCGGCTTCATCAGCGTCTCCGCCTGTACCTCCTTGACAATTAAGAGAACCACAGTCAACACTCTCACCAGATTCACCATTATCTTGGAAACCTGAGCCTCCTGAACCGGCTCTAGCACCCCCTCCACCAGCATATCCAACATCATTACCGCTACCTCCCCCTGCTTCAGCGGCAGCAACAAACGCAGAATCAGAGTTCAGCCATATCTCTGTTGATCCTCCGCCTGCACCAGCCTGTCCTGAACCACCACCTATACCCCCGTTAGATCGGCCCCACCCCTCACTATCTGAGGCTGACTCTCCTTTTTCACCAACCCAGATCGAAATAGTGGAGTAATTAGAAACATCTACCCTGTATTCCTCAAGATAACCTCCTGAGCCTCCCTCTTTATTATCGTATTCGTCACCGTCAGCACCATGCATTTCTACTATTTTAATCTCTTCAACAGATTCCGAAAAACCACTATCTAGATCAATTTGATAACCATCATCTCCTGCAGTAGTCTCGTTAACTTGTACATCACCTGAATCATCATAGGTATAATTCACAGTGTCAAGTAGAGTCAAACTTCCGCCATTGTCGTCATCTCCGCCTTCATCTCCAGAACTGCCATCGTTATTATCATTCTCTTCGTGATCATCTTCTGGTAGGCCTTCATAACCGCCAGAATCCGTTAACTCCAAATCACCAGAAACAGTACCGCTTTGACTCAAATTAGACAAACTACCGCTATCATAAGTAACTTCCACATCCAATGAATTACTCCCATCACCACGAGACACATTAGGCAACTCAAAAACCTTATCACTACCCACAGAAACCCCATTCTCACTCTCAAACTCCTTAAAAACCCACTCACCGCTGTCAGGATCGGAAACATTAACTCTAGAAACAACAATCTCATCATCCGCACCATTACGCATAGAAAGGCCTAATTCATCATCACCGGAAATACCAAAATCCTCAACAACCACATCATTACCAGAAAAACCACTCACAGAATCGGTCGATTGATTGCCTACAGTAGAAAATATAGCACCTCCAGCTATCGCAACAACCAGAAGCATCCAGCCATAAGTCATTAGGTACTCGATAGC
>JBKHHG010000002.1:0-40940 GCA_046539225.1 Candidatus Nanohaloarchaea archaeon
CTTGCGTATCTTGAAGACCTAAGGTCTTCTGTCATAGAAAACCTTTCTCAAGGTTTTCGTATGGATCGAGCGTAACCAATCGTTATGAGCGCAGCGCTCTAACCCCTGAGCTACTTTCCCTTGTAGAAAGAGTTTCCGGGTCAATCTTTTTTATTCCCAACTCCTGTACCGTTAGTTGACTGAGACTTTTCGGCTGTAGTCGAGGCCTCCGACCCTGATAATCCCTTGCTCTCTTAATTCTTCAAAGGCCTCTGGCATAGGATCTGAGTCTGCTCTGTACATTTCATTGCAGCCGTAACAGCCCACTACGTGCGGCTCGTCTTTTTCGTAGTCTTTAACGGTTTCATATACTGGCAGGACCGGCTCGCCGTCTAAAAGTTCCTGGCATTTGGCGTGGCCGACTGAAAGAACTTCGCACTGCTCGTTCAGGAAGTGGTTGATCGTTCTGACCTGTTCCTTTTCAGGCCTTTCTTTCACGTCATCGGTAATTCTTTCCAGTAGCCTGACTTCTTCCCAGAACCGTTCTCCGTGTTCTTCATGCGGGTGCATGTGGATGGGTTCGCCCGGATTCGAACCGGGGATCTCCGCCAATTTGTGATTGGCTTACCGATCTTCTGATCGGCGACCGCTAAAGGCGGTCATTGCGTATGGATCGAGCGTAACCAATCCTGTCAAGGCGGTGTCATAACCAACTAGACCACGAACCCTTTGAGGCCTATGTGTCTTGGTGTTCTGGTTAGGCTTAAATACCTCACCGAACAAGTACTGTTTGTTGGTTGAAGTGGCTCCTGAATGTAGTGAATGCGGCGAGGACTTGCACGTGAACTCTGTTGACAGGCCTAACGTTGACTGGGTTAAAGTCGTGTGCTCGAGCTGCGGTCACGTCGAGAATGTTTCGATGATCCGGCTGGATTCAGATGTCCGTGCCAGGAAAGACAACAATTAAAATTTGTTCTTCAATACTCTTCTTTATGGTCAACAAATGGCATGACTACGAGACGGGGCCTGATGCTCCGGAAGTTATCAACGCTGTAATTGAAAATCCGACAGGCACGCAGAACAAGTACGAGTACGACAAGGACAAGGAATCAGTAGTTCTGGACAGAGTACTCTACGCTTCTATCAACTATCCTGGCGACTACGGGTTCATCCCACAGGCATACTACGAAGACGGCGACCCGATGGACATCCTCGTCCTGACAACGCACTCAACGTTCCCAGGCTGCGTGATGGAGGTTCGACCGGTTGGAATCCTGTACATGGACGACGACGGGGAACAGGACGACAACATTATCGCAGTACCGGAGGAAGACCCGCGCTGGAACAATGTTGAAGACCTGGACGATGTCAACGAGCACAGAAAGAAGGAGATCGCAGAGTTCTTCGCGACATACAAGAACCTGGAGCCTAAGAAAGAAGTCGAGATCGAGGGCTGGGGCGGAAAAGAAGAAGCCCATGAAGCAATCGAGAAGTCCCAGAAGCTTTACGAAGAAAACTTTGAGTAAAGGCCTCAAACCTTTATTTTCTCTTTTATTGTGTTTTCTACCTGAATATTTTTAGTACTTCTTCCGTGTAGTTCTCCGCTGATTCGTCATAATAGAAGATGAATGCCTCTCCGTCTTTTACCGAGTGAACGGGATCGTTTCCTTCGACTTTTTTCAGGGTGTAGGTCTCTCCCTATTTCCAGCCTCTTGGGATCCGGGTTTTATTCTCTACAAGTTCGTTCATTTTTTCCTTGGCTTCTTCAAAGCTTGAAGAAGGTTTGAACCATTTTACGCTGCGGCTGTCGCTGTAGAAGCCGGTGATATCGCTGTACTCCGGCATTTTTACTCCTTCAACGTTACCGGTACGCCTTTTTCCTTCAATAGTTCGACTTGCTGCTTTACGAAGTCTTCTTCGTTGCTTCCTTTTGTGGCGACCATGTAGACCTGTGCGTCTCCTACAGGCCTCATGACCCTTCCTGCTCTTTGAGTCGCCTGTCTTCTTGAGCCTCCTTGGCCTGACATCACTATCCCTACTTCTGCGTTTGGAAGGTCGAGGCCTTCGTCTCCGATCCTTGAGACTATCATTGTGTCGAGTTCTCTGTCCCTGAACTCTTCGAAGTACTCCTCTCTTTCATCGAAACCGGTTTCTCCCGAGATGAACGGTATGTCGTATCCCTTGGAAAGGTCTTCTCCCTGGTCAAGCCAGTCGCAGAAGATCAGGGTTTTCTTGCCTTCGTACTCTTCCAGCAGGTCTTCGAGAACCTGTTTCTTGGCCGGGTTTTTCGATGCGATGATCGCCTTCTTGATGCCTGAGGCCTCCTCGTACCTGTGCCTGTAGAAGTCGGATGCCCAGTCGACCATCCTGATCTCAACATCCGGCTTCACAACGTGACCCTCCGAAAAGAAACGGGCCCAGTCGCCGCCGATCTCTCTCCCGATTAACGCGAAGATCTCTCTTTCCTTCGTGTCTTCTCTCACAGGTGATGCGGAAAGGCCTATACGTCTCGTGGACTGGAGGGAGGCGGTCTTCCTGAAGAGATCTGATGGGATGTGGTGGACTTCGTCGAAGATGATGAGTCCCCAGTCCTTCCGGAAGAGGCTGGTTTTTTCTCCCGCGATGTGGTACGTCGCTATCGTCACATCGTTCATCTCTTTCTCGTCGCCGTGGTACTCCCCGATCTGATCCTCTGTTACTGTGGTCTTGTCAAGTATCTCACGTTTCCACTGGTTCACCAGGTTCCTCTGCGGAACGAGTATCAACGTGGGTGCGTCGATCTCCGCCATCAGGCCTATGGCTGTAACGGTCTTTCCGGAACCTGCAGGATTCGCCAGTACCGCAGCCTTTTCGGAGTAGGCCTTTCCGACGTATTCTTTCTGGTATTCGCGGAGCTCCATGTCTCTGAGGTCGGCGCCGATTGACTCTTCTACCTCCCGGAACTTTGAGTTGTCTTCAACCGGGTAACCTTTTTTCAGCAAGGCCTCCTTGATTTCCGCCCTGCTCTTTGAACCCATCGCGATTCTTGACTCGGTGTCAGATAGATCGACTGACAGGTTTTTCCTCACCTTTTCGATGCTGCGGGCCCACTCCATCCTCTCCTCGTCTTCAGAACTCAGGACATGGTAATGTCCGCGGTGCTCAATTGAGAAGACCTGCTGCTTCTCGTAGGTTCGCTCCACCCATTCCAGGAAACGCGGATAGTTCCCGACTACACGGGTGTAGACCTCTCTCATCTCCTCATGGGAGAGATCCGAGTTCCAGATATCCATCTCACGAACCTGGAACTTGTAGTGTTCTCCGCTCGAGGTCTCCATATGCGCGATCGACGAGATCTCATTCAATGTCTCATCATCGGGATGCGAGAGAACTATCTCCCTCTGCGGCTCGAAGAATACTACATGGTTTTCAATCATTTCGACAAGTTCATCTCTGTCTTTTTCCTGCAGGGACATGCCGTACAAAGTATAACCGAAGTTTTAAATGGTTCAACGCCCAGCGTCTACAGGTGAAAAAATCAGAGCTCAAGGCAAAACTATCCAGGATAGAGGGTTTCGAGTCGCCCAGGGTCGAACTCGAACAGTACGTCACGCCCCCGGAACTCGCCGCCGACATCGTCCACAGCTGCTACATGCAGCAGAACATGACAGTAGCTGATCTGGGCACAGGGACGGGAATCCTCGCGGTTGGAGCCGCACTTTTAGGCCTGGACGTGACCGCGGTAGAACTGGATAAAAAAACCCTGGAAAAAGCCAGGGAAAACGCTGAAAGATTCGATGTCGATATAGAGTTTGTTGAGGAAGATGTATCCGGCTTCAGGCCTGGAAAAAGTTTTGACGCAGTATTGATGAATCCTCCTTTCAATGTTCAAAGCAGTGAAGGCCTAAAGTTCTGGAGAACCGCGCTTGAGATAGGAGACTCGGTTTACGGGGTTGCGGGCAAAGGCTTCAGGCCACGTTTAAAACGTTTGTGTAGCGAATATAATCATGAAATAGTGGCTTGCGAGGCCTACACTGTAGGACTTCCAGCAAGCTACGAGTTTCACACCGAGGCCTCGAGGGAGACCCCGGTAGATGTCTACGTAACAAGGAGGAGATAAAATTAATGGACGATCTTGATGTAATGGAGAAAGAAGGAAGACTGCTTATCGATACAGAGCAAAACCACGCCCTGGGAAACCTTTTGAGGAAAGCGGTCTGGGAGAACGGCGGCGAAGCCGGCTACGATAAAGGCCATCCGCTCGGCGACGAATCCGTGCTGATTATTGATGATGATGCGCCTGAGGAGACTCTTCAGGACGCGGTTGAGACCGCCCGGGAATGGATTGAAGGTATCGAGTCAGATCTATGAAGTCAGGGGCCCGGATACTTGGAATAGATGACGGCCCTCGGGAACTGGAAAAGATTATCGGCGTAGTTTACAGAGGCACAGAGTTTATCGAACAGGTAGAACTTCTTGATCAGAAAACTGATACAGGCGAGTCCACGGAGAAAATCCTCGAGCTTTACACCCAATTTAATCAGTATGTTGAGGCCTTGGTTCTCGATGGGGTAAGCTTCAACGGCTTTAACGTGGCGGATATCGAAAAGATCTCTGAAGAAACCGGGAGGCCTGTGATCGCCGTTACTTCTAACACGCCCGACAAGCAGAGGATGAAGAAAGGCCTGAAATCCGCGGATCTCGATACAGGTATTATTGAAAGATTACCGGAGATCCATGAACTTGAGGACGTATACATTCAATTCGCTGGATGCGGGTTGGAGGATGCGGCGGAGATCATCGAGAAGTCGACGGTTCAAGGCAGTATTCCCGAAGCTGTTAGAACCGCTCACCTTATCGGGGAAGGCCTGAGTCAAACTTAATTAAAGCTGGCCGCTCGATTAAAGTTATGGACTGGGACTCTGTTTTCGGGAGAGAGGCCTACTTTGTGTTTCTCGCTCTGGTTCTGGCGTTTGGAATGCTTCAGACCGCCGGGACCGTCATGGGTACAGAGCAGCCGGTGGTCTCAGTTGTTTCATGTTCGATGTACCCGGAGTACGATAGAGGCGATATCCTGTTTGTCAACGGAGTAGAGTTTTCCAGTATTGAAGAGGGAGATGTTGTAGTGTTTAACGCGCCGATGAAGTCCACGGTAAGTGTTGACGGCGCAGAGTACCGCCTCTCCGAACAGCCGACGGATACTTCTATCGGAGAGGGTAGAGTCCTAAAAGTTGAGGACAACACCGCGGTTTTAGAGTTTGATGGTGAAAGGTCCAGGGTGGAATCGGGAAGATCCTACAGCATAAAGGATTCAAGGGTTGAAGTCGAAAACGTTTCAGGCGTGAATATGCCGGTCGTTCACAGAGTCGCGGATAAACGGAACTCCAGCCTCGAGACCAAGGGCGACAACAATCCAAGGCAGCTTGATTTCGAGAAAGATATCAGGCCTGAACACGTCTACGGAAAAGTGCTTTTCCGGCTGCCCAAGATCGGCGCCCTGAAACTCGTGGCAATGGATTTCGTTGGTTTGACGGGTCAGCCGCTCCGCATCGATTCCTACACCGGATGCAGATGAAAGGCCTTTTAAGTTTTTGATCAGGTAGTTTGGAGGTATGGAGTTCTGTAATGAATGTGGAGGAATGCTTGTATCCGAGAAGGAGAATGGAGAAACCAGGATGAAATGCCGAGGCTGCGGAGAATACCAGGACGTAGAAGCAGAGGAGATGAAGGTTACAGAGGAGAAGGAAGAAGACCCTATGGACCGGCTGAACGTCAACGAGGAAGGCGACGACGAAGCAACAAGGCCTACAACCGAAAAAGAATGCAAGAAATGCGGAGAGAAAACCGAGCAGGAGTGGTGGATGGAGCAGACCCGGGCCTCAGACGAGCCGCCCACACGTTTCTACAGATGCCGCCAGTGCGGAAACGTCTACAAGATTTACGATTAAATTTTTTCACGGACCCCAGTCAATCTCCTTATACCGGCGGCCCATCATCTGTTTCATAGACTCTTCGACTGCCTCACCCGATCCAGGTGCGACAGGCGCCGCTGCAAAATAGGCCTCATCTACATCTTGAAAACCTTCTCTCCGGTCTTTCGGTTCCTCGGGCTCGTAACTTACCTGAACCACCGGAACCCCGCCAAACTCGTCTACCTCAAACCTTCCGGAGTCTCCAGGCCCCATCCTTAAAGCGTCATACATAAACTCCCCAAGGTTTCCGGTTCTTCGCAGGCCTGAATTCTCTATACCGGTTTCAGAGGCCTGAACGTATTCGAGCCATTCCACGGTTTCAGTTAGATCCATTGAGATACCAGGGGCAAAACCCATTCCATTCATACTGTAGAATTGTAACTGAAAAGTTAAATTGATTCTACCTCTATCTCTTCCTCGTCGATCTCTTCCGCCAGAGTGTTTATAGAAGTCCTGAGCTTGGAGAGCTCCTGCTCCATCTTTTTCCTGTGATCCTTGAACTCTGACTCGCCTACCTTTGAGTTGATATCCCATTCCTGCCTGTTCTCATCGAGGATAAACTCGTTTTCTATCTCGTTGACCTTCTGCGTCAAGGCCTCCAGTTCTTCGAAAAGCTCGTCCTGACGCTGCTTCATCCTGGAAGTCCGGGAATCAATCCGGGAAAGCTTCTCCAGCTTCGATGAGTTTTCATCGACCTTTTCAAAGTAGTTTGACTGCATCGATGCAAACCTCTTGAAAAGCTTCCGCAGCTTGCCTATACGCGACCGGTTGTGCTCGATATGCTCCAGGAACTCCTCCTCTCGACGCAGGTTCTCAACTATCTGGTCAAGCTGCTGGTCATGGTGCTGGACCGCGTTATCGAGAGCGTTGAGATGAGAGTCCAGGCCTTCCACCGCGTCAGCCACGTCTCTAAGGTTTTTCGAGGCCTCTTCCCCCTTCTTCCCGAGTATATCCATTGAACAGGTTTTGTAGCTCTCGGTATTTGAAATACAGGGTTGAAATAAAACATTTCACCCGCAATAAATCATTATGCCAGAACAGCAGGAGATGAGGAGAGCGCCGGCACGCCCCAAAAAAGTAGAGGAAATCAACCCTCAGAGCGATATCAGGGTCAGAGTCACGGGAACAGTCCTCAGCCTTGATGACGACTCGATTTCGCTTGATGATGGGACTGGAAGCGTAGAGGTATTCCTTGAGGAAGACCAGATGGAAGATTTAGAAGAAGGCCTGAGAGTCAGGGTTCTCGGGAGAGTCCTGCCGACCCCCGACAGCTTCGAGCTGCAGGGAGAGGTAGTACAGGACTTCTCGGACGTTGATCCGGAGCTCTACGACAAAGTTAAAAAAGTTGTTAACACTAACGAGTAACATAGGAGATTCCAATGTTTAAAGCAGAAATAGAAGAAGTCGGCCTACTGAAAGACTCGATGAAAACCATTTCAGACCTCATCAGCGAAGGCCTCTTCCAACTTGAGGAAGACGGTTTAAGACTTGTCGCGGCGGATCCCGCGCTTGTAGGCCTCGTACACTTCAAAATGGAGGAAGACCTCTTCGAAGAGTACGAACTCGACGAGGAGACAATGGTAGGCCTCAACATTGAAAACCTGTACTCTATTCTGCGGAGAGCAAACGCAAACGACACCATAACGTTCGAACTCGATGATTCACGTTTCCACATCAAAATGGAGAACTCAAGCACCAGGAACTTCTCCCTGCCGCGCCTGAACCTTTCCGAAGACGATATACCTGAGACAGACCAGCTCGAATTCGACTTTGAAGCAGAGCTCGAGGCCTCAGTCATTGAAGGAGCTGTAAAGGACGCTATGGTTGTCAGCGACGCTGTAACGGTTTCTGCTAACGATTCTGAGCTTACCATAAAAGCGGAAGGCGACCAGAGCAACGCAGAGTTCACTATTACAGAGGGAAGTGAGGGAGTGATCTCTATGGACGGCGATCAGGTGAAATCAATGTTTTCGCTCGACTATCTTTCCAAAATGATCGGAGGCAAAAAACTGTCGGAGAACGCCACGATCAAGCTCGGAAACGACTTCCCGATGCGGATGGAGTTTGTAAGGCCTGAAGAACTGGATCTGAGCTTTGTACTGGCGCCTCGTATAGAGGAGGACTAAAAGTGGGAAAGTTCAGCGCAGTACTCGACAGGAGAGACATCGGATCCGCGTTGGACCAAATCTTTTCAGAGATAGAGGATGGCATTTCCTCGGAAGACCTGACCGAACAGGTGAATACGCTCGTCGAACCCGACTATGAAAAACGCGATGTAACCTCTGCGCTGAACGAGCTGAGAGACAGGGAGTACGTGACAGGCTACATCGAGGACGGCAAATTCTACTGGGAGCTACAGGACTAAGAAACTTAACTTTTCATCCATTCCTTTCTCTCTATACGGAAGAGTACGCCATGCCTGCTACAGGCGCCCTGATCTTCAACGAAGACAGTGAAAATTTCATCTCCAGCTACCTGAAGGATTGAGGCCTTTTGAACTGCCGCAGACAATTTAGTATTTACCGGTTAATTACTCGGTGTGGGACACGACCTGAAGGACTGGGAGATCAGGCAGTACTACGAGCAGGAGGCCTTGAAGCAGAATTTTCTTGAGCTCAGCGAGTACAGGGAAGTCGTGCCCACGTATGAAAACGGCTACGGTAAACGGCCGGATGCGATAAACTTTCCCGGGGATTTTGACCAGTTCGTGGAGAACGGTGCGGTAGCTTTCCATGCATCTGTCGAGCGCTGGAAGAACCCTCTTCTGATCGACCAGGTCTCAGATCTTGACGACTTGAGAACAGGCTGGGACCTCGTGCTTGACATCGACTGCGACGAAAGCTTTGACCTGGCGAAGAAGACCGCGGAGCTTGTGGTGGAGGAGCTGCACCAGCACGGAATAGATAATATATCTGTGAAGTTTTCAGGAAACCGTGGGTTCCACATCGGTGTCAGGGGCGAGGCCTTTCCAGAGGAGATTGGTGAAGAAAAGTTCTCGGATCTCTATCCTAACCTGGCGAGAGGTATCGTCGACTACCTTAGATCAGAGCTGAAGGATCGGATGGCGAAGGCTGTAAGGGATCAAGGCCTTGAAAAAGAGATGCAGGTTGACGACGGTGTCGACCCATACCAGGTCTCGGATATTGAAAACGACTGGGGACAGCGCCACCTCTTCAGAATGCCTTACTCGCTTCACAACGGTTCAGGCCTTGTATCCCTTCCAATCAAACCTGGAGAGATCGCAGAGTTCGAGAAAGAAGATGCGGAGATCGAAAACGTGGATTTTGAAACCGGTTTTCTTGAAGAATTCGAGGACGGAGAGGCTACAAATCTCGCGGTCCAGGCCCTGGACTTTATCGAGGAACGCAGGGAGGAAAAAAAGAAGGAACGGGTTGAGAAAGACTTTGAGAGGCCTGACGACGCTATCCCAGAGCAGTACTTTCCGCCGTCGATTAAAAACATTCTCTCAGGCCTGGAAGACGGGAGGAAGAGAGGCCTGTTCATCCTCATCAATTTTTACCGTTGCGTCGGCTATGAGTGGGATGAGATAGAGTCGAAGATCTGGGACTGGAACCAGAGGAACGACGAGCAGCTTAGAGAGGCCTACGTAAAGTCGCAGTTGCGCTGGCACCGGAACCGGGAAGAGGATGTGCCTCCTCCGAACTACGACTCCAACGGCTACTACAAGGATATGCAGGTGTACGAGGGCGACAACCTGGAGGAAAAGGTTTCAAACCCTGTGAGTTATGCTTTCAGGAAGGCGAAGAAACGCGAGCCTGACGAGGATAAGGAAGAGTTTGTCTGTGAGATCTGCGGCAAGGAGTACCAGATAGAGTCTTACTACAAGGAGCACGTGAAGCAGTGCTTTGACTGAAGCACAATGTAAAAAGTTTTCACCTCCGAACTTTAGATAGGATGGAAGCACTCACCTTCAGCGACCTCAGAAGAATCCAGAAAAATGAGAGGAACAGCGAAGAACTTACAGAGATCGACGATGATTTCATAGTCAAGGCGAACGAATACCTTCAACGCAAAGAGGAAAACGCCGATAGAAGGGAGTACAACTCCTCGAAAAGAGTGTACAACAAGATAATAGCACTGCGGGAGGAAAAAGTCGTGGAAAACGCCCGTAGAGCACTGCGATCCGACATCAAGGCCTCAGAGCTCAGCCTTCTGCCCCGGGAAAAAGAACTCTTCAGAGAAACCCGGGAACTATTCGAAAAACACCGTGACCGGTTGAAAGAAGGCCTCGAATCCGAGACCCGGGACGTGGAGACAGAACAGGAGAGACACGAAGAGGCATCAGAAGAAGCCGAGGACAAAGATATAATTGAAGAGCCCGAAGAAATCGAAGAAGATGAGGCCTCAAACGTAGAGGACGGCTACGCCAAGGTGGAGATCATTTCCAACGTGCCGGAGTTCATGGGCACCGACCTCGAAAGCTACGGGCCTTTCGATGAAGGCGACAAACCCGTGATTCCTGACGACAACGCAGAGATCCTTGTAAATAGAGGAAACGCCGAGGAAATAAGCTGAAACCTTGTTTCAAAAGCATAACCTTTCTCTTAGAAATATGCTTGGATTGACTTTCCCGATACAGAGGAGGCCTGTCAATCTAAATAGGCCTTTTTAAAGTTTGGACCCTGAGGTCTATCTATGGTAAAGATTCCAAAGGAGCAGAGGCGTTACTGCCCTCACTGCGATGAACATACGGAGCAAACCCTGAAGGAAGCGACCAATAGATCCGCGAGTCCGTGGAGCAAGAAGCACAGGAAGAGGCAGAGAAAGATCGACAAAGGTTACGGATCATTCCCCTTTGAAGATCCTTCACATCTGAGCAGGGGAGGCAGCAACCCGACATCCAGCAAGCACGACCTCCAGTTCACATGCAAGGAATGCGGGAAAAGCTGGAAACCGAGAAACCAGCCGAGAGCTGCAAAGTTCGAGATCGAGCGATAGAGGCGATACAAAAATGGCAGAAGACTTTGTCAAGGTAGAATGTGGAGAATGCGGAAACAAGCAGAACATCTATTCCCGGGCCAGCACAGAGGTAGAGTGCTTGGTATGCAGGGAGACAATCGCAAGGCCTACCGGTGGAAAAGCCGAGATCAACGGCCAGATCCTCCAAGAACTCGAAGTAGAGTAAGCAATGGCTCTCTTCGAGAGCGAAAGATTTCTGGATTCTTACATTGTTTCCCTTAAACTTTTGATCGCGGCCTTCTTCGGAGCACAGCTCTCAATCTAACTTAACGATCCTTTGACTATCCAGGTTATCAAGCTTTCTGTTACTTTATTAGTAGGTGTAGGCCTCCTCTATCTTGTAAACAGTTTGGAGGAAAAGTTCAGGCCTTGAGCAGCCCCGGATAATGACTTTTTAAGAATCACTTTTTATCTTGTAACTATGGAATGGTACAAGGACAGGCCTGATGAAGGAGATTTCGTGGTAGTTGAGATAACGGATGTTGACAAGAACTCGGCGTACGCCGACCTTGAAGAGTACGACGATATTCGAGGACTGATCCATATATCTGAAGCAAGCAGGAGCTGGGTCCAGGACCTTACAAAGGAGTTAAGCGAAGGGGAGAAGACTGTTGCCCAGGTTGTCGATACTGAAGATACTATAGGCCTGTCTTTGAAACGTGTAAACAATAATCAGAAGCGTGAAACGATGGAGCGCTGGAGGAAGGAGCAGAAGGCCGAGGACTTTATTGGAGACCTTGAGGAAAAGATTGATGTCGACAGTATCTATGAGGACGTTGTTTTTCCGCTTCAGGAAGAGCTTGGCTCTTCTTTCCAGGGCTTTGAGATCTCGATTGCTGAGGAGGAACGACTGAAAAAGTTTTTAGACGACGAGGTTGTTGAGGCGATCCAGGAGGTCGCCCGTGAAAACATTGACCTGAAGCAGGAGAAGTTTGAAGGCAAGCTGGACGTAGAGTTTTACCAGGGTGACGGCCTTGAAAGGATTAAAGAGGCCTTCGAGGAGCCGGGTGAAGGCGTTGAAGTTAAATGTATTTCAGCACCTAACTACTCGATTGAGGCCTGGGGCAGGACTCAGGAACTGGCGAAGAAACGTATGGATGACGCGGTTGAGAAAATCCGTTCAAAGGTTGAAGAGCTTGATGGAGAGTTCGAGTTCTCAAAGGCATAAAAACAATGATAAGAAAATGTACTGAATGTGAGGCCTACACCCTCAGTGATAAGCACTGCGGGGGGGATACCGTGACTTCGAGGCCTCCAAAGTTTTCGTTTCCCGATAAGTACGGCAAGTACCGTAGAAAGACCAAGAAAGGTGAACAAGAATGACTACCGAGATTACCGTCGATGAAGAACTCGACCTGGAAAATCCTCTACTGATTGAAGGCCTTGCAGGTATCGGCCATGTCGGAAGAAACTGTGTAAGCTACCTGTCCGAGAAGCTTGGCGCCGAACAGGTGGGAATCATAGACTCGCATCACTTCCCGCCCTATACTATAGTTGAGGATGACAAGAGCTTGACACCGCTGCAGAACCAGATCTATCATCTGGAGCTTGAGGACCGCGACGTCGTCATGATAGAGGGTAATGCTCAGGCCTCTTCGGCAGAGGGACATTACGAGATCGCCCACAGGGTGCTTGACTTCGCTGACGAGATCGGGGTGGAGGAGATAATCACGATCGGCGGCTATGGGAAAGGCGATGTAGTTGAAGAACCCGAAGTCTTCGGGGCTGTCACCTCTCAGGATGTCAAGTCAGATTACACCAATTACGGTATCAGCTTTGACCACGATGTCGGCCAGATAGTCGGTATCTCAGGCCTTCTGCTTGGACTGGGAGAGCAACGCGGTAAAAAAGGTATAGCGCTTCTCGGTGAGACACCGGGGTTCCTGATGAGCGATCCCAAGTCGACGGAGGCCGTTCTCCAGGTTATGGAGCAGATTCTCGATGTAGATCTGGATTACTCAGATCTCGATGAAAAAGTTGAAGAGTCGCAAGAAGTGCTTAAAAAACTTCAGAACCTTAAAGGTTCACAGGAAGCCGACGATCAGCAACAGCAGGGCAGCGATCTCGGCTACATAGGGTGACAAATAGAATGGAATACACAAGATACGAGAGAGCAAGAGTTCTCGGTGCGAGAAGCCTTCAGATCGCTATGGGCGCCCCTACATTTGTAGAAGAAGACGGGGAAGATCCTATCGATATAGCTGAGAGAGAACTTGAGCAGGGACAGCTCCCGATCACGGTAAAATAACAACGTTTTCTTTTTTACTTGTACCCCCCAAATTTCATGTATGAAAGTCGACACTATCTCGCTGAAGAAGATTCTTAACTCACGCGTAAACTATACTGTAGAAACAGAGGTAAACGGCGAAAAGGCCTCGGCGCCTTCAGGAGCCTCAACAGGCAAGTATGAGGCAAAATGTTTCGTCCCCGAGCATCTTGAAGAGATTGAACAGCTTCTGAAAAAACTGGAGGGCCAGGAGCTTTCTCAGAAAGAGTTTGACGAAAAACTGAAGGAGCTTGACGGAACAGATGATTTCTCCCGGATTGGCGCCTCGGGAATAGCCTCGAGCTTTGCCTTTAAACAGGCCTCGGGCTTTGATCTCTCGGAGAGCTTTCCGCTGCCTCTCAGCAATATTGTTGGGGGTGGAGAGCACGGAGGCAACACCTCGATCCAGGAGTTCCTGGTGCTTCCTGTAAACGCAGATACCTTTCCGGAGGCGATTGAGACCAACAGGAAGATCTACCATGAGATGAAGGAGAGGTATTCGAGAAAGGTTAAAGGGATGAACGATGAAGGAGCGTTGATCACCTCGATGGACGATGAACAGACTTTGAAGGCCTTGAAAAAGGTGGCGGATGAACACGATGCGGCGCTGGGAGTTGACGTCGCAGCTTCAGAGTTCTTCGAGGATGGAAAGTACAGGGTTTCAAGCATGGGTTTGGAGCACGACGCCGAGGGCCAGCTCAAGTTTATCGAAGAACTGATCGAGGCCTTTGATCTGAAGTACGTGGAGGATCCTTTCGATGAAGAGGATTTCCGGATGCACGCCAAGCTTGCGAAAAAGTTTCCTGACTCGTTGATCTGCGGCGACGACCTGTTCACAACCAGCAAGGAGAGACTGAAGAATGGTATTGAAAACGGTTCATGCAACTCGCTGATCGTGAAGCCGAACCAGATCGGTACAGTATCCGATGCGAGAGAGACGGTGAAGCTTGCGAAGGAAAACGGTTATACCCCGGTTGTTTCGCATCGTTCAGGCGAGACCTGTGACTCTACCATCTCCGATCTTTCGCTTGAATGGGAGGCCCCGATCATCAAAGCGGGAATCGCGGATATCAGGATCGCAAAACTGAACCAGTTACTGAGGCGCTGGGAGAAAGCTGATAACCCAGAGATAAACTCGAGATAAGAAAGGGGGAAGGCCTTCACCGTATTTCTTCTTTTTCTCTACTGTATAGTTTTTGAGGTTTCTGAGCCAAAGTCGAGCGGTATTTAACTTTTGGTATTTAAATCGGGTGTATGACCGAAGAAGAACTTTTGATAGACCGTGAAGAGTACCTGAAACGGGGAGTACATATCGGAACTAAATCCCAGCATACAGACATGGATGACTACATATTCCATGTCAAGAAGAACCAGCTATCAGTGATCAACCTGACAAAGACAGATGAACAGATCAGGAATGCTGCGGAGTTCCTTGCGGACTTCGAGCCCGAGAATATTCTCGTGGTGGGACGGAAGGAAGAGGCCCAGGACGCGATAAATCTTTTCTCTGAAGGCCTCGGAACCGACAAGATCACCGGGAGGTTTATGCCCGGAACATTGACAAACCCTAACTCTGACAGCTTCACGGAGCCAGAGGTAGTGGTCGTTACAGATCCAGAGCTTGATGCACAGGCTATCGAAGAGGCCTCCGACACCAATATCCCGGTCGTCTCGATCGCGGACTCGGAGAACAGCCTTGAAGACATCGACGTTGTAATCCCTGGAAACACAAAGGGGGAAAACAGTATCGCGACCATTCTCTATCTCGTGGGACAGGAGTACGCAGCTTTGAAAGGCCTTGAATTCGATTACGGGCTTGAGGAGTTTGCGGAAGTAGAAGAAGCAGAGGAATAATGAAAACTGCTATACTTGTAGGCACAGCAAGAGAGGGAAGGAAGACAGGCCTTGTAGCCGAGGCGGTCGAAGAAGAGTTCTCCAAGCATCATGAGACACAGGTTTTCGATCTAAAGGAGCGGGAAGTTCCGACGATGAGGAAACGTTTGAGCCACGACGAGAACCCTCCGGAAGACATCGAAAAGTTTTCCGAGATGATCGAGTGGTGTGACATATTGACTATTGTAACGCCGGAGTACAATCACAGCTTCCCGGGGGCGTTGAAAAACTGTCTTGACTATCTCTACGAAGAGTACAAGGGAAAGCCTTTCAGCTATGTAACGGTTTCAGCCGGTGGATTCGGCGGTGTCAGATCGCAGTCCCATCTCCACGACGTTACACTGGCGCTCAACGGCAGGCCAGGCCCCAGCCTCCAGGTCTCAAATGTCAACGACCATTTCTCCCGTGAAAACGTCTCGGAACAGTACAGGGACAGGATCAGTTCTTTCAGGCAGAGCTGCGAGGATTTCATCTAACCGTTTCTTTTAAACCCGGCCGTCTCCATATTCTAAACTATGTTTAACATCGGCGGAGACGACAAAGAGAAACTGAAGGAGAACATGGAAGAGATAAGAGAAATGGTAAACTCCAAAAAACAGGTAGAGGAAACGGAAGAACCAGAACCCTCTATGCCGCCGGAACAGAAAGAGGAAAACACTGTTCCACAGGAAACCCCTGAAACCGGAGGCCTACAGAAGGAAAGGCCTCACCAGGAACAGGAGCAGGAAGATGAACGCCCGACAGGCCTTTCATCAGGCAGGGATACAAAACAGCACCTGAAGTCCATCAGCTCCGAGATCAAGGATATTGACAGAGAGGAGGAAGAGACTCTTTTCCTTGAGGTGGATGAGTTCCAGGATGTTCAGGAAATGGTTGAGGAGATGAAGTATCTCTCACGCGAGATGAAGGACCTGATGGAGAGCCTTGAAGACGGTGTCGAGGAGGACAGAAGAGTTGAGGGAGAAGCGGAAGAGGTTCTGAACGAGTTCTCCAAGAGAAGGGAGAATGTACAGTCCTCGCTCCAGTGAAGGCCTATCGCTCTCTATCCTATTATTTAAAAGTTCATACAGATTTCTTCTATATACCTTGATGAAAGGTCCACTAGAGAGGTTGAACCAAAAATGAGCTACCAAAAATTCAGTCCAAACGATTCACTCGCAGAGAAAACCTACAACACAGTTGAGAAAGCAGCTGACACCGGCGAAATCGCAGTCGGTACAAACGAAGTTACCAAGGCCGTTGAGAGAAACAACGCGGAGCTTGTTATAATTGCAGAAGACGTGTCGCCAGAGGAAATTGTCATGCATCTCCCAGGCCTTGCCGAGGAACGCGACACTCCGTACACCTTTGTACCGGAGAAGGAAGAGCTCGGGCTTGCAGCAGGTATCAACGTTCAGAGCGCAGCGATCGCGGTCACACAGACAGGAAACGCGGAAGACGATGTAGAAGACGTTGCAGAAAAAGCGGCTGAACTGCTTGAAAAAGAAGAGGAGTAGAATCCTCGTTAAGGTGAAGAAAAAATGGTAGCTGCAAAAGTTATCGAGGTTATAGGCGATCAGGGCCACAGATCCGTACGTAAGGTACGATGCAGAGTTATAGAGGGAGATGAAGAAGGAAAGATTCTCGTGAGAGACGCTCGAGGCCCTATCCGGGAAGACGATATCGTACACCTCAAAGAAACCCAGATGGAGGGATGATACCGAATGAAATGTGATTACTGTGGAGAAGAGGTCAGGAAAGCTGAAGGCAAGCTTCTTGTGAAGACCTCAGGGAAGAAGCTCTTCTTCTGCTCCGGCAAATGCCAGAAGAACCATCAAAAAGACAGGAAACACGAGTACCCGGAGTGAGGCCTGAAGTGATGCCTGTATGCCTCGCCAGCCTATACTTTCAGTCCTGGGCCATGTAGACTCGGGAAAGACAACTTTACTTGACAATATTAGAGAGTCAAAGATTGTTGAGGGCGAGGCAGGCGGTATCACGCAGATGATAGGTGCCACAGAGATTCCTCTCGGCACTGTTGAAGATGTATGCGGCGACCTCTTGACACAGCTCGACACCGATCTTACAATTCCAGGCCTGCTGTTTATCGATACACCTGGCCACGCAGCCTTCTCCTCGCTGAGGAAGAGGGGCGGAAGTATCTCGGACATCGCAATTCTTGTAATAGACGTAGAGGAAGGGGTCCAGCCGCAGACAGAGGAAGCCATCAAGATACTGAAAGAGAGCCAGACACCTTTCATAATAGCTCTCAACAAGATAGATCTTATACCTGGATGGAAAACCCAGGAAGAATGCTTCTCCCAGAACCTTGGAAACCAGGGAGAGAGACAGAGAAAAAAACTGGATGAAGAGATCTACGAGCTGATGGCGCATCTCAACGAGCACGGTTTTGTGGTCGAAAGGTATGACAAAGTCGACGACTTTACAGAGAAGATCGGGGTCGTGCCAATATCCGCGGAGACAGGGGAAGGCCTGCCAGAGCTTTTAATGGTTGTATCAGGCCTTGCACAGAACTTTCTCTCGGACCAGCTTGAAGTAGAGGAGGGCGATGGAAAAGCCACAGTCCTTGAAGTCAGCGAACAGAAAGGATTCGGGAAGACAATCGACGTCATCCATTACGACGGTATAATCAACAGCGACGACAAACTGGTTTACGGAACATCTAAAGGAGCAAAAGCCACAGAGATAAGATCGCTGCTGAAGCCCAGGCCTCTGAAGGAGATCCGTCTCGACAGGCAGTACGACGAGATAGAGAGAGTTGAACCCGCCTCAGGCATAAAGATAGCGGGGAAAGACATGGAAGGCGTGGTCTCGGGATCGCCTGTCAGGACCGGAAAAAACGTCGAAAAACTCAAGCAGGAGGTAGAAAAAGAGCTTGAAACCTCGGGTTACGAAACCCACAGCTCGGGTGTAATCGCCAAGGCAGACTCACTCGGATCGCTCGAGGCCTTGATGCGTGAAGTAGAAGAATCAGACATCAAAGTAAAAAAAGTAGAGGTCGGAAAAGTCAAGAAAAGCGATGTAATAGAAGTAGACGAGGAAGAACCCGAAAACAGGGCAGTACTCTGCTTTAACTCCGCAACAACGCAGAAGGCGGACGAACTCGCCGAATCCAAAGGTGTTAAGATCTTTCAGAGCAACGTGATCTACGAAATACTTGAAGACTACAGCCGGTGGAGCCAGAACCTTCAGGAAGAGAAGAGAGCAGAATCACTTTCAAAAGTTGCAAGGCCTGCGGAGATCCGAACTTTACAGGACCACGTCTTCAGATCCTCAAATCCGGTTGTAGTCGGGGTAAAAGTCGTGAAAGGAGTGATCAACCAGGGCGCAGTGATGACAGAGGAGGGGCAAAAAGTAGGAAGGATAAAAAGCATACAGGAAGACGGAGAACCTGTTGAAAAGGCTGAGAAAGGGGACAGCGTGGCCCTGTCTATTTCAAACGCTACACTGGGACGCGACTTTGAGGCCGGAGACCATCTATACGTCGATGTCTCGGGCAACGACTACAGAAAGCTTCAGGAGCTCGACGATCTTTTAAGCGAAGGCGAGAAACAGGCATTGAACCGTATAGTCGAGATCAAAGACGGTCAGGACCCGCACTGGAAGCTTTAAACTTCTGAACTGTTTTCAAGGCAGATCGGTTCTCCGTAAGCCGAGGCAAGGCCTTTATCTATATATGCAGGGACACTGGCTTTTGACGCGATCATTAAAGCGGTTGTAGGCCTTAACTCGATTCTACTGTTTTCTGTGACTGCTTCAGCCCTGTAAAGGCCTGAACGTTCATCTTTTATCTCTACTCTCTGCACATTGTTTTCCTGGACGAATATCTCGAGTTCTGCAGGTAAGACACGGTGATTGACAGCGTTTTGAAGGTCTGAAATCTGTTGCTCGGTGGTTTTCATGTCAAGCCTGAAGCAGTCGGTGAAGACTCTTACTTCTTGATCTTCGAGGCCTATGTCGTTGACCCTGTAGTGGCCCGACATATCGGCTGGAAGGCTGAAAAGGCCGTATCCTGCCAGTATCGAGGCCATTAGCACTGTCAGTGTGAAATGGTTTCTTGGATGCATCGGGTAAAAGATAAAGATTAAACCGGGAATAAAAAGTATGGGCTACGAAAAGCTGGCGAAAGGTATGACCGCCAAAGAGGCGAGATCAAAGATCCAGGAGGTTATGCCCGCCAGGATCGATAAAAAACAGTTCCAGGCCTATACCGAAAGCGTCTTTATCGGAAGCCACAACTATCCAGAGATCAGTTCAGGAGTTCTATCGCCTTCTCATCCCGGCGACCCGACAATGCTTGACAACCCCGGGAAATGGTACGATCAAGGCCTCGATATTCAGAAGATTGCTTCTCTCCGGACCTCTCTCATCAATTCGCGTTCTCGAGAAGACTCAATGGAGAAGAAGGAGATCGCGATGGCCCGGAAACCCGTGAATGTCGAGATAGAGCTGGACAGGAAACCCTCTAACCAGGGTGTCGCGGGAAGAGTCAAACCGGTCTCAAGCTCAGCCGACATGAAGCAGATGGTACTCGGGGAAAACCCTTCAGTCAACAGAAAGATAGAGAAGGCCTTCTACGACCAAGATTTGAAGGCAGAGACCGCGTTAAAGGAACTGGAAAACGATGTAGGAGTCTACAAACTTCAGGACTCCTTCTCGGCAGGCCTGTTAGGCAGAGAAGAGGAACGAGAAATAGTTCCTACCAGATGGAGCATCACCGCTGTAGACGACCAGTTATCGAAGAACAAACTGGAAAAAGTAAAACAGCGCCAGGAACTCGGCGAAACCCGGTACTTCAGGAACTCCTACCTCGGAAACGACTTCCACATCTTCCTGATGCCTGGCAGATGGGAATACGAACTCCTCGAGCTGAAAAGGCCTAACTCCACGTGGAACGCCTCCAAAAGAACGTTTATAGCCGAGAACTACGAGCCTTTCACAGGCAGAACCAGCTACGCCGACGAATGCGCCGGAGCCTACTATGCAGCAAGGCTGGGAGCACTTGAATACCTTGAAAAGGTTCAGCGCCAGGCCAAAGTCCTGATTGTAAGGGATGTAACGCCTGAGTACTGGGCGCCGCTCGGAGTCTGGATCATAAGAGAGACGGTAAGGAACGCCTTCAACGAGTACAGGGTTTTAGAGGAAAAAAGTGTTAAAGAGTTTTTAGGCGAGGAGTTCAGGCTTCATTACTCCAGCATCCTCCAGAACAGCAGGATGCTGTCAGGGAAACAGAAAAGCCTTTCAGACTACTGAACTATATCCCTGTAATTTTCTATAATATAGTTGTAAAGGTAGACCTGGACAGGAACCGCCACAGCAAGTGCAACCACCAGCGCACTCACAAGATAGATTAAAACTACCGGAACCAGAAGCAGCGGACTCACAAAAGCCATTAAAATCCCGATAAAGACGAAAGGGATAAGCAACATCATAAGAGCCGAGAACAGCACAGTCATCGCGGCAATTCCAAGGCCTAAGGCGATCAAGGCCTTCATAAACCAGAATAACGCCACCTGGGCAAAGTCCTCTTTCAGTGCTTCGGTAGAGGCCTTCAGAGCCTTCAAAAGGCCTCTGTCTTTTTCCACCATGTCCGGTAGCGAAAGATTGAATACGACCCATCTAAGCCCTGCAATTACTACAACTCCGGTAAGCGCCAGCAAGGCCAGAGCTATACCTGTTAAAACTCCTGTAACGTTAAATGAAAGGTTTAATGTTAGGCCTGTCCATACGGCCCCGCTTAAAATTATTAGAGCTGCGAAGAGTGTAGCCCATCGAAACACGAAGTACTGCAGGCCTTTATACAGGTATTCTGTGGCGTAGCCTATCTTCACGTTTTTCTTAATCAACGATCTGTACATTACAAACCTGAAGACCGATGTTACATAGGTTAAAACCGTTATTAAAGTTAGAAGCGAAGCGGCTCCAAGCAGTATAAATGCGTTTGAAACATCAAATGATTCGAGGCCTGGAGATGCCGAGAAGTCGCCTGTCATCTGGTTTCCGGAGTCTATGCTTCCTGAACCTGTGGGAAAGTTGAAGTATGAGGGGCCGCCGGCGACATAGCCTGTTAAAAGTATGATTAATGCAAGCTTTGCCCATTGCTTTGCGTTTAAAGGCAGAAGCAGGTCTCTTGTCCGCTGAAGTGCTTCCTCAATGTTTTCAAGGGCGTACCAACTCATAATTTTTTGTTGAGGCCTTATCTTTAAGATGTTTTCTCCAGCTTTTTCAGGTTTAAAAGTCTGCGTTCAACCTTGAATCTACATAGAAATGGATATTTTTCCGTTCGAGGATAAGAGGCCTAAACAGGATGAACTGATTGAAGAGGTCGAGGCGGCGATCGATGAAGAGGCCTCGCTTGTGGCTCATGCGCCGACAGGCCTTGGCAAGACTGCCGCGACCGTGACTCCAGGCCTTGAACAGACTCTGGAAGAGGAAGGCAAGGTTTTCTTTCTGACGCCGCGCCACTCTCAGCATGAGATCGCCCTGGAGACTGTTAAGAAGATTAACGAGAGACATAATGAGAACGTTGTGTCCGTTGACTTGATCGGCAAGTCTCATCTCTGCGAGGCGGATTCGGTTACGAGAGAGGGTTCACGTTGTCCTAGGCATGACGAGACCTTCAACGAGAACGGGGAGCTTTCGAAGAAGGCCTGGAGGAAGATCAAGTCGTTGAAGAACCAGAATCTCCGGGCCGAGGAGCTGAAGCAGAGATGCAGCGATGTTTGCGCCTACACGGTATCGCTCTACATGTGTCAGGAAGCGGATATTATCATTGGAGACTACTTCCACATCTTCCACCCTGGTATCAGAGATGTGATACTTGAAACGTCCCAGACCTCTCTCAATGACTCAATACTGATAGTTGATGAGGCCCATAACCTTCCTTCAAGGACGCGCAGCCTTTTCTCCCACACGGTTTCGCGTTCGCTGGTCCAGAACTGTATCACCGAGACCGAGAAGTTTGGTTTTTACAGAGAGGAGGAGCATCTGGAACAGCTGCAGAAAGAGATTGAGAGGCTGGCTCGTGACAGGCTCTCCCAGAAGAAGCATGAGGCCGAGGTAGAGAAATCGGACCTTGTGGAGCCTGTTGACAGCTTCCACAGCTATGAGGAGATGATCATAGATCTCGAGGCTGTCGCGGACGAGGTCACGAAAGAAGAGGAGAGAAGCTACTGCGGCAAACTTGCTGAATCACTGGAGGGCTGGAAAGGAGAAGACAGAGGCTTCTTCAGAAATATTGAGCGAAACCGTCAGGGATCTAACAGGCAGATAAGACTGAAGTACACCTGCCTTGATCCAAGCATTTCCACTTCAACGCCTTTAAACAACGCCAAGGCCTCAGTGCTGATGTCAGGTACGTTGAAGCCCCAGGAAATGTATGAGGATCTTTTAGGCCTTGAAAAAGCGGTGAAAGCAGGGTTTTCATCGCCTTTCCCCGAGGAGAACAAGCTGGAGCTGATAGTCAACACTGTTACAACCCGTTACAATGAGAGAGATGACTCAATGCTTCAGAAATACGCCTGGTACCTTCAGAAATCACTGGAGCAGCTTGAAGGCAGTGCAGGAGTATTCTTTCCATCTTACCAGCTGCTTAACCAGATAGGAGAACCTTTGAACGAAAGAACGGAACGCGAAGTCTTCATGGAGCGGCGGACAAACTCTAAAGACGAGAACCAGAGACTTCTCGAAAAGTTTAAAGACGGCGAAGACAGTGTTTTACTCGGAGTAGCGTCCGGAAGCTTTGGTGAAGGCGTGGACTATCCTGGAGAAGATATGAAAGCGGTTTTCATAGTTGGGCTGCCGCTGAAAAGGCCTGATCTCAAGACTGAAGCCTTGATAGACTATCTCGACGAAAAGTACGGTAAAGGCTGGCAGTACGGCTACACTTATCCGGGTGTGAACACTGCGGTCCAGGCAGCGGGAAGATGCATTCGTTCAGACACGGATACAGGCGTTATCTGCTTTATGGATAAGAGATACGGCTGGAACAAGTACTCAAAGCTTCTGGATTCAAGGCCTGAAGAGACGCGGGCGCCATGGCAGGAGATAGAGGAGTTTCAGAAGGTGCATGACTTATGAAAACTGTTCTGGCGCAGGGAGTGTTCGATCTCCTGCATCCCGGACATCTACACTACTTCAGAGAGTCGAAGAAAAAAGGCGGTGAGCTTGTTGTGGTGATCGCCCGTGACTCAAGGATCGAGAAAGATCTGCATTTTTCAGAGGATGAAAGGCTGGAGATGGTGGAGGCGCTTGAAGTCGTGGATAAGGCCTTGCTCGGTTCTGAGGGGTCGATCTACGACACAGTGGAGAAGATTGATCCTGACGTGATAACCCTGGGTTACGATCAGCCGTTCGAAGAGGAAAAAGTTGAGGAAATGGCTGAGAACGCTACGGGAAGCAAAGTAGATGTGGTGAGGATTGGCGAGAGGCCTGACTACTCCTCCACGGATATACGGGAGAACACCGGTTAAAACCTGTCACCTCTCAACCTTTAACACGAGGTGATCCTCCTCGTACGGCTCAAGCCGGGTCTCATCGACTATACTGTAACTTTCAGAGACCTTATCCTTCACATCCCCGAATATTTCTTCCTCAGGCCTTGAATCCGAGATCGAACGCGCCTTCACGCTTAAAAGGCCTGTTCCGCCGTTTTTCAGGTAGAAGTCGCAGTTTTTAAGGAATATAGAGGCCTGATCCTTCTGCGAGATATCCTGAAAGACGTAGTCGTACTTTTCAAGATAACTGGAGTATTCTCCGGGGTTGCGTGCGTTTCCAAGCACCGGTGCAATGTTTTTACGCCTCTCCGCCAGTTTTACAAGGTTTTTAATGACTGTATCCGAGTATTCGACTCCTACAATTATTCCAGAGGTCAGAATATCCGAGAAATGTGAGACAGTTGTGCCTGAAGCGGCTCCAAGGTAGAGAACATTCATATCCGGTTCAAGGCCTGTCTCCATGCCTTTCTGGATAGCGGCCCCGACTTTGCTACGTTTACCGATCCAGCGGCGGTACTCCACGCCTTCGAATTCTACAAGGTTCTCTCCATAGACCGAGCGCCCGGGGTCAGCGTTCCTGGTGTAAATCAGGCCTTCCCGGGAGAAAACACCGGGCTGGATCTCCTCCATTTCACTCACCTTTGAGTTCCTCGAACTTTTTCCGGGCTTCTTCCCTCAGTCTTTCTCCTTCATCTTTCCCGCTGTAGTTGTCGAGTCTTGCAGCCATAACAGCTTTGTTCGCCATGAAACGCGCCATCTTACCCCTGTTGTCAGCGAGAGGCCTTACAAACTCGTGTTCAAACAGTATACCATGTTTTGGCGGAGTGCCCTCGCCTCTCAAATACCTGAACAAGGCCTTTTCAGCTCCCAGCATCTGGACCGTTGAGGCCGGCTTCTTCGCCATCTCCTCGAGGCCTCCGCTGAGCGCAATCATTTTGGCCGCAAGAAAAGTACCGAGAAGCTTCGAAAGGCTCGGCATCTCCTGTTTCGCCAACTCCGCTATATAATCATCGAGTCTCTTCCTCAGTTCAAGATCAGATCCAAGGTTTTCCACAACCGATTTTAGGATCTCTGCCTCTTCGTCCGCAAGTTCCGAGCCTGTCGAGCCTGAAGCCAGTTGTTCAAAAGAGTCGATGGAAGATCTCTCCACCTCCGAGTCCAGAATCTTCACCAGATCCTCTATACCATCTATTTCTTCAACCAGCTCGGGAAAGTGAAGCGAGTACCAGTCCCTGAACCTTTCCTCCTTCTCATCGACAGAGGCCTCAACCTTTTCACGCATCTTCACAGCCTTTATCAGGTGCTTCTCCCTGTCAACTTCCTGAAGCTCTTCCCGTGTGGCCTCCAGGGCCTCTTCAACCACATCCTCTGTCATACCTCAAGCCCCATCATCTTGATCTTCTTCCGGACTTTTTCCACGTCCCGGTCAAGGCCTTCAGCAATTTTCTCCGTGGAAGTAGTACCGTAGCTCTCAATTATGTAACGCTCCTCAGTCCTGGAGAACGGCACCCATTCCTCCTGCTGGAACTCTTTCTCGCCTTTCATAAACGCCTCCAGCTCCTCGTTGCTCATACTGTTCCTGTTGTTCTTCAGGTACTCGATCTCCTCACGGCTCCACTCGCCTTCAGACCTTTCATCAGGCGACTCCATTGAGGCCTTCTCCATCCTCTCACGGTGAGTCAACTCATCATTCACAACCCTCTTGGCCTCTTCAACCAGTTCATCCTTCACATCCTCAGAATCCATACACAAAGATAGGCCTTGAAACTTCAAAAACCTCCCGGAAAAAATGCATTTAAGAAACTAACCAGACAACCACAAAACAGAGAGACATCGCGTATTTGCGGCGATTGAAAACTCTACGAGTTTTCAGCTTCGAGCAAATACCGTGTATTTGCGGCGATGGTCCAGCGGCTAAGACTCTGGCCTTCCAAGCCAGCAACCCGGGTTCAAATCCCGGTCGCCGCAAACAAGTTTTGCTCGGTTCCAGGGAGTTGAATCAGCAGAAAACTTGTTTTCAAGTTCAAATCCTGATAGCCGCAAAACTTCTGAAAGTTTTACCAGGATAATGTTTCCGGACAACAAGTAAACCCCATTGAACCGAAGATTTAAAAAGGCCTGTGAACAATGTAGAGATATGACTCACGCAGCTCAGGCCTCGATCACAGCATCAGGGCACTCAGATAGAGCCAGCGTGAGGAATTTCTACAAGTATATATCCAATCTGTTTATCCTGTATAACTGATACAGGATAAGTAGGTTGGGACATCCTGGCCTGTTCCTCAACTCAGGGGAACCCGGGCAAGAGGGCTCAACCGAAAACCGCCGGACTTCTCACCTCGACAAAGCTTTACACCCTTCCAAGGTGATAAAAAACAAGAAAACAGCTGTTACGCTGCCGGAAAAAGATTGGAAAGAATTAAAAATCCCTATTTTCTTTTCTATTTGATTTGATTCACGTCTTTGCCGCTGAAGGCGAGAAAAACTTTACGCTGCCGTTCTCCAGAGGCCTCCACTCTCCCTGAACCTTTTCATCGATTCTCAGGCCTTTCTCAAAGTTGAAGGCCCTGGAGTTGACCGCATCGAGCAGAACCTCTTCAAGCTCCTCGGCTTTGAACAGTGTTTCTTCCTTCCCCGCCCTTTGTACTCTCATCCTGTACATTGCATCAACTACTTACCCGGTGCAGGGTATTTAACTCGACCCTCGGCTTTCCAGAAGTCCGAAAAGTTCAGGTCTCGAAGACAACATCTCGATCGAAACTTGATTCAAATATAGACCTGACAGAGGCCTCAAGCCCATCGATATCGTCTTCAAGCCTCTCCTCTTCCTGCTTCAACTCTTCTCTTCTCCTTTTTTCCTCTACAAGCTTTTCTTCGAGCTTTTCACGCTCCGATTCAAGCTCTTCAAGCCTTGAAGTCGCTTCATGGCCGTCAACCCGAGCTTCAAGCTTTTCAACCTCCTGTTCAAGGCCTTCAATCTTCCCGGCTTTTTCCGAAAGGTTTTCCAGCTCTCCTGAGGCTTGCAAGAGCTTGCCTCTCTGAAGCTCCGAGATCTCGCCTTTCTCCTCGAGCTGTGGCAAAGCGGCCTCGACTTTCCCGGGTTTTTCAAGGATTTCATCGATCTTTTGATCTCTGAGAAGCTTTAAAGCTTCAATATTCTTCAGTGAAAGCTCTGAATGCTCCGCGCCGTATATAAGTTTCTTTAGGCCTCTCTCCATCTTCGACACGTTGATCTGAAGGCCTTCCCGTATGCTTTCTTTCTCCTGTTGAAGATTTTCTAACTCCTGCTGAAGCGATTTAAACTCTTCAAACTCTTCTCCGGTTTTAAATTCCTCGATTTCATGTTTCTTGGCCTCTATATCCTTCTCTATACTCTCCAAATTAATTTTCTCGAGTTTGTCGTTGATTTCCTGAAGTCTGTCAAGTTTCTGGCTTCTTTCCTCAAGTTTTTTCTCGATTCTCTGTGCTTTATCGACTACAGAGTATTCTTCTTCGATAAAGTCTTCGAGATCCTGTGTTATTTCCTGCAGGTTTTTTATGTGGAGGCCTATCTGTTTTTCTTTTGATGTTATCTCAAGTACGGCGGCTTCTTTTCTCTTGATGTCCTGGAACTCTTTTAAGAACTTTCTTGTTTTTTCAAGGTTTTTCTCAGGGGTTTTACCCGGTGAAAAGTTCTGTATAACTTTTTTTCTGTCGTTGACTATGTTTTCCGCGATGTCATTTACTGCTTTCCTGCCTTTCTCATCTCTGAAATCTTCTATTTCTTCAAGGACTTCTTCAAGGCCTTTGATTTCTTCCCGGATTTTTTCCCGGTAGGCCTCGGCTTCTTTCTTTGCTGAACTGATTTCCTGCTGTTTCTCTTCCTGGAATTTCTGGTCTGCGTTTTCGAGGGATAGATGCAGGGGTTCGCTGTCCGGAAAGATTTTGTCTAAAATTCCCATAACTGTGTTTTGTTGCTGGATGTTTTTGAAGAGTGGTTAGTTCTTTAACTCTGCGTTTTTTATTGAGATGTATGATTGAGTATATTCTTTCCGCTGCAGTGTTTGTTCTTGGAGGCGTTATTCTCTACCTTGTGAAGACCGTCAATGATCTTAAGACTACGGAGGTCGAAGTCGATGGTGAGAAGGTCAGGGGTGCGGTCAGCGAGTCCTGGCAGAAGCTGGAGCTCGGGGAGAAGATCAAGTCGCTGGAGAAAGAGGTTGAAAACGTGGGGAAGGAGGCGGATGAGATCGAGTCGCTTCACCGCAACCTTGAGACAATGCTTGAAAACCCCAAGGAAAGAGGAGAGTTCGGTGAGAGAAAGCTTGAGGATATTCTATCCGCGCACCTCCCCGAGTCGATGTACAGCTTCCAAGGACGGGTCGCTGGAAAGAGGCCTGACGCCTACATCGAATCCTCAACAGGAAAAGTCTGCATAGACTCAAAGTTTCCTTTAAGCAATTTCCGGAAGATGCAGGAGGCAGAAGACGATGAAGAAGAGGAGAAACACGCGAGAAAGTTTCGCAGAGACGTGGAGTCGCAGCTTGAAGAAGTAGCTTCAAAGTACGTCAGGCCTGACCAGGGCACGACGGAGTACGCAGTCGAGTTCGTCCCAAGCGAAAGAGTCTACTACTACCTTGTAAAGGACGAGTACAACCTCCTGCACGAGTACACGAAAAAAGGCGTTCAGATCGCAAGCCCGTTAACCCTGAGCCAGAAACTCGAATTGATCAAGAGAGATGTCCACACCGCAAAACTATCGAAAAAGGCGGAAGACATCGAGCAGCAGCTCCAAGAGATCTCCAGCTCTTTCTCGGATTTCGAGTCTAAATGGGAGACCTACAGGAAACACATCAAGAACGCAAAGTCAAAATCCGACGAACTCGAATCCTCATTCTACAACCTGAAACAGAGATTCCAGACTGTCAACGACCTGTAAAAAACCGGTAAAAAGCTTGCCCTCTACATAATTTTCATGGACGAATTTCAGGCCTTGGAACAGTACGAAAAAATCGATTTGAACGAAGTGTATAAGGATTTCCAGAAGATTATAGGTGATGTGCTTGACGCCCGAAAGGAGAACAGGCCTTACACCGCAAGCCAGCTACCTGAAGGTTTTACAGTTCAGGATCTGGATAACTTCGACTTCGGATTCGAGGCCTCAAAAGAGTACACTGAATTAACCATGGATGTACGTTACGAGGAGCGTTCCGGCGGAATGTTCGGGGAGAAGGACTCCTCAACTGTAGAAGTTGAAGTAGACGATCACATCTTCACAGAGAACTGGAAGCACGGATTCTAACAGAGTTAGGATAAAAAGTTTCCACGACAAAAACCTGTACGTGAGAAAGGCCTCTTCCATCGACAAACTCTACAGCAAAGTAAAAAATTACGATACTGTTGTAACGGCTGACGCCTCCCTCGCCGATGCTTTAAACCGTCGACTCGACAGGCCTGTACAGGGAAAGTTCGCAGCCACCCCAAAAAGGCTTGCCTCGGAAAACTACGAGACAAGAAGAGAGGTATTCATCAGAATCGTCAACGAGACCGGCCTTTCCTACAAACAGGCCTCCTACGGGCTTGACAAGACGCTTGAGGCCTGGAAACATACCGGGGAAATAGATGGCGTGCTTAAATACCGGGAAAACGATATTTTCCAGGAAACAGTAGATTTCCTTAAAAACTGCGATACTTCTTTCAACCAACTAAAGTCTTTCAGGCTTGAAGGCGACATAGCCGTTATAAACTTCTACAAATTCAACGAACTCGACAAAAAAATCTTGCCCGAAAGCTTTGACCGTTTTGAAATGCTTGAAGACGAGGAAACAGGGTTTGAAGAGTTCAACATCTTTGAATCAGGCCTCGACATCGTGAAGTCGCTTATCCAAAATATTGAAAGAGTGGGAGCGGAAAACTCGGCGGTAGTCGTCGACCCGGAATCCAAGTACCAGAACCTTATAGAGTCATACCTCAAAGCAGAAGAAATCGACTTCACACACCAGGAAAAAATATCTGAAAACGAGGAGCTCAGAGCCTTCCTCAACATTCTTGAAATCGGAGAATCAGATCGAAACCTTCGAGTAAGAGACGTAAAACCGGTGGCAGAAAAATTAGGCCTTGAAACAGGAAACGAAAACGCTTTCCTCGAAAAAACTGAAGGCCTCGAAGAGTTCAAAGAATTCATGAACGTTATAGAGTTCATGAAGGTTGAAGAGGCCTTAAAACAGTTTGAAAAGCTTTCAAACAACGAATACCCTGAAATCCGATCATTGATAAAAGAGCTTAACCTGGAAGAAGCTGAGAACTCGAGACAGAATATTAACAGGATAAAATACTTCCTGAAGGATTTCGACAGAATGCTGAATGAGGAGACCAGCGGAGTGCTTCTTGCGGATCCCAAACAGGCAACGGTCGTCGACAGGCCTATAGTCTTCTACATAGGCATGAGTTCGGACTGGAATCAGGAGACGCCGAGAGATGAATGGGTTAAGAACCAGGAGTTTGAAGAAAAGAAGCTTAAAGACTTTCAAATACTTTTACAGAACGGAGACCAGCAGGTCTACATGGTAGAGGACAAAAAAATGGAGGAAGACGTTAAACCATCTTTCTTTTTCGATGAAATAATTGGAGAAAATGTTTCAAGCTTCAGAGAGCTGCCGCACAGCTTTAAATCATCAAAAAATAGTTTAAAACCCAAAAAATTTGATAAAAAAAATCTTGAAACCTCTGATATAGAGTTTTTAAGCCAGTCAGGCCTCAACAGCCTGGCACAGTCTCCAAGACTGTTCTACATGTCACAGCTTGTATCAGACAGCGACGAAGAGAATTTGAAAAAGGGAAGACTTTTCCATGACTTTGCAGAGCTTTACTTCAACAGGCCTGAGATAAAAAAGAGTATTGAAGAAGTTAGAGAGCTTTTCTTAGAGGAGATGGGGGAAGTAGTTGACGAGGCGTCTCTCAACCGGGTGAAGACGGAGATAGATCATGGATTAGAGAATATAATGGATTTTGTGGATGAGAAAAAGGTCTATTCTGGAAGAGGTTATACTAAACCGGAGGATAACGACAACTTTTTTGCAGAGGCCTTTGAAATTGATTTGGAAAGTGCTTCGACGGAGATGTACTTCAAAAACCGCAAGAAAAGGATTAAAGGTAAAGTGGATTTGCTGGAGGGGGAGAGACATGTTATTGATTTCAAATCTGGAAGGAAGAAGAGCAGGAAGGAAGTTGTGAAGAGTTCAAGAGTTGAGACTTTCGAGAATCAGCGTTTTCCCAATTTCCAGACTTTAATGTATCTCATGCATCATTCTGATCAGGTAGACGGCGAAATCAGGTTCACTTACCTCTATTTTTTGAGCGATCTCGGGGATTCGCTGGGCGGAAAAGACGCCGAGAACGCGACAACTGTAAATTATTATCCGGAAACGTTCCAGGAAAAGACCTTGACAACTGAGGCGTTTGAATACTTGATTAAAGATGTTAAAAAGTCGAATGATCGGAGGAAGACGCTGGAAAAGCTCGGTTACTCAAAATACAGAGATTTTATGAGAGAATACCAGGTTCCAAGGGTTTTTGATAAAGATGAGTTGCTAAGTTCCGAATTTGCCGAGGCCTTTGTAGATTTATGCATAGAATCCGTGGGCGACTACAAGTACGTTAAAAGCGGTGCAGAGTCGGCGCTGAGAAAGCTAATTGAGTACAGGAATACAAGGCTCTTTAGTGATGATGCGGAGAGGCTTGAGGAGTTTGTAGATGAGAAGATTGAAGAACTGGAAAGTTTTGAACATAAAGGCTATCCTGTAGATGCAAAGGCCTCTGAGCTCCCTATGGAGGATTTGATAGTTGAATGAACCCGAATAAGGAACAGGAAAAATTGATTGAAGAAACTGAGGGATGTTATCTCGTGGACGCGGGAGCAGGCACCGGTAAAACCTTTACAGTAACTGAAAGGTACGTCGAGATTCTTGAAGAAGCAAGACCTGACGATATTTTTCTTTCTACATTCACCAGAAACGCTGCCGAGGAGATGAGCGAGAGGATAGCGGAGAAGTCGAGCTACAGGACTTCAGAGATCTATAATGCTCCGATCTCGACTTTCCACAGTTACTGTCAGGGCGTGCTTGAAAGGCATGGATTCAACACTCCAGAAGAGCTGGGAATTGATGAAGAAATTGAAAGTATTGAAACCCTTGAAAGCAAGATAAGGGAGCTACAGTACTTTGAATCTTTTTACGGAGACTTTAAAAGCCGTAATCCTGAGTTTGAAGGTTTTTACAGTGTTGTAAATGATAGCGGTGAGCTTCTCGATCTTTTGAAGTCGCTTGCAAGCCGTGGAGTAATTCCCGAAGAAAATGGATGGTTCCTGAACTCTGAGGAGTATCTTGACGGAGATTATGACACCTTTAGAGAGCTTTTTAAAGAAGTCAATAGGCCTCGAGATGGGAAAAACGGCAATAAAAAGCAGAGTGTTCTCCGTCAGAGGCTTTACAGTTACAGGTACAAGGACTTTCCGGAGGATGCGCCCAAGTACTCGGATATTGCCGGGGATTATGGCTGTAAACAGGTCAGGAAGGATTTTATGCGTAAGGCCTTTGAGGAGGATCGTGAAGAGTTGAAGGAGTTTGTAAGGAGGCTTTACTTTGAGTATATGGAGCACTGCTTGAGGAACAGCTATCTTAATTTTGGTTTTATAATGGCTCTGGCTTATGTGACGCTTTACAGCAGTGATGAGGCCAGAGAGTCGGAAAGGTTTGATTATCTTATGATTGATGAGTTCCAGGATACGAATGAGATCCAGCTGAAGATTTCGTTGCTTCTGGCGGAGAGGCCTAATATCTGTGTTGTTGGGGATTGGAAGCAGTCTATTTACTCTTTTCAGTACGCTGATGTCGATAATATCAGGAAGTTTGAGGAGCGTATGAATCAGAACATTGAGGAGCTTAATTCTGACCGGAGGAGGGTAAGTTTTGATTCTGTAGAGGTTGACAGAGTTGATTTGAAGAGGAATTATAGGTCTACGCAGGAGATTCTGGATTCTGCGGAGCAGAGCTTTACGTTGCGGGGAAATGATTATGAAACCGTGGAGCAGCCAGATCTTGTGAGTCTTGAATCAGAGGCCTCGCATTCTCCTGGCGAGGTTGGCAAGCTTCTCTGCGAAAATGAGAATGAGAATCTGCTGCGTATGGTGCAGAAGGTAAAGATGGAGGGCAGTATCGGTGGCGAGGACCTGAGTTATTCGGATATCGCTGTTATTTCCAGGACCAGGAGTTTTGGACTGGATCTCCAGGATCTTGCTGATGTTTACGGTATTCCAGCGGCTTATGAAGGCGGTATTGAGCTTTTTAATACGTCTGAGGCGAAGATTTTGCTTGCGTGGCTGCGTGCGTTGCAGGATTCGCGTAAGGGCTGGGCCGTGATTCTGGAGAGGACAGGTTACAGTCTGAAGGAGGCGGAGAAGATTCTGGAGGAAGATGAGATCCCTGAGAATCTTCTTGAGTTCCATAACGTTCTTGAGGAGATGGAAGGCCTTGAGAGCCAGATGCGGGCTGTGTTTGAAAGGTACGGGCTGGAGAACCCGGTGACCGAGAAGGTTATCGATGTTTTGACCGATGTCTACAGGTCGAGCTTTATGACTTCTGGCGAGCTTGTGCAGTTTATCGAGGATAACATTGAGGAGAAAGAGATATACGAGGTCGATACGTCGCGCGAGAGGGACTGTGCCAAGATCCAGACGATTCACGGCGCCAAAGGCCTTGAGTACCCCGTGGTTTTTGTGGCGGACGTGAACCAAGGCCGTTTCCCGTCGACTAACGGCAACTACAGGCCTGTAACTTTTGATGATGTGACGGGTCTGCGGCAGAGAAAGGTTTTCAGGCCTGAAGAGGGCTACGTGTTTGATAACTGGCGTTCGGAGATTCTCTCGAAATGTACCGGCGGGAGGTACGACGAGGAGCGAAGGTTGATGTATGTTGCGATGACCAGGGCGGAAAAGTATCTTTACATTTCTGCTGAAGAGGAGCGGAAGAGCAAGTTTTTCGAGGATCTCGAGCTTGAAACTTCTTTCCTGTCGGAGAGGCCTGAGGAACAGGACTCCCAGGAAGAAAGGGGCGAGGTGCTGAAGGTTGTGCCGCCCAAGGCCTCGAGGAGAAGACTTGTATCTACGACAGAGGAGATCGATCTGGAGGAGGAGAGAACAGGTAACACCGGTTACGGCAAAGATCTGCATAGATTCGTGAAGCAGTACCTTGAAGGCAAAGAACCCGAGAACCTTGAACAGCGTAAAATTGCGGAGAAGATTGACTCGCTTACAGGAGAGAAACAGGCAGAGGTCGAGTTTGCATTACCCAGAGAGGAACGAGTTTACACAGGCAGAGCCGACCTTGTAGCAGTTTCAGATGAAAAGATAAAGGTTGTAGAGTTCAAGACTTCCGACAGCTTTGAAGAAGCCTACACCGAGCAGCTGAGAATCTACAGAGAGGCCTTCCAGGAGCTCTACCCCGGTAAAGAGGTTGATGCAGAGGTCTTCCTGGTTTAGAAGCTGGTCCAGATTATTGTTACTCTTTTAACCGTTCCAGTACCTACTGAATCCGTGAGCCATCAGATCGCGGAGGAGCGTATCAGAATCCTGTTTGAAGAAGCCGAGAAAAGGCCTGAGTATATGGAGAGGTACCTGAAGCTGGCTGAGAGGATCGGTATGAGGGCGGAGGCCTCGATTCCCTCTGAACTGAAGAAAAAGTACTGCTCCAGCTGTTACAGCCTTCTCACTCCCGGGGAGAACTGCCGGGTTAGAGTTATATCCGATGAAAAAATAGTAAGCTACAGATGCCTGGAATGCGGCGAAGAGAAACGCTACGGCTACAGCTGAGGTGAGAAACATATCGACACAAAGAAACGAGTTGTATGGTTTGGAGTAGCAACCCTCTTTTTAGGAGGCCTGATTTTGTTTGCAGACGTCAACGAGTTCGTAGATGCATTGTCCTCAGTCGATCTGACGCTTTTTCCTCTTGCACTGCTTTTAGGCCTTGCACCTCTTGCAGTCTTCGCCTTTACATGGTATAGAATTCTTAACAACATGTCTTCACAGCTTAAATACTTAAAAGTTCTCCAGCTGTACGCTATCGGCAAGTTCATGAATTCTGTAACGCCTCTCGGGAATCTTGGCGGCGAACCTTTCATGGCTTACGTTATAAAAAGAAATACAGATCTCTCATATGAGGAGTCTTTCGCAGCAGTGCTTTCATCCGATATAATCAATACTCTGCCGATTTTCACAATGGTTTTTGGAGGGGCCACGGTTTTAGCGTTTAAGGGAGGCCTTCTCGAGATTTTTAAAGAGGCTCTTTTCGTTGCGGCGTTTTCCGCCGGTTCTATAGGCCTTCTCTCCTATCTTCTCTGGTTCAGGCCGGGAACAGTCGAGGGCGTACTCAGGAAGGCCTCTACAGGTTTCACGGAACGTCTGCGTTTTGGAGGCAGGTATTCGCGGAGGCTGAATCAAAAGCTGAACGATATTGAGGAGGCCTTTGAGATCGTCGGCGACAACCCGAAACATATTCTGATGACTGGGCTTGTTGCTCACCTGGTTCCCGCTGCGAATATTCTCTGTGCTTACGTGATTCTTTACTCTCTGGGCCTCAGGCTTGATCCGCTGCCATTGATCCTGGTGCTTCCGATGGCATCGCTCGCCAACTTTACCCCGACACCTGGAGGCAGCGGGACCTATGAAGGTGCTTTAGCGTTTATACTGACTATTTTCTATCCTGTAAGTCTTTCGACAGGCCTCGTCGCTGCGGTGGTTTTCAGGCTGGCCAATTACTGGCCGGGCATCATAATAGGATACCTCACGCTTCTGAAACTGGAGGCCGAAAAATGACATACATCTACCTTCTTGCGGGCGAAAACCTGGAGCTCGCGGAAGCCGAACTAAACGGGTTTCTCAGAAGCCAGGGCATAGAAGAAAAACCGGAGAGAGATGGGAGACTGGGGTTCACGGATTCACATCCCGGAATGTTGAAGAGGCTGGCGTTGACGCACGAAGTAGCGGAGAAGATCGACGTTGAAAACTTCAGGCCTGAAGGAAGATACGCTGTCAGGGCGGAAAACCTTACAGGAGGCGAGATCGACAAAGAGGAGATAGAAGAAAGATTGGGCGAGAAACTTTCAACCTCAGGAAACAATGTAGACCTTGAAAACCCGGAAACCCTGGTAAAGGCCTTTGTAACCCCGGAAAGAACGTTCTATGGAGAAATGGTGCAGAACATTGACAGAGGCCTTTTCAACGAGAGAAGCAACGAGAAAAGGCCTTTCTCCTCCCCGGTATCGCTCGATCCAGTGTTGGCGCGCGTGCTCGTCAACCTTTCGGAAGTTCCGGCCGGAGGAAAGGTTCTGGATCCTTTCTGCGGCACCGGAGGAATACTGATTGAGGCTGGGCTCTGCGGTATAGGCGTTAAAGGCCTCGATTTTCAGGAGGAGATGGTGGCGGGAACGGAAGAGAACCTGGAAAAGTACGGGATCTTGAACTATGATATACGGCAGGGCGATATTTTAGATGCTGAAGAAGAGTTTGAAAGCTTTGATGCGGTTATCTCGGATCTGCCTTACGGAAAGGCCTCCAAGAAAGAAGGTAGGCCGGTTGAAAAGTTTCTGGAGTTTATAGAAAAACGGAAAGCAGTTTTCATGTATAACGAGGCCTCAGTAGGAGATTACGAGGCTGATTTCGAGGTCTTTGTCCACAGAAATCTTACTCGGTATATCTACGTTCTGGATCAATAATACTTCTCCATTTTAGACGTTATATTTGCCTCACAATTTGGGTTCAAGGCCTCTCTAACGTCCTGGAGGGAAGTTCCCTCTTCTGTGATGGTTTTCGCGGCTTCCACCAGTTTTTTCTGCCTGACGGCGTGTTCTTCTGTGTATTCTAAACGGGATACTGCAGGATGAGTATAGAGTTCTTCGGTTACATCTCCTGAGGTAGGCCTCTGTAATTCTTCGCCGCCCTCCACCATGTTAAGGTTCATGGAGTAGTTTACCTGGTCTTCATAGGCGATTGCGAGAGGCAGTATGCCTTCTTGAAGACGGGAGTGGACGAGGTATACCTCACTGTCCTGTAGGTCAACTCTACGGGCCTCCAGAGCATTATCATCAATCTGGTTCAGAAAGCGGCTGGCCGCGCCAACACTCTCAGACATAATTGTTACTTTGACCTCACTACATAAATAGGTTTTGGTGGAGGCCTTACCGATAAAAGGTAATATCCTTTCAAGTAAAGTATGAAAGTCTGGACGGTCGGAACCTCAAGCGCTGTACCCACGTCGGAAAGAGGCCTCGCATCGAATCTCATCGACTACAACGGGGAGAGAATCCTGTTTGACTGCGGGGAAGGCACGCAGGAGACCTTGATGACTGAAAAAATGGGTTTAATGAAGATCAGCAGGATTTTCTTGTCGCACTGGCACGCCGACCATTTCTCAGGCCTCCTCGGGCTAATACAGACTTTGGAGATGGAGGGCAGAGAAGAACCTCTGTATATCTATGGTCCTCCAAGAACCGAAGAGTTCACTGACAGGATTCTTGACACCGGCTACTTCAACCGTTCATATGATATTTTCGTCGAGGACCTGGTTGAAGGCGATGAAATCGTCGGCGAAGGCTACAGGGTAAAACCTTTCGAAGTTGATCACGGCATAAACGCGTTCGGATTCGTCTTCCAGGAAGACCCCGAGCAAAAAGCCAACAAGGAGAAAATGGAAGAGTTAGGCCTTTCAAACTCGCCGAAGATCGGCGACCTGAAAGATGGGGAAACTATTGAATGGAACGGGGAAACCATTAAACCCGGCCAGATAGTCGAAGAAGTCCCGGGAAGAAAAGTAGTTTATTCAGGAGATACCGAGAAGTCAGATAACCTGATTAGGCACGCTGAAAACGCTGATATTTTGATACACGAGGCCACCTGCCTCCACGAAATGATCGAGGATCGGCATGGTCACACCTCGGCGCTCCAGGCTGGAGAAACCGCAAAAGAGGCGGAAGTTGAGAAAATTGTTTTAACCCATTTCTCCCGGCGCTACCGGAACAATGAAGATGTCCTGCTACAGGAGGCCTCCCAGGAGTTTGAAAATGTCGAACTGGGAGAGGATGGGAAAGAGTTCGAGTTAAGGCCTCACCGCCCGGAAAGCTAAGACTTGAGGTTCGAGTAGAAGTCCTCGATTCTTTCAACGAGGCCTTCACCACTTAATAGCTCGTCCACTTCATCAAGATCCATTACCGACATGTCTATCGTATCCTGGTCATAGATCATGGCTTGCTCGTTGACAGGATCTATCAGGAGTCTTGCCCCGTCAAACTCTCCGGCCTCAAACACCTGGTTGATGCTGTCAAAGGTTTCACAGGCTTCCTCAAATGAGGCCTCTCTCACGGTTTCATAGGTTCCGACTGCTTCGTTAATACTTATTGCCTCTCCCATGTGTTCAACCCTGTAGAACTCTGGAGGCTCGGAGGAATGCTCCGCTACAAATATTTCTCCGTCTTCTACAAACACTGTTCTGTCCATAAGGCCTAACTTGTCAGCCGTCTCCGAAGCTAACTCGATCATGAGGTCGGCCTCCTCACCGCTCACCGATTCCCCATCGTAGGCCTCGACTATCTCTGTGAGATGCGGTACGCTGACAGATACTCCTGTATCCGGGTTAGGTCCGAACATTATCTCTGTATCCGAGACATACGAATGTTCATACCTGTCCTCAAGCTCCGACAGGGTATCCAACTTCTCCGGGATACTCTCAGCCAGAAGATACCGAGACAAATCACTGTATAAATCCTCCTCATCTATATCGACTTCCTCCGCCTCTGGCTTCCCTACAAGAAAATCAGTCAGGCCTTCTTCATCAACCATTTCGCTTTCAGAAGGCAGGAACACGTACCTGCCTTCTCCCACCGCCTGGAACGGATACTTCTCCACAAGACGGTTCCAGGCCTCTCCGGAACCCTCCTTCAAGTATTCCGAAAGTTCGTCAACAAATCCCCAGTCATCAACGTATTCTCCAGCACCCATACCTTAACTCTCAAAAAACAAAACTATTTAATCCTCCAGATTCTTCGTCAACTTTCGATCCTTGCTGGGCTCGACCTCTAACTCTGCACCGGGGAAATCATTGTCAAGAGGCCTCTCCTGAAGCCGGTCCAGGAAAACCGCCAGAGCCGCTATCTCGCTGTGAGGCTGGTTCCCAACCGAGATATTGTAGTCGACGTGAGTGTACACCCATCTCGGGACTTTTTCCGCGCCCACCACCACGAGAAGATCCTCGCCGTCGAACTCCTGCCTCAGGCCTTCAATCTTTTCCTCTACTTCTTCACCGTACATGGTAAGGTGGACTTTGAGGCCTTCAAACTGCTTTACCTCCCGCTTCCAGTCCTCGGTATACCTTACATTCATATCTCCGCCCCACCTTTCAATTATATCTCGCTGCGACTCCAACATCTTTGAATCTCTTTCACCTGAGAACACTACTTCACTGGCGCCCCACTGCCTTGCTGTAAGGCCTACATGCGTGGAGATCCTGTCATCTCTTCCCGCTCGATGGCCAAGCCGGAGAACCTTTATCATATTCTTCGATAACGTGGAGAAGATTATTAAGAATGAGAGCCCGAGACATTAATACCAATGAAAGGTGGACACCCTACTCCACGACCACGTATCTCCAGCTCAGAGCTTTAACTCTGGCGCCCAAAACCCTTTCTATCAAAACGTAAAAGTTGATTCTCAATGATCCAAGTAGAACTACCAGACGGCTCAAGTTTAGATATAGAGGAAAACTCGACAGTAGAAGACGTCGCCTACAAAATAGGCACAGGCCTCGGCGACGACACCGTCGCAGGAAAAATAAACAACGAACTCGTCGCCAAAGAAGAAAAAGTCAACGAAGGCGACAAAATAGAGATAATAACAGAAGACTCAGACGAATACATCGACGTCCTCAGACACTCCGCCGCCCACGTCTTCGCACAGGCATTAAAACGCATCTACGGCGACGACGTAAAACTGACAATCGGGCCGTGGACCGACGAAGGCTTCTACTACGACATCAAAGGAATAGAAATCGAAGAGGAAGACTTCGAGGAAATCGAAGAAGAAATGGAGAAGATCGTAGAAGAAGACCTGGAAATAGAGCGGGAAACGCTTTCAAGAGAGGAAGCAGAGGAGTTCTTCGAAGACAACGAATACAAGAGGCAGATTCTGGATGAAGAGGCCTCTGAAGGAGACGATGTGTCGTTCTACACACAGGGAGAGTTCAAGGACCTGTGTAAAGGACCTCACGTTTCCTCGACTGGAGAGGTCGGCGGCTTCAAGCTGCTGGAGATCGCTGGAGCGTACTGGAGAGGCGATGAAGAAAACGAGATGCTGACCCGTGTCTACGGAACCGCTTTCCCATCCGAGGACGAGCTTGAAGACTTTATGGAGAAGAAGCGGGAGGCGGAGAAACGCGATCACAGGAAGATCGGTCGGGAGATGGATCTTTTCTCGGTTCCGGAGCATGCTCCTGGGGCGCCACATTACCATAGAGCCGGGATGGTTATCAGGCGAGAGCTTGAAGAGTACATTAGAGAGAAGAATGAGGAGCTTGGTTACGAGGAGGTATGGACTCCTGAACTGAATAAGGCCGATCTCTGGAAGAAGACCGGGCACTACGAAGCGTTTAAGGAGGACGGCGAGATGTTTGCCTGGGAGCAGAACGATGAGGAGTACGGCTTGAAGCCTATGAACTGCGCCAACCACTCGCATATCTTCGACTCCAACACAAGAAGCTACAAAGACCTTCCTATCAAACTTTCCGAGTTCGGAACTGTAAACAGGAATGAACAAAGCGGAGAGCTTTCAGGCCTTCTCAGAGTAAGAGTATTAACCCAGGACGATGGACACGCCTACATCAGAAAGGATCAAATTGAGGAAGAGATTAAGGCCCACCTGGAGAAAATTATCGAGATGTACGACGAGTTCGGGTTTGATGTAAACTTCATCATGGAGACAAAGCCTCCGAAAGCTCAGGGACCCGACGAACTCTGGGATGAAGCCGAAGAATCTCTCAGCAACGCAATGGACGAAGTAGTAGGCGACTACGAAGTCAAACCGGAAGAAGGCGCATTTTATGGCCCGAAAATCGGTGTAGAAGTGGAGGACGCGATCGGCAGAGAATGGCAGCTCGGGACAGTCCAGCTCGACTTCGTAATCCCGCGCAACTACGGATTGAAGTACCAGGGAGAAGACAACGAAGAACACTACCCTGTCATGATCCACAGAGCAATTTTAGGATCAATCGAGCGTTTCATGGGCGTCATGATGGAACACTTCGCAGGAGACTTCCCAACCTGGCTCGCACCAGAACAAGTCCGCATTTTACCTGTAAC
>JBKHHG010000003.1:0-40273 GCA_046539225.1 Candidatus Nanohaloarchaea archaeon
CCTGGACAGGAAGGAACGGTTAACGCCAAGCTGATCGAATAATTTTATTCATATCCTTTTTTCTCTAATTTCTATCTTTTTGAATGAAAATAAAGAGAAAAATAGTCAGGCCTGGAAAATATCAGGCTTTTAGGCCCTTCTGATACGGTTCAGCCATCGGGCTACAAGGCCCTTGTCACGGACTTCGACCGGGAGCTGGTTTCCGGTATCGTCCACGAATTCGGCTTTCATCATCCAAGCATTGGCCCGCTAACTTTATAAACCCTTGATCTGTAAAGGCCTCTAATCGTTTAGAATAGTTTATGAAGGTTTCTCAGGTCTTTTTCAGATATGCCGGAGGTTAAGTACGAGTACGTCTTCATCCATCAGTTCATGGTTGAGGCCTACTTTCTGCTCCGGGAACTTTGATGAAGGCCCGGAAACTTTCGCCTTCTTGAACCGGTCCAGCATGTCGCCGGGAAGCTCCTCAAGCGCTTCCTCGACAGTCGTTCCCTCTTCAAGGATCAATGGATCGTCTCTGTCGGGCTCTTCTCCTTTCTCCTTCATGTAGACCCGTATAAGCCCCAGTCTTTCGAAGATCAAATCCTTCAGTTCGTCGAGGCCTTTTTCTTCGTCCGCAGAGATCAGCAGATCGTAATCGCTGTAATCAGATCTGTCATCTATCAAATCAGCCTTGTTTACAACAGTTATGCCTGGAATATACTTCCTGTTATCCATTAAACCATCTATAAACCGGTCAAGACCTATTTCCTCTCTTATAACGACGTTGGCGTTTGTGTAACCGTTCTGCTTCATCAGCTCCCTGATAGTATCTTCTTCGATCTCTAGTTCGACGGTCGAGCTGACTTTTATGCCGCCTCTGCCTTTCTTCTCGACTTTCATGTCTGGAGGCCTCTTGTTCACCCTGATTCCGACGTTGTGGACCTCCTGTTTAATCTCTTCCTCTCTCATCTCCTCAGGATCGAGCATGAACAGCACGAGATCTGCGTTCCTGACCACGCTCAAAACCTGTTTTCCGCCGCCCCTGCCGTCTGCTGCTCCGCCTATCAGGCCTGGTACGTCCAGGATCTGGATGTTGGCGCCTTTGTGCTTCAGCATTCCAGGCTCGACATCCAGCGTGGTGAACTCATAGCTCCCGGTCTCGGATTCCGCGTTTGTAAGGGAGTTAAGCAGGGAGGACTTTCCCACGCTCGGGAAGCCTACCAGTGCGACGGTCGCGTCACCTTTCTTCTCGACTGCGTAACCTGAAGTGTCTCCGGTGCCTGAGGCCTTCTTCTGCTTTTCCTCCTCAAGCTCTGCGATCCGAGACTTCAGCCGGGCGCGCTCCTTTTCTGTGGCCTTGTTGACAGGAGTCTTCTCAAGTTTCTCCCTGACGCTCTGGATTTTATCTTCAATTCCCATACCTGAAATTTGATCGATGAGAATTATAATATGCGGCGATAGAATCAGCTACGCAAGATAAATAGAAAGAGATATGTACTGTTCCAGCCTGTAACTGTATCTACTCTACCAGTTGAATCTCTCCGTCTCTGCCGATGTTGAGCTGGATGTCGTCGGCCCATTCCCGGACGTAGGCTCCTTCAATGTGGACTTCTGCGCCCTCTTCTATTGCGTCAATTTCTTCCTCCCACAGCGTCAGGTCGATCGAGCCCGTGTCATCTTCAAATACCACGGTTACGATTCTCTTCTGTCCGTACCGGGTGGAAACTGCTCGTGGGGTCGGAAGCTCCGCGATTTTTCCTGTGATTTCGACGTCATCTGCTTCAGGTGAAAGTTCCTCAACACTCATTTCAGGCATTATACCACTGTAGAATCCTCAACCGACGACACTTAAAAGCCTATCGATCAAGCTTCTAAAAACCGAGTACAAAGGCCTTATACATGGAATTACCGTGGAAAAACCAGGAGCTCGAAGACAGGGTTGAACAGCTTGAGGCCTCGCTGAAAGAGAAAAAACAGGAGATAGAAAAGCTGGAGCAGATGCTTGAAGCCGAGGAGGAGAGAAGATCAGAGCTCGCACGTAAGAAACAGGACGCGGAGGAAAAACTGAACAGGCTTGAGGACAGACTGGAAGGCCTTGAAGACACCAGCGAGGAAGAGGAAAGTTCAGGCCTCGAATTCAATGATATCAGCTTTCAAAAGTTCAAGAGTTCTATAGAAAAACTGGAGAGCATCGACTCCCCTGAGAGAGACATGGTCTCCATCTATTCCCCTGGAAAAGTCTCCGGGCACAGCGATTTATCGGATATAAGGAACTCTCTGCCGGAAGAAGTTTTGACGCCTATGCTGAACGAGGAGAAAATCGCAGCTTTCTACGTTGAAGAGCTTGGACTCTTCTGCTTCAGGCTCAGGCCTTTCTTCCCCCAGAAAATCCATATTAGTGAAAAGTTCGATGTTGAAGGCCTGAAAGATTTTATCGAAGAGGATAAGCACTGGGCGCTGGTTTCACGGGGGGACTCCCGGATCTTCACCGAAAAGGACGGGGAGTTCGAGGAGGTCGAGAGGATCAATGACCGGGTGAACCGTCAGCACGGTAAAGGAGGTTTTTCGCAGGGAAGATTTGAGAGGAAGCGGGATGAACAGGTGGAGCAGCACCTGCAGAAGCTTGGGGAAAAGCTTGAAGGCCTTGAAAACCTTTACATTCTGGGCGATAAAGCGCTTTCCAAGGAGCTTCCCGGTACTTATCTCGGAGGCTTCGATCCGAACAGTTCCCCGCTGCAAAACTTTTACAGGCCTCGCAGCTTAAAAAAATCTGGTTTGACTGGGTAAGTTATGACCGAGGAAAAGATCCGGGAGATCAATCAAAAGCTGAAGGATTACTACGGCGAACCTGAGAAGCCGAGCGATCAGTCGGGAATCGATTATCTTGTGGAGACGATTCTCTCACAGAACACCAACGACATCAACAGGGACAAGGCCTTCTCCCGGTTGAAGAAGAAGTATGGAGATGACTGGAGGAAAGTCGAGGAAGCGGACCTTGAAGAGTTAACCGATACTATCAGGGTGGCAGGTCTGGGCCCGACAAAGGCCGAGAGGATCCAGGAGGCTTTGAGAATCATCCGGGAGTACTCCAATGAGACCTCAAAACAGGGAGAGTACTCGATCAGGTTCATCGATGACATGAGTATTGAGGAGGGAAAGAACTGGTTGACGGATATACCGGGTATAGGCCCTAAAACCGCGGCCATCATACTGTGTTTCCATTTTGGAAAGCCGGTGATCCCTGTTGATACTCATGTCCACCGTGTCTCGAAACGGCTGGGCCTGGTTCCTGAAGAGGCCTCGAGAACAAGGACTCACGAAGTTCTGGAGGAAAAGGTGCCTGACGAGTTAAAGTACGAGTTTCACCGTTTGCTGATCCAGCACGGTAGAGAGATCTGCACCGCCAGAAATCCTTCATGCTGTGAAGGGCCTTTAGCGGATTTATGTAAGATGTGTGAAGAAAAAGGGTAGATATGTAGGCCTTTACTCGAGCTCGTCGTCAAGGTCTTCCAGGCCTTCTGCAGCCTCTGCCTGTTGCTGCTGCATCTCTTCTACGATGTCCTGAGCTGTCTCGTTGATATCTTCCTGATCGACGATTCCTTCCTCCTGAAGAACGCTCATAAGCGCCTGTACTGTTAGTTCGAGATTACCTAGCTTCTGCTGCATGATCTGCATGAACTGCTGCTGATCCATACCTTCTTGTGGCATAAAGTTTGATTCACCTAAAAGACTCCTTACCTCATGACTCTTATAAAACAGGGATTCAAACCGGGTTTCTTGCGCCGCAGGCCTGGCATTTCAGCATTTCGACGCCTTTCTCCTTCACAAGCTTGGTATCAGGCCTCCCGCATTCCGGGCAGAATACGTAGTCGTCAGCGTAGGCCTCTACACGGGCCCGGATCTTTCCACGCCTGAACTCTCCGTTGAGAAAGAGTTCATCACCCTCTATATGTCCAGCAGTCCCTAACTCATTTTGAATATACTTTGAGAGATGTTTCTCGTCCCTGTTGAACTTCTCCACGAACTCCTTGAAGTTTTCAAGCACAGTGTTCGACCCGTCTTTCCGGGTCTCAACGCCCGGCATCTCGAAACGGCTCTCGTTTTCAAGGTCTTCCGGGACTTCTTCCTGTCCTTTCTCAAGCATATCTTCGTAATCCATAGTTTGTTCAGGCCTCTAAAGCTTCTTAATCTTGCCTGGTTTGGGTTCGTAGCAGGTTCCTTCAGAGAGCAGCGAGTTAACCGTGTCCTCTAAAAGGTCTTCAGGTTCGTCTATCTCTTCAAGTATATCCGAGTAGTCAGCTCCTTCCCCATCATCCAGGTCCTGGACTGCGTCAAGCACTTCTCTCTCAATGTTTTCCATGTCTTCCTCTGACTCTGCCGAGGAAAAGTTCGCGTTGAAGCTTTGAAGCAGTGCGTCGACCTCGTTCTCGTTGAGTTGGCCGGCCATCTCCTTCTCTATCTCGTCGCTGGACTTGCCTGACTCCTTCAGCTGTTTGACGGTCCCTCTTACCTGGTCCCATTCCTCTTTTCTCTTCGCAAGCCTTAACTGATGCAACATCTCTTTCTCGGGCTCAACCTGTTTAAGCACTTCTCCATCAAGATAGATCTGGCCCTGGTACTCCCTGACCTTTCCAACGACTTCAATCACCTGGCCTATCTCGAAGTCCTCCATGATCTCCAGCTCGGAGAAAAACTTGATCTGTGTGGTATCGTTTCCATCGTCCAGGGTCAGCGAACCATAGGTCTCATCATCGTTCACAAACCTGTCGACTACGGTGCCTACAGCCCTTGCACGTGAAATCCGTCTGCCGCTTGGAAGCAGTAGAAAGTTGGGCTCAAAGCCTTCTCTCTGAAAGTATTTACCGGAGTTAAGCTGTTGAAAGTCCACAAGTTTGGCGGTCTGCCTTTTCTGCTGGGCCATATCAAAAACCCCGAAGTTGACTCTTAAGAATGTAACCTCACAGAGACATCAGATCTTCTGGATAAAGCCCTGCTTTGGCTCGAAGAGCTCGCCCTCACGCTTCAACTTGTCGATAACCTCCTCGGTCTTCTCAGGATCGATCCCCTCATCCGAGGCCTCCTCTATAACCTGCTCGATCTCAGCCGAACCATCATCATCCGCAAGCCCATCGATCAAATGCTTGATTGTCTGAATCCTGTTTCTCTGACTCGAGGAAACACCTGACTCGATCCTATCGATATCGAAGTCCCCGGTCTCGGGATCCATTCCTACCTGCTCCAAAGTATACTTCAGGATATCGATCGCACGCTGGGCATCATCCTCCTCGACCTCTTCCTTCAGCTGGGCGCGTGCAGAGGCCTCAGCTATCCTCACCATAGCCTCAAGCTGACGCGCAGTAATCGGAACAGAATCCTCATCTCCAGAAGATCTCATGGAGACGTAAAACTCCTGTATGAGTTCTGAGGCCTCAGAAGTCAGCTCAGGCCTAACGTTTTTCTTGGCGTACGCAACGTACCTTCTCAGCTGCTCCTGCGAGATCTCCGCGTCCTGATCCTCGGGGTCACGGTGGTTTGCCAGGATCTGGTTGGCCAGCTTGTTATCACGGTCCTCATCCGGCTCATCCTTGACAGGGAAGATAAAGTCGAATCTGGAAAGCAGCGTATCCCCGATATTAATCTGCTCCGGTATCGGCTCGTAGGGATCGAAACGCCCCAGTTTTGGGTTACCTGCCGCAAGGATCGAGGTCTGTGCGTTAAGAGTTGCCTGGATATTCGCCTTCGAAACGGAGATCTGCTGCTGCTCCATCGCCTCGTGTAAGGAGGAGCGGTCCTCCTGACTCATCTTGTCGATCTCGTCGATAGCCGCCATTCCTTTATGCGCTAACACGACCGCTCCAGCCTCCAAACTGAATTCTCCGGTGGATTCTTCTTTGACAACTGACGCAGTCAAACCTGCTCCTGTCGATGATTTTCCGACCACGTACCGGCCTTTAGGCGCGAGCTCGCCGGCAAACTTCAATAGCTGGGATTTACCTGTGCCGGGTTCACCGATTAAAAGTATGTGAAGGTCTCCCCTCGACTTTACGCCGTCTTCACGCGTCTTCCTGACCCCGCCAAATAACTGGAGGGCGATAGCCTCTTTAATCCTGTCGTGGCCGAAGATACTGGGCGCGATCGACTCAATAATTCTCTCAAATATGTTTTCGTCAGAGGCCATCTCCTTGATCTCCTCGATTTCTTCGTCATCAAGCTCCAGCTGCTCAAACTCCTGCTGCCTGGGCTCGACGTTGTTCGCCTCCATGTAGATATCGAACTTCTTCGAGTTCTTCTTGATAGGCCTCTCCCGGACTATACCCGTTACTTCGACGACGTTCCCCGGAACCACTTTCTTCTGGAACTCCGGATCCACGAGATCGCCTTCAAGCCTTACCGATAGAGACGAAGGCTGCTCCGAACCTTCACGCGATTCAGGGTTCTCCTCCAGCGTCACGATCTGCGTATCAGTCATCTTCTTCTCGATAGGCTCAAACCTTTTGGACCCGCAGTCGCACTTGTACGGGCTTTTCAGCTGGGAGGACTCCTGCTCCTTCTCATAACGGTCGCCGCACTGGGTGCACTCGAATATCGCCGACATGACCTCCGGCTTCACCTGTGATGCCCTCTTGATCATTCCCTCCACCGGTACAAAAGTAGTGATATGCTCGGATCTAAGGTTCTTCAAAAGTATCTGGTCATCCTCCGGCATGTTCCGGACCCTGACATTCAGCTCCTGCTTCAGAAGATCGACCGCCACCACGCCTTCGCTCGCCGCATCCAAGGCCTTTTCAGGCTCTTCTTTCAGAAAATCCGTCAACTCAGGGTTAAACATATCCAGGTCTTCAAACTCAACCACCACAGACTCCTTACCCTTCTTATCGGCGTCAAGAACCTCCTCTTCATACCTCTCAGTGAAAAACTCCTCGAACTCTGTCACCGCCTCCCCGTAATCCATACACAGTAATTAGTAGGAAAATAACAAAAAACAATCCAACACAATTAACATATGACAGAAAAACTCGGCCCGGAAAAGATCGACGAAAAAATGGAAGGCCTCGAAATCTGGGGAGTCCAGGACGAAAAACTTGTTACACGTATCGAATTCGAGGACTACAGAGAGGCCTGCTTTTTCGCCAACACGGTCTTCTCTCTATCGGAGAAAGAGTTCCATCATCCCGAGGTAAAGGTGGAGTACGGAGCGGTAGAGATCGACCTCTGGTCTCACGACGTTGAAGGCCTGACCCAGAAAGACTTTGAACTTACCGAAAAGATCGAAGAAGCCGCCAAAGACATTGACTGGAGATAAAAAAATGAGAGTCCCTGAAGAAGCAGATAGAGACTTTGTAGCCGGGGCTTTCATCATCAAAGACCGCAAGATCCTTTTCCTGAAACACAAGAAGTACGGTGTCTGGCTACAGCCCGGCGGCCATATCGAAGAAAGGGAGACTCCTGATGAAGCCGCTAAACGCGAAACACGTGAAGAGACAGGCCTTGAAGTGGAGATACTGGACGATTTCAGGCCTGAAACTTCTTTCCAAAACAAGAGCGAGGACCTGCCCCAGCCATTCAACATTAACCTGCATAGAATCGAGGAAGGACACTGGCACCTTGACTTTCAGTACCTGGCGAGGCCTGTAGATGAGACCAGCGAGAAAGAATACTCCGACAAAGATATGAAATGGTTCTCCAAGAAAGAGTTAGAAGATGAAGACCTGAATATACCGGAAAACGCCAGAAAAACTGCTTTGAAGGCCTTGAAAGAGAATTAGAAATCCAGTTCCCTTATATTTGCTTTTTGCGATCCGTATCTTTCAAAATCGTCGATTACTTTCACCAGGTCAAATCTAAGCTCCAGGTTCTTCAACTCTTCTCTTGAGAAGTACTTCGCATCTATGATCTCTCCTTCTTCTACCTCTCCGAGTTCTCCGCCGATTTCAGAGGCCTCAAAGAATATGTTTACATTCTTTTTATCGGTTCTCTCGGCCTCTCTGACATAGATGCCGATCAGGCCTTCTACCTCTACTTCAAGGCCTGTCTCTTCACGTGTTTCTCTTACAGCGGCTTCTCGAATGGTTTCCTCATGGTCTTCCTCGGCCTTGCTAAATCCTCCTGAAGGCAGGTTCCATTTACCTTTGACGTGTTCTTTGGCTTCCTGTATAAGAAGGTATTCTCCTTCAGAGTTCGTTAAAAGACATCCTGCACCGAGGTTTACTGACATAAATAAAGAGAAAAAACTTGGAGGCCTTTTACAGCGCTCCGATTTCCTTGAGGTTCTCTTCAAGCGTTGCGATCCCTTCTTTCACGTCCTCGTAGGTTCTGCCTCCTGTGCAGACCAGGTTGCCTGAGGAGAACAGCAGGAAGACTACCTGTGGTTCATCAAGTCTATAGACAAGGCCTGGGAACTGCTCCGGCTCGTACTCTGTACCGACCAGTTCAAATGCTATCCTGTTGAGGTTGAGCGTTCCTTCTAACTGGCTTGATGCCACGATGTTCTGGACTGTTACATCAGGCTTGGTGTCGATCTCTACGTCGGCTTCCCTGAGTTCGTCGATGATCTTGTGGGTCGCTTCCTTCGCCTGTTCAGGAGATTTCGTCCCTGTACACACTACTTTCCCTGAACCGAACAGCAGAGCTGCGGCCTTCGGGTTTTCAAGCCGGTAGACAAGGCCTGGGAACTGCTCCGGCTCGTACTCTGTGTTTTCGAGGTAGATCGCGATTCTGTCAAGCGGCAGCCTCTGGTTAAAAGTCGCGGAGGCCACCACGTTCTGTATCTCAATGTCGTCGTCTTTTACCATAATATAGCACCTTAAAATATTTCGGCGGTTTAAAAACCCCTTTAAATATGCTTTTTAAATGAACTCTTTTAAATAAGGGTGTCGGCTGGAAGCTTTTAACCCTGGAGAGGAAATAAAGGTTATGAAGAGAAGATGGGGAGAGCTCCTGCTGCTGATAGGAGTAATGGTTCTGCTCTCAGCAGTCACGATCTTCTACGTTGAAACCGCAGATATAGACATCGAACAACACAACGACTCCGGAAACAATATGAAACTGAACGAGACAGAACTAAAAGCAAGTTCAGGCCTTCTAAACCAGTCAATAAACGGTTTAAAAATGCTGTACAGAGATTCAAGCCAGGGCCTCAAAATGTTTGCGGACACAGGCTCAGACTGAGCTCTGAGCACCTGAAACATTCAAAGTATAGATCCTTTCGTCGGAAAGCAGGATCGAAGCTCTGAAAACTTCTTCAAGGCCTTTTTCGATTCTAACGACAGCTTCCTGATCCTCGAACCCGTATTCCGACTTCAGAAGATAAGGATCGACCTCTGAAAGGCCTTTATCTCCGGCAAAATCCTTCACGGCTTTTCTGACAAGTTTAACCGCTTCTCCAAAATCTTTCTGCTTCTTCGCATCAACCTTGATCCTGAAGTAGCGGTGATCAGGACGTAAGGCCTTGGGAAGCGTCTTCACTTTTTTCTCACTCCCGCGGCGTTAAGATCTTTTTCAGCTCTTTCAACGATTTTTCCCGGCGTCTCAGAAACTGATTTTCTCCCCTTTCCTCCGATAACTTCTACAAACGCTGCTACGTCTCTTGGAGGCCTCAATTCTTCTGGAACTGAAGCGTTGCAGCTTATGAAGTAAGGCGCGTCGTATTTTTCAAGCAGTTCGATGTTTCTGCGCCACCGCTTCATCACACGAGGCCTTTCAGAGCTTAAAACATGTTTCAGGTCGAAACCTGCTGCTGTCTTGTTTTCAGCGGCTTTCTTCGCTATTACGTGGTTTATCTTCGAGTCCTGTAGAAGCACTGCGTCAAGACGCGGCTCTCCGAAGGCCTTGGCGTTAAGTTTTTCTCCCTGATCCTTCAGTACGAGTATATCTTTTTCTTCTCTGTTTGAGTCGATCTTTCTCTTGAGTTCGCCCCATTCATCGATGTCAAGCAGTTCTGCGTCAAGCTCTGATGCCTTTCGGCTCCATCCAAGCATTTCGTCGAACTCGGAGCTTAGAAAGTCGTGGTACTGCATGAGAATTAAGTTAGGTAGAAAATGTTATTTTCCTTTGCCGTCGTTGGCGTTCTGTGAAGGCCTTACTTTTTCCGCGCCTTTTCCACGGTTGTTGAGGCCTCGGCTTTCTCTTGCTGCAGGAGTCAAGCCTTCTTCCGCCCGGTTTCTTTTCTCGGTGTTGATACTGTCTTCGGCCTTGATCTCTGGGTGCTCCGGGTCGAACATGATGACCTCGAACCATTTGTGGTTTCCGTCTTCGGCTACGTAGTAGCTGTTGAGGACTTCCAGGTTGGAGTATTTTTTCGATACTTTCTGTTCCGCGATTACTCTCTTGGATTTCTTTGAAGAGTATCGGGACTGTCCGTACGCTTTAGGCGTTCTTCCTCCTGAAGGCCTCTTCCGTTTCGAGCCTCCCTTGTTGATTCTGACCCTGAAGATGTTGAACCCGTTTTTGGCTTTGTAGCCGAGCTGCCGGGCCTTTGGGATACGTGTCGGGTTGTCTACTTTTTCGATTGTTCCTTCTTCTCTCCATTTCTGAAGTCTCTGTTTCCATACTTCGCCCAGGTTCTCTTTGGGCTGTTCGTACTGTTTTCTGGCGTGTTTGTAGTAGCTCATCCCGTATCAGCTCGTAACACTGGTATCTTGAGCAAGTATTAAAAACCCTTAACAGACCCGTGAAAAATCGCAACAGTTAAAAGATCTTTTTGTTATTGATTAGTTGTGATAATATGCATCCAGTTGTTAAAGTATTGATTGGAGCGGTAATGGTAGTAGTTGGAATCTATTCCTCCCTCACGTACTCCGCAGAGATAGCCAGTTTTGTGAAGGCTGTTGTAGGGCCTTTGCTCGTATTGATCGGTGCTTTCATCGTATGGCTTGAAAGCGACGAGCTCAGGCTTTCACGGGAAGAAGAAAGCGACAGAGGCTTCGATGTCCAGCAGAGCCTTAAGGAACAGGCCTCAAAGACACAAGAGACAGAGACACGGGACCAAAAGCCTGACAGAATTGCTTGCCCAGACTGCGGGAAGGAGTTCGACACCGAGAGAGGAATGAAGATCCACAGAACCCAGAAGCACAAATAGATTCTTTACTGGCCTTCAAAAAGGGCCTCCACTTTTTCTTTACTATCCGCCTCTTCTTTATCATCCCTGAACTGCTTCAGACGCGGGAAGCGCAGCGCGTAACCTGATTCATAGCTTGGGGAGGCCTGTATCTCCTCGTACTCGACCTCGAGAATTACTTCAGGCCTTAACTCTACGTCTCTGCCGTCCTCCGATTCTATCAAAGGTTTCAGGCGTTCAGTGATCTCCTCAAGCTGTTTATCGGTAAGGCCTGAACTCATTCTGCCGACCATCTCGTATTCCCGACTTTCTTCGTTCCAGCATCCGAGTTTCAGTCTTCCAAGCCATCCGCTTTTCCGGCCTTCGCTCCATTCAGCGCCGATAACCGCGAGATCCAATGTCTCCATCACAGGCTTGAGTTTTACCATGTATCCGACGCGTTTACCCGGTTTATACCTTGCCTCCATCGACTTCATCATCACCCCTTCATGGTTCTGGCTCAGGGATTCCTGCTGCATCTCGTTGACCCTCTCCTTCTCCGAGGTCACAGTATGGTCAACAAGCTTTAGGTCCTCGCTTTCCTCCACTACAGATTCAAGCTGCTCCCATCTCTCGCTGTAAGGCGCCTCCATAAGCGACTCTTCAAGATAGATAAGGTCGAAAGGCCTTACCTCTACAGGGATCTCTCTCCTGAGCTTCTCTATATCATACTTTCTCTTGATCCGTTTGGAAAGCCTCTGAAACGGTATAACCTCTCCATCCTTTACTCCGACTACTTCAGCATCTACAATACAGTTTTCCGCATCTACCTGCTCCTCAACACAGGCCTTGACATCGGGGAACTGTTCTGTAACATTTTCAAGCCTTCTCGTAAAGATCCTGGCCTCACCGTCTTTCACGTGTATCTGGGCCCTTAAACCATCGTATTTAAAGTCTACAGCCGCGGGCTCGCCCACTGTCTCGAATCCTTCCTCTATTGTATCGACTTTTTGCGCCAGCATCGAGTTCACAGGCCTGAAAAGCTCCAGGTCAATCTCCTGTAAAGATTCAAGGCCTTTCCTCGTTGCTGAAGCCACTTTCCTGAAGTCGTTGGAGTAGTCGTAGGCGCGTTGAACTTCTTCAGAGTTTTCGCCGTCGAGAAAGGCCCGATCCAGTGCATCCCTGACTGTTCCCTCACCTATACCAATTCTCAGGTTTTCCAGGATTATACGCGCCAGGTAACGCGCCTCTTCGGGCTCGGCCGAGGATAGAAGGTCGGCGAGCTGTTTCTGTTTCTTGTCCTGGTCAACGCTCTGGGACAGGCCTTCCTGGTTCATTTCCGCGACTTTTCTGAGCCTTTCGGCCACGTTTTCGACCGTTAAGTCGCGGTTCATCAGCCTCTGCTGTTTCTTGCCTTCAATCATTTTTTCGGCTGCGTCGCCGAGGTCTCCGGAGGTTTTCCAGAGTTCTTCGACCTCTTCCTCTCTTCTGCCGGAAGCCTTTGAAATTATCTTTACAAGCGTCTTGCTTGAGACGCCAAGATCCAGATCCTCCCATCTGGGCGAGACCCGGCCGAGTGAGAGCATCACCACGTCTTCAAGTTCGTCGCCTGACTCCTGGAAAAGCTGTGCGAGATGGTCGGTCTTCTCCAGGTTGGCCTGTGTAGATTCGACTTTTTCAAGGTAGTCGACGAGGCGGGAAAACTCCATATCTTTTATTTGAGGCCTGAAGGTTTAAACCGTAACTTTTCCAATACTGCATCATGGCAAGCCTTGAAGATATTACAGGAGTGAAAAGTTTCAGCTCCGCCCGGGACGAGGTAATTGACAGGAAGAAGATGGGGCGAATCCTTGAGGCAGGAAGGTTTGCGCCCAGCCCAGGGAAACGCCAGACAGTCGAGTTCGTAGTTATCGAGGATTCAAACACTTTGAAACATCTCTCCAGTATTCTCGGGGATTCAAGGATTGAGGAAGCTCCTACATCGGTAGTGATTTTAGGCGATCCGGAGAGAATGAGCCGTACAGTGAAGAATCCGATCGAGGCCTGTCACGCGGAGGTTTCGGCGGCTTCGCAGAACATGAGAATCCTTGCATCAAGTGAAGGCCTGTGCTCAAATCTCTACACGGGTTTTGACAGCGATGCGGTGACCGAGCTCTTGAACGCTCCTGCAGAGAAGGAGGCCTTTGCCGTTGTAAGTTTTGCGTACTCTGACAGGCCTGTCCAGCCGTCCGACAGGTTTGGAATGAATGAGATCTGTTTCTACGATGAGTACGGTAAGCAGGTGAAGAGCTTGTTTGACGGCTTTGAGTGGAAAGGTGTGAAAGAGGAATCATCGATCTACGGGAAGAAGCTTCGAGGCCTTTTCAGCAGGCTGAAGCCGCGGTGAAAGAGTTTATAAATATTCAACCCTATTGTTTACTTATCGATGGTAACTACAGGATTTGTTACTTTTGCAAGAAAACCGGAGAAAAAAGTTTATAACTACTGTAAGGAAATGATTTCAATAGGTGTAAGGTAAAAATGGTTGCAAGCCAAGAGACTCTGGACAAGCTGGAAGATATAGGACTTAACATGTACGAAAGGAAAATTTACTCAGCCCTTCTCGGAAGAGGTATCTCGACAGCGGGAGAGCTAAGCGAAATGACAAACGTTCCACGCTCCCGGGCCTACGACGTCCTGGAGTCTCTGGCGGAGAAAGGCTTCGTAGTGATCAAGTCATCGCAGCCAATGGAGTACGTCTCCATCCCGCCACAGCAGGCAATCGAAAACATGAAGTCCCAGCACCAGGAAGACCTTGAAGAAAAACTGGACAAGCTCGACTCAATGAAGGCCTCAGAAGCCGTCCAGGAGCTCGAAGAGCTCTACGACCAGGGAGTAGAACTTGTGGATCCCGCGGAGATGTCAGGATCCCTGAAAGGATCGAGACAGGTCAACCAGCACATAGGAACAATGTTCAAGGACGCAGAAAGCTCGATAAAGATACTTACAAGCGAGAAAGGCCTCAAAGACCTTCATGACAACCACTCCGACCTACTGCAAGAATGCAAAGAAGAAGGGGTAAACGTCCAGATCCTGTCACCGGTCTCGGAGTCCAACAGGCAGGCCTTCGAAGAGCTTTCCCAGTACGCAGAGGTCAAACATCTTGATGAAGACGAACTTCCGGCTATACCGGACGGAAGGTTCACAATCGTTGACAACGATGCGGTCACAATGTCGATGACCCACGACGAAGTCCACTCGACACAGGACACCCATTTCTGGAGCAAGTCCGACCACATGGCAGAGGGAATGCTCGAACCAATGTTCGACAACCTCTGGGATCAGGCACCGGAAAAACCGGAAGCCGTAGAAAAACCAGAGTAACTTAAAGCGAGGCCTGGAGAAGGCCTTCAGACCCGAGCTCTAAACCCGGGACAAACAGATCAAACAGGCTGAACTCTGGAGTTCTCTCAACCTTTGAAACCTTCAGATCCTTTCCTGTAAGGTCTTCCGCCTCTTCTACAGCTGTTCTCCTGCCGCCTAACTCGTCGACAAGACCTAACTCTTTTGCCTCAGATCCAAGAAAGATTTCCCCGGTTCCAACCTCTTCTTCCTGACTATCCGTCAGGTTTCGAGCCTCTGAAACCTCTTGGAGAAACTCGTCGCCAATCATCGAGGCCTTTCCCTCGAGTATCTGTTTCTCCTGTTCTGTAGGTTCTTCAAACTGGGAGCCGATCTCCTTTCTTTTTCCCGCGGTGATGTTGACGTAGCTGACCCCGATCTCCTCCATAAGATCGGAGAACTCGAGGTATGAGCTTGTTACACCGATGCTACCTGTTATAGACGCGGAGTCGGCAACTATAGAGTCGCATCCAAGCGAGTAAAGGTATGCGCCTGATGCTCCGACGTCTCGAATCCTGCATACAGATGGAATTTGCGTGGAGTTGATTATTCTCTTGACTTCTTTTGATGCGACCACCGCACCGCCTCCAGAGTTGATCTCGTAGATTATGGCGTCAGCGCCCTGTTCCTCGGCTAAACTGTTCAGCTCCCTTACCTCGCCGGGAGTGATGCCTGTGGAGAAGGTTCCTGCTGTCGGGTTTACAGGGCCTGAAAACTGTATCAACGCCGCCTCTCCCCTCTGATCGATATCGGTGAAAAAATCTCCGAAGGATAACGCAGCTGCTCCAGAAGCTGTTAGTACCAGGATTAGGAAAAGCAAAGTCTTTTTCATACGTAGTAAAGGCCTGGATTTCTTTTTAACATTTTTAGTTCATCTGGAACATATGTCGAAGCTGGAAAAACTTTCACGGAGCATTATAGAAGAGATAGAATCTGGAGGCCTCGAATCAAAAGAGGAGATAGAGCGGGAGAAGAAACGGCTCTGCCCCGAACTCGAGTTCCCCGGTATGCCGAAAAACTCCGACATTTTGGAGTACGCGGAAGAAGACGAGGAACGAGCACAACAACTTTTGACAACAAAGCCAATGAGAACGATCTCCGGAATCGCAAATATAGCCATCATGGCGAGGCCTGCACCCTGTGGCGGAGGCTGCATCTACTGCCCCAAAGGAAAGGACGCGCCACAGAGCTACACCGGCAAGGAGCCAGCAACCAGAAGAGCAATCAGGAACGGCTACGACCCCTACGACCAGGTACACGACCGCCTTAATCAGTACGAGAAAAACGGGCACAGCATCGACAAATCCAAGTTAATTGTTATGGGCGGAACATTCCCGTTTCAGGACCCGGAATACCAGCGAGAATTTTTGAAACAGGCCTTCAACGGATTCAACACCTATCCAGAAGATTCAGATCATGAAAAAGCCGATTCTCTCGAAAAAGCCAAGAAGATTAACGAGACTGCGGAAGTCAGAAACGTGGGAGTAACTTTCGAGACCAGGCCTGATATCGCGGAGACCAAGCATATTGACAGGATACTTGAGATGGGCGGAACCCGGGTGGAGATGGGGGTCCAGACAGTATTCGACGAAACACACGAAAGAACAAACAGAGGCCACACCATGGAACCGGTAATCGAAGCCACTAAACGTTTGAAAAACGCAGGCTTCAAAGTTGCCTACCATTTAATGCTGGGACTTCCCGGAGAAGACTACGAAGACGACATCGAAAAATTCAGAGAAGTATTCTCAAACCAGGACTACCAGCCCGACGAAGTCAAAATCTATCCCTGCGAAGTTATCCAGGGAACGGAACTCTACAGGCAGTACGAAGAAGGAGACTTCGAACCAATAGACGATGAAGAAGCCAAGGAGAGACTTAAAGAAGTGCAGAAGAACGTGATTCCTCCGCACGTCAGAGTGAAACGAGTCATGAGAGATATACCGAGTACAGAAGTCGACGCAGGCCCTCAACTCACGAATATGAGACAGATGGCCTTACAGGAACTTCGAGATGAAGGGGAAAGATGCAGATGCATTAGATGCAGGGAAGTAGGCCATGTAAAGAGAACCCACAACTTAGAGCCAGAAAAAGAGAGTATCGAGTTACTGGAGCGAGACTACAAGGCCTCAGATGGACATGAGTACTTCCTCAGCTTTGAAGATACTGAAAACGACATAATCCTCGGATTCACCCGGCTGAGAGCACCGAGCGAATCTCACAGGCCTGAAATAGATGAAGACTCGTTGACTGTCCGACAATTGAAAGTTATGGGCTCTGCGACAGACATCGGAGAGGAAGGAGAGACACAGCACCAGGGATACGGAACCAGGTTAATGAAAGCAGCAGAGGAAAAGGCCTCAGAACTTGGAAAAGATAAAGTAGTAGTTATATCAGCAGTAGGGACTCGAGAATACTACAGGAAGTTCGGATACGAAAAAGAAGGGCCTTACATGATCAAGAATCTTGAATGAATTTTTTCTCTATTTCTATATTGAGAGTGTCGCAGGCGTTCTTAATCAGTTTATAGTAAGGCCTTCTCTCGCCTTCGACTTCTTCTGTGTGGTATACGACTTTTTCGATGTTTTCTGACTGTAGAAAGTTTTTGACTTCGTTTATCAGTTCTGGAATATCTTTCTGTCGTAGAAGTTCGTCGTAGAAAGGTATTTCTTCCTGGGCCTTGATCAAACCGTACTTTCCGGATAGGATCGCGAAGTCTTCATCTCTTTCTTCTGCTAAGGCCTTTATTCTTTCGATCCTCTCGGAGTCGTATCTTTCTATTGCGGGAAGGTTTTTCCGGGTTCTGTCTTTTTCTCTGGAGCAGTAAGTTACGTGGAGCATCATTTTAAGGCCTCTTTAAAGGGAAAAATAAGAAGAGAAAAAGTGGTTTGGCTTGTTTTTCCCCTCCCCTGAGATAATCGCTGATCCATGGGTTAGTTCGAGTGGGTCTGCTTAAGTGTCTGCCATTGCTCGGAAAACTCGTCTTTCATGTGTTCGAGTGCGATCCGTTCTTCATCCGACAGTTCGTTGGATTCTACTATCTCCCTGTAAATTTTGTATGGGTGTGTCGGTACTTCCTCGTTCATGTTCTTTCTAAACTCGTCTTCGAACTTCTCTCGATGTTGCTCGACTTTCTGCTGCAGAACACCACTGTCCTCCCATTGATCAGCGAGCTTCTCTTTCCTGCTCTTACCTATATCCCAGAGGCTCGCCATAAAGGCCTAAACGGTGTTAATTCTTATTAACCTTTCCCAGCTACGGCTTAAACCCGCAATACAAACCCCAAAAATTGTTTTCCGCGCGGTAGTAACAGCATACGGGTTTTTTATTCCATACACTCCATAAACCAGATATGAAGCTGAAAAACCTCCTGATCGATTCGTTGAAAGAGCTGGGGCAGAGGCCTTCGTTCTTCGTCCCAAAGCTTGTGACCAGCTTCATCGGAAGCATCTGGATCTTAAGCGCTCTTCAAACCATAAAATCGCCAAATATGGCGGCAATTTACTTTGAAACAGCTATTTTCCCGGTAATATTTTTTCTCGGAGTGTTAAGCCCTGTAATCGTGGCGGAAATGGTGAAAAACCGGCTGGGACTTGTTGAGGCCTTTAAGAAAACATTTTCGTACTTTCCAAAGCTTTTCCTGACTACTTTGCTGCTTTTAGCCGGTGCAACCGCCTCAGTGCTGCCCTCTTACGTAGGCCTGGCGTTCTACCTGTACCTTGGAGTTCTTGAAGCCGTCTTTATTGGAGCGGTGATCAGCCTGGTGCTTGTAGCCGGGCTGGCATACGGCATCTATTTCCTGCCCGTCACGCTTGTAGACAACTCGGCTTTTGGAGGCCTTAGAAAATCTTTCGAGGCCTCCAGACAGTACAGAAAAGAGGTGACTTTGTTGATACTGCTGTCTTTCGCCCTGCTCGGGTTGGCGGCTTTTTCCTCCGGTCTCTTGAGAGGCCTCGGCGTCACAGGCTTTGTAACTGGACGGATGCTGTCTTCAACTGTTTCGACCTATACCGTGATTCTAAGCCCGAAGCTTTACCTTGAAGACGTCAGGCCTTCAGAGTCCTGACAAGTTCTTCGGCCGCTTTCTCCGCCTTTCCGTCAGGGTTCTCGATTACCTTGAGGTAGGCGCCTGTAAGGACCGAGCCTGTGGCTGCCATTTCACGTGAGATATGCTGGTACTCTGCGATGCTTCCCTCTGAGTCGTGCTCTCTGTCACGGTCGTCATCGTCTTTCACCCGGTTCCAGATCTCCTCGGATCTCGCGGTCAGCATTATAATCTTGTCAGGGTTTAACTCCTCGATGCTCCACCTTGGAAGGCCTGGAATGTAGCCGTGCGTCGACTGGATAGCTGCGTGCGTGTCAAGTATAACGTCTTCCTCTCTCGCCAGGTCGAATACCTGTTCAGCGGCTTCTCTCTGGATCTCCTTGAACTCTTCCATCTCAATCTCCTTCAGCTGATCCCGGGTCTCGACTTCGGAGCCTGCCACCTCCATCATCTTGTCGCCATAGTTCACGATTTCGTAATCCTGATCAGCGAGAAGCATCGCCTCTTCAAGCACCGTCGACTTTCCTACACCGGAAAGGCCTACAACAATGTTCAGACTCATTTCGGTTCACAGTTAAACTTCCGGTAGAGGTATTTTAACCATTTTTCATCTCCAGACAACGGATCGACAAAGCTCGACTCCTCAACTTCAGATGCAAGGCCTCCAGGAACTCCACGCATCTTCAGATCTGAGGCCTCACCGTCAAGCATATCACGTACAAGGTTTCGAGCATCGGTAAAATCTCTCTCAGTCTTGGCACAGAGCCTTTCATCCTGTACAAAAACGTTTCTATACTTTGTCAGGAACTGGTTCAGATGTTTCTCGTTGTGGAATACCTCAGGGCCTTCAACAGTCTCAGTCTCTGGAAGGCTTCGTTCAACCTCGAAGAACATCCTGCAGCTCTCGCCGACGTGAACGCCTGAGGAAAAAACCCTGAAAGAGGCCTTCCGCAGCTTTTTCAGCAGCAGGCGTTTCAACTTCCGCATCTGAGGGTAAAGCACGTCTTTCACCTCTTCAGGCCTTTCAAACTCCACGACAAGAACATCCGCTCTTCTATCGACTTCTTTCTTCAGCTCGAACTCGCTGAACTCTTCAGATCTTTCAAACATCGAGTAACCCGGATTCTCTCGAAGCTGGAAGGCCTTGAAGATAAACTTTGCATAGTTTTGCTCTGTCAGTACTGCTGCAACGTTTCTACCCGGGTCAACAGGATCAACAACCACAAAATTAGATTCAAATTCTTTTTCCGGCTCCACGACCTCTATACTTTTTTCTCTCTCCCAGTCAGGCGCGGATTCAATCAAGGCCTCAAACGAGCCGTATTCAGCGATTAACAGCTCGCAGAGATACCCGGAAAAACCCTGAACCTCGAGTGAAGAGCCGTAAAGGCCCTGGGCATCGAGGAAGACCTTTAAAGCCACGACGTCTTTTCTCTGCTGGTCGTCAAGCTCTTTTTCTATCCATCGAGTATGGTGTGGGGTCCTGTCGACCGCGCTCTGGATGTTTTCAGGGTCTGTGTCGTAGCAGGGCACGACCTCTACCTCGTGACCATCTATACTTCCCTTGGTGTAGGGGTGCTCGGCGTATTCGACGTGATGGTTGTCTGAAAACTTTTTGAAGACTTTTTTACCGATTTCCAGGCCTTTCTCCTCGAGTTCTTTCCTTGAAGTATCCTCGGGGAAGAGTACAAAGATGTCAACGTCTTTATCGCCTTTTCTGCTTGTTCCTCGGCCTGCGGAGCCTGCGAAATGGGATTCAAGGCCGTACTCTTTTTCTACATACTCTTCGACTTTTTTGAATACTTCATGAGCTTCTTCAAGTTCTTTCTTGTCGGGGTAGTGTTCCTCGATTACTCTTCTCTTCAGCTGTTGAAGCTTCATGGAAAGATGTGGTAAAGTTGAAAAGAAATAGGTTATGGTAGGGCCTCTATTTCAGGCCTTTTACCAGTACTCTGTCGTCGACTACCCAGTACTTGATGTTTTCGCCTTCTCCAGCATCTAAGTCGCTGGGTAGCTCCATCTCCTGGGTCTCGTAGGTGTCCATGTCCATTACCTGTGCGATGTCGCCGTCATGGGAGACGATCTGGCCTTCCTTCTTGTCGACGTCAGGAGACATCATCATTGCGTCGCCAGGCTTTGTGATGTGCCGGTCCTTGTCGTCGAATACGCCCCGGGCCTTGATCTTGCATTTGGCGGATCCGTGTTTTCCGGGTGAGGACTTGCTCATGGACCTTACTTCGCATGGCTCTCCCTCGATCATCACGATTGTTCCCTGTTTGACCGATGAGGCCTCGACCTGTTTAGGCATTTAGAGGCCACCTCGTCTTCTTGTGTTCTCGTCGCTCATCATGGGTTCACCGCCATTTCGACGTCTTCTTTCTTCACCGTGTTTCTCCCTGCGTGGTCGGCCATGTCAGCGGCGTCCCTGGCGAGTTCGTCGCCAAGCTCTTCCACAGCGTCTCTCAACTCTTCTACTGCTCCATCCGAAACTCTTTCCGCTCCTGCGGCCCTTATTATTCTTTCAACTGGTGCTTTAGGTAGACTCATAGTTATCATTTCAAACATTGCAGACAAGATTTTTTAACTGTCGCATTAAGACCAGAGACGTGAAAGTCGTAGACGCAAACGTGCTGATCCACGGCAGAGGCCTCGACGGAAAACTTGTTACAGTCCCTGAAGTAATAGACGAACTGAAATCAGGGAAGGCGCGGAAAGGCCTCAGCTCTCACAGCGTTGAAGCCCGGGAACCCGGGAAAGAAAAAGTTGAAGAAGTCGCGCAGAAATCCGGGGAGATAAACTCGCGGACTTCAAAAGCCGATGAAAAACTGCTTGCGCTTTCTCTCGAGCTTGGAGAGCCGATTCTTACCGATGACAAAGAGCTTCAGAACCTGGCGCTGCATATGGACGCGAAAGTTGAAGGATTTTTGGACCCGTTGCCTGAGGAAAAACTGAGCTGGAAGATGGAATGCCCAAGATGCGGAAAAAAGGCCTCAGGCTGCGGCTGCGGCGCTACTCCTCAGAGGAGAATAGATCAGCGTAGTCCAGTATAAACTCCTTTGTCAGGATCAGCATCAGAGGCCCGAGTATTACCCCCTTGACGCCGAGGACCAGCGGCCCCGCCAGAAACCCGGTGAAGACAATCAACGGGTGCTCATTAAGGCTTTTCGCCCCGACCCAGGGCCTCAACACGACTTCAGGCATGACCTGGAGGAAAACGACTCCGAAGAGTATTATCAGGGAGCCCTTCAAAGGCTGAGCCGACAGAATATAGTACGCGCCAAGCGGAGCGTAGAACATGAAAGCAGCTACAAGAGGCAGGATAGCTGCAACAGCGATGAAGAATGCCCAGAGCGGTACAAGCGGTATGGGTGTTGTCAAAAGGCCTATCAGGTAGAACCCTATACCCGCCACTACTCCAAGTATCAAGGCTACAACTATCTGCGTTATGAACACTCCTTTGAAGATGGAGTCCACCGACTCCATCAGCGACCTCATAATCCTCTCCTCCGTATCCGGAAGGTCTTCAAGTATGCTGTAGAGGCCTCTCGAAATCCTGCCCCGATCCTTGTAGAGATAGATGGCTGTAACCAGAAAGATCGCAAGATTGATCAGGAAAGACGGAAGCGAGAAAATGATACCCAGGAGCTCGTCAGAGGCATAGTTCGACGCGAACTGGAAAAACCCGCTGACCTCAGTGATAACGTACTCTGGCAGATTCAATGATTCAAGAATCGAAACCGTCCTGTCCTCCAGAGAGATGGCAAAAGTGTTCAGGCTCCCGATGATCTCATAGATATTATCTATGAAAAAGTAGAGGCCTAAAGACACAAATCCAATCAAGCTTGAGATAATAATAGTATTAGATAAGAGATCGCTTTTGACATGTTTGCTCAGCTTCTGATGGGTAAAACCAAGTAAATAAGAAGTCGCAACAGCCAAGACTATAGCATCAAGAAACGGATACAGGATAGCCAGGCTTCCTACAACCAGAAGCAAGGCAACAAGAAGCGTCTCCCTCTTCGCACGCACCGACTCCTCAACCATATTGTCAATTGTGAAGGCCTTAATTAAATTATCAGGCCTCAGGCTGTAACTACCGTACAGTCATCCAAACCAGAAAAAGATATTTAAAGCTTGGGGAAACCTTTATAGATATTACGAGGATTGATTCTAAAAATGCCTGAAGAAACTGAAAACGTTCCCAGACGCCAGATAGACGAATACGACATCCCAGACGACTGGAAAGAAGAAAAGGAAAGCAAAGAAGAACCAGAACCGGAAGAAGGAGAAGAAGGATACGAAGTAGTACAGGAAGAAGCCGAAAAAGGCGACACAGTACTAACCTGTCCCGAATGTAACTCCCAGCGCTTCGAAGAAGACTCCGCCAAAGGAGAACTCATCTGCATAGAATGTGGATTCGTAATGGACGAAGACAGGATCGACGAATCCGCAGAATGGAGAGCCTTCAACGCAGAAGAAAAAGAAAAGAAAGCCCGCGCCGGACAACCACTGACATACACAAAACACGACATGGGAGTCAGCACCGAAATCGGAAAAGGCTCAGGAGAACTCTACAAAGTCTCAGGCAACAAAAGAGCACAGTACTACCGACTCAGAAAATGGCACAAACGCCTGACCAAATCCAAAGACAGGAACCTCGGATTCGCTCTATCAGAGCTCAACTCAATGATTTCAAATCTGAATCTGCCTGAGTCAGTCCATGAAGAAACCGCAAGACTATACGAAAAAGCCGTCGACCAAGGCCTTGTCAGAGGACGATCAATGGAGTCAATCATCTCCGCCCTGATCTACATCGTCGCAAGAAAACAGGGAACACCAAGAACGCTCGACGAAATAAGCGACTCCTCAGGAATCGAAAAACGAGAGATAGGAAGAGCATACAGATACGTAGCAAGAGAGTTAGGCCTCAGAATCCTGCCCGCAAAACCACAGGACTACGTACCAAGATTCGCCGGAAAACTCCAACTAAGTGGAGAAGTCCAAGCCAGAGCACGAAACATCCTCAAAGAAGCACGAGAACGAGACCTACTCTCCGGAAAAGGACCAACAGGCCTCGCAGCCGCAGCACTCTACATCGCAGCAGTCCTCGAAGGAGAAAAACGCACACAGAGAGAAGTAGCAGACGTAGTAGGAGTAACAGAAGTCACAATCAGAAACCGCTACAAAGAACTCGCAGAAAAGTTAGGCCTCGAAGACGAACTCGAAGAAAAATCCAACTGAACTGGTTAACGCATCTTTCCGTAACGGAAAGCATGCTGAAAGCAGACTTTTTCTAAAATCTGCGACGCTCGGTTCACACGCAAGGAGGCCTTAACAGGCCTCTAATACCCAGACTAGAAACTGAATCTACATCATAAATTCCAAGATATCTTCAAGAGGCGCATCGGTTCTTATTCCTGTAGGCCCGAAATGCGTTCTTGACACGGGATATCCTTTCTCCTTTAAGGCCTCTATTACTTTGTCTCTTTTCGGCACCGGTACGTCGTGTCGAGAAGCCAGTTCGTGGAGGTCGTAGAACGGCGTTAAGATTTCCGATTCTGCGTGGACTTTTTCCAGTATCTTTTTTGAGGCCTCCCATTCTTCAGAGATGTTTTCCAGCATTTTTTCTGTGAATCGTGAGTCGGCGATTTTTCCGGTCCAGAGCGGGCCTGCATACTCTACTTCTCCGCCGCAGTAACCGCATTTTTCTACTCTTTGTAATTTTCTCCATCCACACTTATCGCAGTAGGAGAGGTATCCTATGTTTTCCAGGGCTTTGTTGGTTCTTTTTTTGGATTCTGTTACTCTTCCCATGATGCGTGTGTAGTGTTTGTGCTGATAGCAGAACTTTGGCTCGAAGGCCTTATCATACCGCGCAAAGTTCTGGAAGGCCTCTTTGATGTAGATGCGTAATGCGGTTTCGTGCATGAAACTGTTTTTCAATGGTTTTGAGCTGTATCTTCTTTCACATACTTTTGGATAGCTTCCGGTTGGTGCGGAGTTGTCCGTCGCAGTCAAACCGACAAAAGAGTTGTAGTTCGCGGATCTCGCGGTTGAGTCCAGGAAAGGTGTGAACGGTCCGTAGGGATCGATGTCGATGAAATGGAAGTATCCTGGCTTTTCTGAGAGGAAGACGTTTGCATCTTTGTTCTCGACTGAGGCCTCGACACTGTTTTCTTTCAAGGCCTTTTCCGCGGCTTCTACAGCGTTAGGGTTGGCGTCGTTCAGGTAGACTTCTCCTAATTCGGAGTAGCGGAGGCCTCTGATTCCTGTACCGGTTAGCGGGTCGGCGATGTTCGGATCTTCTATATCAACGTGTTGGAGAAAGGTTTTCGCGGCTACAAAGGATAGGTCCCGGTTTTCAAGCATTTCCGGGTTGTAGAAGACCTCGTCGTCTTTCCTGGGATCTCCGCTCGGTGCAAAAATCTTGAGACCTCTTTCTTCCATACCTTTGTTTGGGATCTGAATTTTTTATGCTGTATCTTATTCGAGCGATAGTCAACTTTTTTAAAAAGGGCCTTGAACGCCGGTAGCCTCTGAGAACCGGGATAAAGCCTTGAGTTTCTTGATGGATTGTTTTGAGCGGGAGTTAGGGTGATTGTCTTATCAGAGCAGAGGAGATGAGGAAGGTATCTGTTACAGGTCCGAGAACCAGGCTTGAAGAGGTTTTGGAAGCGGTTCACGATCTCGGGCTTATGGATCTGGAGGAGTACAGCGGCGAGATAGAGACGGGTCAACGCCCTGGAACACAAGATCATCCCCGAACTGGAGCAAGGCCTCGATAAAGTAACGCAGATGCTGGAAGAAAGAGAAAGAGAGGAAACCTTCCGCATGAAGAAGATCAAAGAGATGCAGGAAGAAACATAGACATTATTCAAATTAACCGGTCATAGGCCTCTAACCTTCTCCTCTATCTCTTTAAAGGCCTCTTCAGGCTCTTTACCGGGATGTATCGGGTCTTCAACTTTCCAGACCTCCACTTTATCGGGATCAACATTGAAGTTTCTCTTGATGTACTCGCTGTGTCTTGGCATCATGCAGACCACTTTGTCCGCCTCGTCTATGGCTCGCTGAGAGATCTGATCGGGATCCGGCTTTACATACTTGAGCGCCTCCCTTTTCTTCAACCAGTCTCGGGCGGCCGGGGACACAAAATCTACTGCAGAAACCCCGGCGGACTCTACCTCCATGTCATGGTGCTTCCTTGTCAAGGCCTCTGCCACCGGACTCCTGAAAGAGTTCCCGGTGCAGATGTAGAGTATTCTCACGTCTATATTTTTCCCAGAGGCCGACTTTAACTTTACCCTCCTTTTTTTGGAACAGCGGCCCTGAAAATTTTTTTCCGAAGAGTAACAAATTTAACTTTTGATCTGGAAAAGGCTTTCATGGACTACTTACAGGAGGCCTATCACCCCGACTTTGAAGCAGGGAGGGTTACACCAACCGCTGAAAGAGTTAGAGCGCTTTTAGGCGAGGCAGAAAAGATTGACGTATTTCATCGAGAAGCTGGCGTGCCCTTAACCGGGAGAGAGAAACAGGCAGAAGGCCTCAATACAACGGAAGCGTTCAACAAGGCTTTAAGATTCGGGGGCGACCGTTACATCGCAGTCCGGAACGAATCAGGAGAGCTTGAAGGCCTCCAGATCTATGAAAATAATAGAGAAGGTCTCAGAGGATTTTTATTGCCTACGAGAGGCGATGAACTGATTTTCGAGTACCGAGAGTGACTACTTTTCTTCCTCCTCTTCAGTATCTGCGTCCTTGGCATCAGGCATCTTCCGGTCTCCGGCTCCCTGAGCGACTTCTGATGGATCGACGTCTGGCGCCATATCCTCTGCTTCTTCCTCTTTGAGGTCCTCGCCTACTTCCGACACGAATTCCCGGGAGCTGTTTTTGAGTTCGTATAGCTCTTTCTCGTTGATCTCGCCAAGCTGTTTCTCCTGGACTTTTTCGATTATTGAGTCCCATTTTTCGAACATTTCAACGTGTTCGTCGTCAACGTTTAGGTTCTCCTCGACTACACCCGGCAGATCTTCCTTTTCTTCCGGCGGCTCAACTCCCTGCGATTTAAGCATGGCGATGTTGGCCTTGAGGAAGTTCCTGTAGTCCTCAACAAGATTCTGAACCTTCTTTCTGACCCCCATCTCGGAGACAAGCTTGTGCATTCTCCTGATAAAGTCATCCGTCTTTTCAAGGTGTTCATCGACTTCTTCTCCTGTTACCTCTTCAGGATTCTTCTCTCCCTTATCTCCAAATTCGTAGATGTCACGGGCCTTGTCGGCGTACTCCTGTTCAAGCATATCTTCTTCGACGAACATGTCCTCAAGCACATCCGGAACATCTTCCTTGGCAGGAGGGTTTTTGCCGGCGAGCATGATCGGGGCCTGTCCTGCCGAAGCCATCGCCTGTTCAAGTTTATGAGGCGCCGAGGACTTCACCGTCTGCTCAGCTTTCTTGTATCCAGCGGCTCCGACTTTAAGCCTCTTCCTGACGGACTCCTGAGTTCCTGAGATCTTTCCTCTCTCGAGAAGCCGCTTCGCAGGCATGAATACACCGGTGTCGTAGACAGCTTCTCCGTTCCTCACTGCTTCGATGGCGAGAGGTTCGCCCTTTCTCAGCGAGTCCCAGAACTCTGTCAGGAACGGGAAGTACTGGATCGTGATCCTGTCATCGGTCTCTTTCGCAAGCTGTGTAACCTTCTTCTGTATCTTTTTCTTTGCGTCGTCCGGAACGTCTCTCTGCAGCTTTGTATCGTCTAGGACAACCAGAGTATCGATATCGGATTCATGGCCGTGCTCTCCTTTTGCAACGCTCCCCCAAACTGCGACAACCATCACCTTGTCACCAAGCTTTTCATTGAGTTTGTCGGAGAACTCTTGAGCGGCCTCCATCCTCCTCTCTTTCGACTTCTCTCTCATATCCTTCAGCTTGTCTTTAGAACTCATCAGGCCTCACATCTAAACTTTAGCGGGACAGACTTAAAAACTTTCCCACATATTTGTCACTGTATGGTAAGTAATGATATCCTGGAGTATGTGGAAGCAGAACTCGGACGCAGCACACACCCACACCTTGAGGATATGAACGATGAAGAGGCCTCAGACTTCTTCGAAAAATTCGCGTACGAGACAGGCCTCAACAACTTTTCAGCCGTTATACTACACACAGAGGAACAGGACGGGTACGACCTGATGGAAAAAACAGCTTTACACCTCCAGTCTAAAGGAGAAAGGCCTCAGTACTTTATACCAGAAAAGTTCCAGGACCGGGTAAAAAACTCTGAAGTTATAGATGAACAGTGGGTAGAGTACCTGAAAGAGAGAACTGTGGAGGAAGATCTTACCCAGACATACAGCGAGTTTAACGGCTCAGGAAGAATCCAGATCACGGAGGAAGAATCTGCCGCAGAGACAGAACAGGTAAGCTCCGGGTGCGATCTTGAGGACTACGTAATACTCTCTGAATAAGCTTCAACGGTACTCTTCGCCCGGGAACTCTCTCTGCTTTCCTCGATCCAGTGCCGCGGAACTTGTCCACGTGTATTCAAACTCTGAGGCCTCCAGAAGGCCTTTAAGCGGGTCAAAGGCGTGTTCCTCGATCTTCGCCCACTCCCGGCTGTAATGAGGCCTGTCCATCCGGAAGAAACGCGCTATCAAGGCCTCTTCCTCGTCTTCAAAGTTTTTGCCCGGATCCACTCTTGAGGGATCGACTTTCTCCGGTTCTATTCCCATTTCGATCATGTTCATCGACAGCTTGGCTTTCTGGACTGTTCCTGTCTGATCTCCCCCGATCTCGTACATCACGGAGGCGCGTTCGTCTGACTGTGCGAAACCGGCTTTCACCATGTCGTGAAGCCAGGTGTAGAGCTGTTTGTCTCCAAAGCGGAAAGGCCCGTGTAAATGACCGGTTCCCTGCGTCGTTTCCTGCCCGGGTTTTGTCAGGTGGTACATCCTGACTATTCCTGCGAGAGGCCTCTCTTTCTCGGCTTTCACGTCCCATTCGGACTCCGCAAGTTTCTCCTGCTGTTCGATAAGCTCCTCCATCTCCCTCCATGGATCTGTGCCGAAGCTTGAAGTATGCTCAAGGTCTATAGTGAACTTCATCGGCGCTCCGTAAAGCTCATCGTTTATAGTCTCCAGCTGGCGTCTCGAGGTGATGTTAACTGCGTGGCACGCCGCCACGATATGCTTGGGCTTCCAGAGCTTGAACTCCTGCTGGGGCGATCCCTGCATAGCCTCCATATTGACACCTATACCGTAACGGTTCATCCACTCCACCCATGTACAGCGATCGTAATCCTTCTCGATATACTGGTTGCCATCCATCTGGAACTTCGACTCTCTCTGTGTGAAATGCCCCCATACGTAGAGCGCGGCAGAGGCCGCGGCGACATCCCTCTGAAAATCCTGGTTGTTCTCAAGCATCTCAAAGTAGTCCTCTCCAAACTCGAAGTCCCAGTTATCTTCTACAACAGTCTCCCAGATAAATTCCGGGGCGCTGTAAGGCCTGTGAACCACTTCACCGTCTACAAGCCATTTATTATCGGCGTTAGCCATCCAGGCCGGCAGGATCTCGTAGAAAATCACGGACTCCATTCTCAACGCCCTCTCAAACCTCTGGCTTTCAAGCACTCTCCTCAGGAGATCGGCGTGAAGCTCCTCATAGTTTTTACGATCCCGGTCCTCGAAAAAGTCTTTATCACCGGCGAAAACCTTTGAAGCCGCGCTGTCAAGATCGAGATCGTAGCCGTTGACATTGTACTTCTCGCCTTCAGTCCCTATCTCATAGGCAAGCTCTATAACCCTGAGCTGCTGGACCTCAAGCCTTCTCTGGAGGCCTTGCATCTTTCCATCGATAGAGATATGCGCGTCCTCAACATCATCGTAGAGACTGTCTTCATGGCTTGGAGGCTTCCAGAGCTTGTCAAAGGCCTTTTTCAGGGCTTCCCTTATTACATCCACGGCGTTATCCTCTGCAAACATTACCTGGAACTGTTCTTCATCCAGATCCCTCAGGAACCTGTTCAGCAGCCTGAACTCAGAGATAGGCCTTTCCTGCGCCAGAGCCTCATCGAAATCCGCCAGCGTCTCTATCTCCCTGGATTCCACCTGATCCGCCTCCTCATAAATTTCTCTTGCCCGGCCCTCAAGCTCATCAGGGTCACCCACACCTGCCTGTTCAAGAATATGCTGCCGCACCACCTCTCCGCTCTGCATCTCAAGATGCGGGTCCAGCTCCTGCTGTTCGACAATACTGTACCAGCTGTTATCCACGGCCTTGTCCGTCATTGAAACGGTCTGCGCCATCGAAAGCTGGGCCTCAAGTATGTCCTCGATGCGGCCGAACTTCTGGATCTCCTCGCTGTAGATCCTCCAGCAGGCCTCATGTCGGGCTTTCTTCCAGATCCTGTCAAAGCCGTCGCTGTAGGAGGCGAACACCGAGTACTGTTCAAACGGGAAACGGGCCTCACGCCTGTAAAAAGTGTAGTAAAAGTCCTCAAGGAAATCTTTATTCCTGAAAATGTTTGCCTTCCGTTTATTTCTCTCATCCATCATGTTCTGCGTCAGATCATCGATTGGAATACCAAAGGGATCGACTGAAACATCCTGCGCCATTCTCTCCTCCAGAGCCGGGATTTCATCAGTGGAAACATGCGGATTAATCCTGGAGATATTAAAGCTCAGGCCTCGAGCCTTTTTCTCCTCTTTAAAAGACGCGAACTCCTGAAGATACGATGTAAAGTACTGGTGCGTCGGGTTGAATCCTCTACCCTGTCCTGTCCTGTACGCAGAAGTATAGCCCACGTTAGGATCGCTGTGGAAGGACACGTCAAGGCCTAACTGCTCTATAACGTTGTAAAGAGGTTCACGGTCGAGATGGAAGCTTGAAGGATTCTCAACCTGGATCTCCATCTCGCCCCCTCCTCTCTGCGCGGTTCTGCCGACTCTCTCCGCCAGGGCCGATGGAATATCGTTGGTGACGTCCATTCCCGAGGTATTGCCGACCTTGTAGTTCAGACGGGATAGATCAGCCTCTCGGTCCTCCAGGCCTCCGTTCTTTTTCATCCTCTTCAGCAGGTATTTTAAAGCCATTATTTCATCGTGTAAAGGCCTAAACTGATTTTCCAGTCGAAGTAGAAGTCGTACCTGAACTCGGCCATCATGGCACCCATTCCACCGCTGGGAGCGTAGTACTTGTCGGTCTGGCCGGTGAACTTCTTCAGCTCCTGTTGAAGCGGCGAGTACATCAGATCTTTCTCTTCTTCCTCTTCGTCTTCGATTCCAAGTACCTCTTTCAAGGCTTCAAATACTTCTTCGCCGAACTTTTCCTCTATCGAGTCCGGGGAGTCAAGGCCGTCCTCTATCCTCCGGATCTTGGATGAAAGCTCTATAGGCACTGGTTCGCCGACTTCTTCCTGAACCTTTATCCTCAAGTCCCTGACAGACATTTCCTTGTCTTCTCTGGCTTCCCTGTACTCCTGGGCCTTTTCATTGGGGTTAAAGCTTCCGACGTGTCGATCCACCATCTCCTCCGCCAGGCTCTCCGCCTTATTGATTTTAGGCCTGATAATATTATCGAAGACATGCTCACATACCACGGCAGGCCTCCAGAACACCACCCCTGTTGAACTGCCGCCGGGCTGGTTAGGCTGTCCGGAGTTCGCCTGCACAATATGCTGGCCGAAAAAGTGCATAACCCTGTAATGGGTTGCCTCGCTTTCATCCTCAGTGACCTGTAGCTGCCCCCCTTCTTTTTTCAGGCCTTTATACGCTATAAAGTCCAGCTGGCGTATCATTGCGGCGTAGCCCTTCCACTGGTAGTAGTTATCGATCATATGCTGGTTCTCGCCCATGTTGTTGATCATAACCACATCGCGGATATAGGGCTCGATTCGATCCCGGGTCTCTTCAATACTGCTTTCAACATGCCGAAGCTGGGACTTCAACTCTTCGAGTCTGCGGTTGACCACGCTACCATAAAGATCCTTCCATTTCTCGTACATTGCATACTTCTTCCTGAGTATAGCTTTCTCGTTGTCCGGAAGCTCGGCAAGATGGCCATCTTCTTCAACATCATCGTGTTTATCAGCTTTCTTCAGGTCGTCGACAGAGTCCATCTCCATAAAGTCAGATACGATCGTAGGATAGATATTACGTTCCTGAAGTGTCTTCAACGCGGCCTCGCCTCCCTGCTGGTTTCCCGCATCAGCACCGTCCACAAGCTCCACGAAGTCTCCCTTCAGAATATCCTCGTCCTTCGATGTAAAGGCCTCTGCACGGCTTCTCAACTTTCTAATATCGTGTTCAAGAAGATGCTTCTCCTCCAGCAGATCGGAGAAACCCTGCATAGTCTGATTGACCCGCTGCTCCGCCTGCTGCTTCCTCTGCATGAACTCGTCGTGGAGCTGGCTCTGGGGCGAAACAAAGATAGACTCCTCCACGCGGTGTACGCTGTAGTCAAGGTCCTGATCGTATTTATCAGGTGCGCTCAAAATCGTGGCGTAGGCGTCGCCCTGATCATTTCCAGAGACCTTAACCTTTCTAACATGACCCCCCATAATATCCCTGATGCCTACTCCATCGTACTCTTCCTGAAGCTGTTGATAGGAGGTGATCTCGCCTTTCTTTATCTTATCGACTGCCTCAGCGGCTTCCCCGCTTGGGCCTCCCCTACCCGAATGCTCGAAATGGTGTCCAAAGTGGCAGGTTTCGTCCTCCGACATAATACTGGAATTGGTCGCGACTCTACTTAAAAATAGGCAGGGGTATTAAATCTTCAGATAGACCATTTCTCTGTAGAGATGAAGCTGCTGCTCAAGAGACGGCTCAACCCCTTCCTGCTGCTTACAACGCTGGTAGGCCTTTCCCTGCTCGTAGGCCTTTCAATAGTCTTTCAGACCCAGCTACAGGAGATAACAGATGAGAACCATGGCCTGAAGGAGAGACTCTCCGAGAAAAACTCCGAACTCAACACCACAAGAAAGGAACTTAACGCATCCAGAGACAGGGAAAAACAGTTTCAGGACCAGATCAACGAGCTAAAAACAGAACTGGAGAACCAGACAGAGTCAGAGCAAGGCCTCCAACAGGAGATAGAAAGAATGGAGAACCGGACACAGCAGCTTCAAAACGAGAACAATGACTACGCCGAAACAGTTGAAAACCTGAAAGACGACATCCAGTACATCTGCGAGGACGCCGACGGCCTGGACAGCTTTTCACAGAGCCTATGCGAGGACTGAAGCACAGATGAGAGTTGAAGACCTGTTCAAACGGCTTAAAAGAGAGTACTTCAAGATCAAGCTTCTGCAAAGTTTTCTCGACACTCTTATCATCGTCCTACTTTTGAACCTCGGAGCCATAATCATCAATTTCAGTTACGACCTGAGAATGCTCGCCGTTATAGGCCTGGCGTTTTTCCTAAGCAGGTTCTACTACCTTTCACGAAACTACTCGGTCGAAATATACGAAAACCAGAACCAAAGCCTTGAAGAGCTTTTGAGAACCGCGAGAGACAACCTTGACAGGAGGGACGAGATCACACAGGCCCTGTTCGAGGATGTGATGGATAGAGCGAGGAAGATGAGCTCTGAAACGATTATACCTTCTGATAGAGTGTTTCAGAAGCTTTTCCTGATCGGAGGCCTTGCGATACTGACCGCGGTCTCAGGCCTTGTGGCCCCGACAGTCAGCTTTGAAGCCCCGGATTTCCAGGATTCTCTACCCGGCCCGGGTATAGGCGAAGAGGAAAAGGCGAACTCCTCGGAGATAATGGGAGATTCGATCGATATCGACACCACCGGCACCGACGTCAACATTTCAGTTGAGGGCGAGGGCGAAAGCTTTGAGGAAGGCTTCAGGAAAGGCCTTCAGGACGAGGAGCTGATGTTTGAGGCCTCTGACGACAGGCTTGACAGAGACCTGGAGCTGGCGAAGAGGTACAGCGTTGCAATCAGAGGCCTCGAATAAATTATTAATGACTGGCTTCTCCATTCTCTTGTATGAAGCTCTCCGGTAAAAAGGACTCTGTGAAGTACGAGAAAGTGAATGAAAAACTCGCCGAAATCAAGAACGAGGTAGGAAAGGTAATGGTCGGTCAGGAAGAAGTGATCGACCAGGTGCTGACATCGATCCTCTGCGACGGCAACATACTTCTCGAGTCAAACCCAGGAATGGGAAAGACCAAGATGGCCTCAACAATTTCAAAGACTTTAGGCCTCGAGTTCTCCAGGATACAGTCCACTCCCGACCTTATGCCCTCCGACATTACAGGCACACATATCGTCGACGAATCCTCAGGGAAGGCAGAGTTTATCTTCCAGCAGGGACCGATCTTCGCCAACATGGTGCTCGCGGATGAGATCAACAGGGCCACGCCAAAAACACAGTCGGCACTGCTGGAAGCAATGCAGGAGAAACAGGTAACCGTCGGCAACAACTCCTACAGCCTTGACAAACCCTTCTTCCTGATCGCAACCCAGAACCCTCTCGAACAGGAAGGAACCTATCCACTACCGGAGGCTCAGAGAGACCGTTTCATGATGAAAGTAAAGCTGGACTTTCCCAGCGGAGACGAAGAGAGAAAAATAGTCGAAAGGTTTACCGAGGAGCTCAACTACGAACCCGAACTCGAGAAAGTCGTTACAAAGAAAGGCCTCGTAAAGCTCCAGAAGTTCACACGGGAAGTACCGATCGCCGACGACATCCTGAAAGACGCGGTGAAGATAATAAGGGAGACAAGAGACAAGGAAAACCTGGAGTACGGCGCATCACCTAGGGCCTCGATAAACCTTGTGCTGGCGGCGAAAGGCCGGGCTCTCGTCGAAAACAGAAACCATGTATCAATGAAAGACGTGAAGAGAATGGCGAAACCAGTGCTCAGGCACAGAATCGGTTTAAGCTTTGCAGCGGAGAAGAAAGGCCTGAACCCTGACGACGTAATAGACGAGATAGTGGAGGAGCTATGATAGAGCCAGAGTTCCTCAAAAACCTTCAAAGGTTCCACCTCGCCCTGAAAAAGAACAGCGGCGAAGTACAGCAAGGAGAACAGGACTCAGAGTTCTCAGGCCATGGAATGATCTTCAAAGACCATAAAGAATACACGCCGGGCGACGACATCAGAAGAATCGACTGGAAGGCCTATGCACGGACAAAAGACTTCTACGTAAAGCGTTTCGATGAGGAGAAAAACTTTACCGTCCACATCATCGTAGACCGGAGCAGCTCCATGGACTTCGGAGAAGAATCAAAGTACGACTTTGCCTCGAAGATAGGCCTCGCCCTGGCTTACATGACCAACAGGACGAACGACAGGTTCCGTTTCTCCGTGTTTTCAGAGACTTTAACCGATCTTACCTCGGCAAGAAGAAATGGAAACCTTGTAAACCTTTTGGACACGTTGAACGAGCTCCGTAAAACCCCTGAAAGCCGTGTAGAGAAATGTATTACAGAGTACAGCTCGAGGATTGAGAACAGATCGGTAGTGGTGATAATATCCGATCTCCTGACCGATATAGACCAGATAAGGTCAGGCCTCCAGTCACTGGAGGAAAGCGATGTCGTGCTTGTCAACGTCTTCGACGAGGAAGAGCTCGATCCATCGATGAAAGGAGACACTATCCTCGAAGACCCTGAGTCCAGCTCCACCCTGAGAGCCTACGTCTCAAGAAAGACAAAGAACGAGTACAAGTCCAAGCTACAGAAACATGTAGAGGAGATAGAGGAGCTCTGCGACATGAACAACGCCAGGTACATACGGGCCTCAACCGGGGAAGACTTCTTCGAGTCTTTTATAGATATCTGGGAATCCGTAAACCAGTGACAGAGTTCAACATTATAGATTCAAAACCTGCAGTCTATTTCCCAGAGAAAGGCCTCATCGCAGTATCCGACCTGCATCTCGGGCTGGAAGGAAGCATGACATCCAGAGGCCACTACATACCCGAGTTCCAGCTCGAAGAGCTTAAAGAAGAGCTAAACTTCCTGAAAAAAGAGACCGATGCGGAGAGAATCGTGGTCAACGGAGACCTCAAAAACCAGTACTCCACAAGCTACACAGAGAAAAACGAGATAGAGGAACTGCTGCAGCACCTCAAAGAAACCTTCAAAGACGTTATAATAGTAAAAGGCAACCACGACACGTTCATAGAAGACACTGTAAAAGACAAAGGCCTCAGAACCGTCGAATCATACAGCGAAGACGGACTCCTCTTCGTTCACGGCCACGAAAAAGTCGAGGAAGAGTTTGAAACCCTGGTGATCGGCCACGAACATCCTGCGCTTGCCCTCACCGATGAAATAGGAGTAACGGAGAAAGTACCCTGCCTCCTCCACGGAAACACGGAAAGAGGCGAGATAATAGTCTTGCCGGCTTTCTCAAAAATTTCCAGGGGCTCTGAAGTCAACAGAATGAATAAAAACGAGCTTTTATCCCCGATTCTAAGAGATGTAGGCCTGAAAGACTTTGAGGCCTACGCGGTCTCCCGTGAAGGCGGGGTCTACGACTTTGGAAAAGTTCAGAATCTGTAAAGCTTTACAGAGTACGCAAGCATCACCAGAGCGATTACACCCGCTGAAGCAAAGCTTGCCGAAAGGCTGAAGGCCGATGCGACCGCTCCCGCCATCGTTGGCCCCACAAGGGAGCCTATATGTTTGAAAGTCTCCATGAAACCGACGAGTTCGCTTTCTACCTCCTCCGGCGCTCTACTATCGAAAATTGCATGGATTACAGGCGATAAACCGTTTGTCAAAGCTGCTGCGACGAAGAAGAATGCTCCCAGCATCAATGTGCTTTCCAGGAAGTACATTCCGAACAGTACAGGTGCGAGACCCATGGAAAACACGATAAGGCCTTTTTTCTTTCCTATTCTGTCCGCGAAGTCACCAAACAGTATCTGGAAGGCCTTAGGTAACGCAGCTAAACCGAAGATTATACCCATTTCGACGTAGGAGGCTCCTGCCTCTTCAAGGGCGAGAGGCACCGCCAGCCAGAAGAATGAGAAGATTATGGAGTAGAGGAAGACCATTATGTACGCGGGTCTAACCCGGCTCCAGTTTTCTTTCAGGTGGTGGAAGTCGTTGCTGTATGTCTTTGACTTGAAGAGTTTCTCGAAGTTAAGGACTCGAGAGCCTTTGGACGAAACCCCTATATAGGATATGAAGATGCCCAGTGAGATGATCGCGGTCAGCACCCATAGCCCGAGCACCAGCGAGAAGCCCTGGTTCAGGATAAGGTATCCTCCTATTATAGGCCCGATGATGGCTGCAAGGTTGGCGCCAAGCAAAAAGACTGACAGAGACTTTGACTCAGTGGATTCTTCAGAGCTTTTCATGGACAGGCTCCAGCCGCTGTTCCAGATCAGGCTCTTCGTCACTCCCTCGAAAACCTTTCCGGCGGTTAGAAACAGTGGGGTAGCGATTAGATAGGCGAGCGCAGGCAGAGCCCCGACCAAAAGGCCTGTGAAGAATACGAACTTTTCGCCAACCCTCTGCACATAGTTGCTGACCGGTATGTCAAGCAGGACAGCGACAGCAGAAGGTAGAGACGTTAATAGGCCTATCAGGAAAACCATGTCGATATGCATCTTGAAGTAGACCGGCAAGAACTGCCAGACCATGTTGCGGCCCAGCCAGGCAAAAAGCATTACTGCGGAAAGATACTTTGTAATCCTTGGAATCTCCTGTAAAGCCATCAGTGGGTCACGAAGCCTGGTTCGTCGTCTTCTTCCTCTTCTTCCTGCTCCTGCTTTTTATGCTTCTCTATATACTCCTGCTTGGCCTCCTCCTTTAATTTCTCAAAACGTTTACGCGCAAGATCCTCGTCTTCGGTACCTGCTTCCTCTTTCTTCAGCTTCTCATACCTGTCAGAGGAGTCATCCCCGTCAGAACTCGCGGCCTCAAGAAACTTGTTCACTCCTTGCCACCTATGAAAGGCAGAAACCTGCCCCATTTCACGGATTTTTCAACAGCTTGCGCCGACTCCTCAACCGACTTGACGGATTCCTCGGCCTCCTGTACGAAAGAGTTCAGGTTTCTCAGGAGGAACAGGAGATACATTCCGAGGGCCACAGCGGTAACCTTGACCGCCACATCCAGAAAAGAGTTAAGCGCGGCGTATTCAATCATAACAGTTATTTGACAGGCCTCTGCTTTATATTTTTCCGTATGTCAAACAATTATAAGCCTGTAACCCGAATTTTCTACGTGATAACATGGTTGAAGTACCTGAAGACACCGAAATAGAAGACCTTCCCTTCACGCACGCCCGGATCAAAAGAATGATCAGAGAAGAAGCAGCGGACGGACAGTACGTACGTTCAAACGTCTACTACGGACTGAACCTTTTACTGGGCGAAATCGCGGAGGAAATCATCGAAAACATGATGGAGACAGACGCGGCCTACGTCGAAAAACACCACCTGGATCACGCGGCCAGAAAGTACGAGAAAGTAGAGAACATCATAAAAGAAAAGGAACGGGTCGCAAGAAAACTCGAGGCCTTGAGCGCCGACGTCGAAAAACTCTCCCGGGAAGTAGAGCAGAGCGACGTCTAAAAAAACTTTTTTCTCTTAATTTTTCCCCTGTTATTTAAGCCTTATAACACCGTTATCTTTGTTATGGATTTTGAGTCCGAGGCAATCGCTCAGGAATTTCTGCCCGCCGCAAGATCGCTTCTGGCAGAACAGCTTTCAGAAGAGTACGGCCTCTACCAGGAGGAAATCGCCGAGATCATGGGGATAACACAGGCCGCGGTCAGCCAGTACCTCAACAAGAAGAGAGCCAGCAAAAAACTTTTGAGAAAGATGAAAGACGACCCACAGATCATGCTCCTCCTGAACGAGGCAGCGGGAAACGCCGCCAGAGAAGAGGCCTACCTTGAAGAGTTCAGGCAGATACTTGAAACCGTCAAGGCCAAAGGCCTGATGAAGCAAAGTTTTGAAGACGTTGAAAAGCTCTGACTACTTGAACTCGTACTCAACTTCATCCTCTTCCTCTCCGCCTCTCAGTTCCTCGATCTTCGACTTAAGTTTATCCACTAAGCCAGAATCCTCCGACTCGAAAGTATCGACGCCCTGATCGTTTCCGATATCAAGCTCGTACTCTGACAGGAACGAAAGATCGAACTCGTACTCATCACTGTAAACCACAAACCCGATTCCCCCCGCGATAATCAACAGGAAAAGGGCTGCGACAACCATTATCACCTTGTTCCTGTCATCGATACTCTGCTCTTTTTCAACAGTGCTGAAGGTTTCATCAGCAGCGTTAAACTCTTCATCGATACCTTCAAGAATGGAGTCAGCCCTGTAGTACTCTCCCTCGTCGACAGCCTCCCGTGCATCCTGGGCAGAAGACTCAAGGGTAGAGAAATCCTCATCCAACCTCTCCTTTCTCTCCTGCGAAAGCCCAGGCCTCAATGAATCAACCCGGGAACTCAGGTTTTCATAACTTCCCTCGTAATCCTCCAGATCCGACTCGATCTCACCCCGGGCCTCCTCATCAGCAGAGACAAGAACCGAGACAGTACCAGAGGCATCAACACTGCTCAAAGAAACATCGACCTCATACATCCCCAGATCATCATCCGTCGGCGAAAACTCGAGGTAGACCGACTCGGTCTCATTCGGCGGAATACTATCGAAAGAAACCGTTTCACCCAGTTCAGAGGCCTCAACATCGCCTCCAGGAATCAAGATCTTACCGGTATTCTCGATCTCCACTTCAAGGTTCTCAGTCGTTCCAGAAGTAACATTCAACTCGTCAGCAACGCTTAAAGAGGCCTCAGGCTCCTCATCAGGCCTGAAATCGAAGTCAAAGGACTCAGTGCTGCCCCACTTCCCAAAGTCGTCTTCAGCCCTCAAATAAAGTATGTTATCACCCTCATCGAGATCTGAAGTATCTGCCGTAAAGTTACCGTCAGAGACCTCAGTCCCATCACCTTCACCAGTATCCTCATCAAAGAAGTATTCCACGGTCTCAATTTCCGAAACAGCATCCAAGGCCTCATACTCGACATCAAAGTCATCGTTGAAAGTATCTAGACCTGTAGAAGTTTCTAAAGTTGAAATCGTAGGCGCGGACTCATCCAAACCATAGTCGTAAATGTCAGAACTCCAATCATTACCGGCCTCGTCCTCAAGCTCGACCTCGAACTCAACATCCTCGTCAAAGTAATCATCAGGGATTTCACAGGTAAACTCCTCATCCTCACCCTCTTCCAACTGGCCTAAATCAGCTGAATCCTCTTCATCACCTTCAACAATACATAAGGCCTCAACACTGCTCTCATGATCCTCAGTCGCCTCAAAATCAACATCAATATCAAACTCATCCTCACCCTCAACATCGTGATCACCCTCCTCAGGATCCAGCTCGAAATTATCAGGATCAGGCTCAACAGTATCAACAACAAAATCCCAAGTACCTGACTCTTCATTACCGGCCTCATCGTAGGCCTCATAATCAACATCGTACTCTCCGTCATCCAGATCATCAAAATCATCTGAGTCAATCTGAAGATCAACCGAGTCTTCATCTCCATCGTCCCATACATCTTCCTCTCCTTCAAAACTCAAAGTCGCGTTCTCAAGGCCTGAAATATCATCCTCAAAAGAGGCCTCAATATCAGGATCATCCTGATCAATCACTTCACCATCCTTAGGAGACTCCCCATCAACATCAGGATCCTGTGTATCAAGAGTCAAACCTTCAAGCTCCTCCGAATCAAGCTCATCATCACTATCGTTGTATGCAATTACATCAAAATCGTATTCTCCGTGTGTTCCACTGGCGTCATCATTTTTGCTGTAATCATAAGTGGCTTCGTCCTCG
>JBKHHG010000004.1:0-32974 GCA_046539225.1 Candidatus Nanohaloarchaea archaeon
ACCGGTATAAACACGGCTTTAACGGCCTCAGACTGATTTAAAGGATTTAAATTCCTGTAAAAATTTTAAGTATCGATAGCGAGTCCCTATACGTGAGTTATGAGGTCAGGATCAGAGAATCCGCTGAAGATGAGATAAAGAAGCTTGACAAGTCTAAACAACAGGAGGTCATAGGCTAGTTAGATAAACTTGAGGACTTCCCCAAGAAGTACGGTAAGCCTTTGAGAGGCCAGTTAAGCGGGGTCTGGCAGTTGAGATCAGGTAAGTACAGAATCTGGTATACTGTAGATGAAGATACTGTTGAGGTGCGTGCAGTTAAACATAAAGAAGATGCTGAAAGCCTTTACTGAATTTCTTCCTTCAGCTTTTTTAGAGACTTTGAAGACTCTTCCTGACTATCCTTCAGCTGGCGCATAACATTCTCGTCCTCCAAGGTCTCAATAGTCGCCTTCATCGATTCGAACTCCTCTTTAGGAATCCGTACGTATCCATCATCAAACTCGACATCCGCCATAATTTACTTTTGAGGCCTGAGAGTTAAATCAATTTTCCAAACAAGGCCTCCAATTACAAAAATTCGCTAAACCTCATCTAAATAGAAGTATGCCGGGGCGGAGATTTGAACTCGAAGCTCGCAGATATGGAGCTTCTACCATCAAATACCGCCATATTGAAGTATTATATGCCGGGGCGGAGATTTGAACTCCGGAACCCCTGCGGGACAGGATATCAAATCCTTATCCTGAAAGCCGCCTTGCGTGGCTTATGATGCCGCAGATTTCTGTATTGAAATCTGCTTTGAGCACGCTTCACTTAGAAACGTGCGGCTCGAACTTTCAGAAGTTCGGTTCTTAAGTCCTGCGCCTTTGGCCACTTGGCTACCCCGGCATTTTTTGGGACTTTGGCCGGGTTGGCAAGATTTAACTTGGCTACCCCGGCATAAATTGGTGATTACCTGTTATGGATGTTAGAACTGTTGAGTTATTTAAGGCCTGTCATTCGATTAGCGCCGAGGCCTTGATATAGGTTGACCGGAGCTCCTCCTCTATCTTTTCTACCGTTCTCTGGTCTTCCCTGAATACTTCCGGGCTTTCGCCTTGCTGCATCATTTCAGATCTGGCCATGTACTCGTGTTCGTAGGCCTCGTCCAGTACTTCGTCCATCTTCTGCTCTATCCAGTCAGAAGAGGCCTGGAGGTCGACGTGGTCGCCTCTCGGAGAGTAGTCGATATCCGGATGGTTGTAGGCCAGGTTCTCCAGCTTGAATACTGTTTTGGAATAGTTCTCTACTGTTTGCATAGATTAAGGATTTTTCTGGTTGGAAAGGGCTTCATCTACTTCATTGATGTATTTGGCGATTCTTTTGGTTTCCTGTCGAAGCTGTGGAAAGTTTTCCGGGTTGTATTCTACTGACACACTGGAACTTACATTGGCCCATACATCCGGCATATCTTCTGGCTCTTCGATAGGGTAATCCGCCTCTTCAAGCAGGTGGTCCTTGTTTATATAGAAAATCTGGACGCCTGTCTCATCAGCCGTTACATCAAGTATCTGGCCGCTCAAAACGGTTTCCTGATCAGCGATCTGGCCAGGGTTAGCTGGGTCTTCAGCTGCCTGTTCAGGACTGAATCCTATCTCGTACTCCAGAAGATCATTTACATATGAAGCAACCTCATCGTAACTTTCAGGCGAGGGTTCCTCGTCATCGATCTGCTCCTCTGGTATAGGTACTCTATCTGGAATTGCTTTTCTGGGATCAAAGACCCCCACATCTTCTTCCGGTGTTACAAGCTCATTATCTTCCTTCGTATATTCATCATCTCCTGGATTCATAACGTTACTAACTAAGTATAACAAAAATTATATAAGAACCGGTAGAATCTGAATAAGACTTATATGGAAAATTAAGGCCCTGGATTGTAGCTTGAGGCCCTGAAGCCGGTGAGATGTGATTCTTCGAGCGCTTCTTCTACACTTGATGTTTCAAAGGCCTTTACGATGTTTAAAACGTTTCTGGCGGCTTTTTCATCGTTTTCAGGGTGTTCTGCTTCCAGCCTTATTTCATCGCCGTTGACTTCGAGTCTATCGTCAGCAGGCGGTGAGATTTCATACTCTTTGAAGTATCTGGCCAGGGCTTGGACGTACTCTACTGAGGCCTTTCCCTTGCTGTAGCCCCATTCAAGCCTTCCGTCCATCTCGGAGAGTTGGAGGCCTTTCTCTTCTATCAAACGGTTGTAGGTATCTGGCTTAGAAGCTTGTCCGAACATTATCCCTGAATCTTCTGTTCGAATTCGACGAGGTCTGTTTTGATGCTGTCGACTGAGGCCTCGAGGAGTTCCCTGTTTGTGTAGCCCGAGGTGGATTCGATTCGGAAGATGAAGTCGTCTCCGTCTTTTTCGTATCCGATTGTTCCGCCCTGGTGTTTGGCGTGTTCGCGGCCTGTTCCAAGCACTGCTGTTGCTTCGAGTTCAAGGTCCTGTCCTTCTTTCAGTGTCACAATATCTATGCCTTCGTTGACCGGTTCTGCTTCCTCGTTGTCGGTCTGTATGTCGCCGGATTTTACTGTTGCAGGGCCTTCCTTCTTGATTGCGATGTGAAGTGTATCGTCCTCGTCAAACTTTTGTGGGACTGTAAACGGCACCTGTCCCAGCCTGTTGGCCAGGTCTTCGTCGAAGAGGCCTGACTCGTTTTTCACTACATCGATCTCTTTTATCGCAAGCGTCGGGACTCGGGCCATCATTGCTCTTCTGAGTGCGTTTGCGACAGCCGGGTAAGAATCCTTTAACCGGGCTTCCAGAACTCCATTCTCTTCTTCGCCTATCTCAAGGTTCATACTCTTCTACCTCTCTTCCCGCCTTTCTCCCTGCAACTGTCGTGAGGTACAGGCGTCACGTCTTCAATGTTTCCGACTTCCATGTCTTCGTTCCGGGAAATGGCTCGGATCGCTGGCTGCGCACCTTTTCCTGGGATCTTGTTGCCCTGTCCACCGGGAGCTCTTACACGTATATCTACTTTTTCCAGGCCTTTCTCTACGGCTTCTTCAATCGCTTGGTCGGCGGCTTTCATCGCAGGGAATGCGCCCCCCTGTAATCGGCCTTTGTCCGTCGCCATTCCGGATGTAATCCTTGAAATGGTTTCGGCCCCTGTAGCGTCTGTGACGTGGACAATCGTGTTGTTAAAGCTCGAGTAAATATGTACCAGTCCTTTCTTCATTATTCTTCCACCTCCTCGTTTTCTTCAGTATTTCCGCTTTCTTCCGTTTCCTCAGATTCTTCATCTTCTTCTGAGGCCTCTGTTTCATCGGGTTCTGAAGGTTCTTCGACTTCTATAGTCTTTTCCTCTTCAGTTGTCAGCATGTATCCTGGAATGTTGACTTTCTCGCCGTTGACCTTCACCCGTCCATGGGTTACAAGCTGCCTGGCGTGTTTCGGAGAGTCCGCGTGGCCTCTCCTGTCGACTGCGGTCTGCAGTCTACGGTTCAAAATATCTTCTACCTGAAGCGTAAGCAGGTCTGTAAGCTCCGCGTCCGACTTTACAAGGCCTAAACGGTTCGCCTTGTTGAGAACGTCTTCTGCTTCGCTGCTTTCCTCTCCTACAAGTTTTCTGGCCTCTCTCCTGAAGTTCCTGAGCTTAGAGTAGGCCTTGTAGATCTCTTCCTTGTTCTTGAGGCCGTAGTTATCTCTCAGCTCGTCTTCTCTCTGGATTCTCTCCTCGTTCCATGCCCGGTTAGGGGTTTCGTACTGTTTCTTCAGGTTCTTGACCACTCGAAAACACCTCCTGTATTTTCTGCGAGTCCAGAAATTCTTTGAATTTCGTCCATTCTATCTAATCCTGTTTTTGAGTTCTCTGTACCTTCTCTTTGCTTTTTCCTTAAGTTCTTTCATTCTTCATCTCCTCCTTCTGCCGCGGCTTCTTCCTTGATTGACGCAGTGTCAACCCCGATCTTGCTGCCGGTTCTGAACGAGGACTTGGTCTTCTGCCCTCTTACCGGAAGACCGATCTCATGTCTCCAGCCTTTGTAGGAGTCAATCTCCTTCAACCGGCGGATATCGAACTCTTCCTTAAGCTCGAGATCGGATTCGATTAAATGTTCGTCTTCGCCAGTCTCTCTGTCGTTCCTCCTGTTAAGCAGGTAGGACGGAAGATCCGGATTCTTCAACTCTTCCTCTATCTCATCTATTTCCTCGTCTGAAAGATCTCCGATCTTTGTGTCGGAGTAACCGAGTTCATGTGCGATGGCGTTGCCGTAGGTGTCGCTCACACCTTTCAGGCCTGTAATCGCTTCCTGTACTGGCTTTGTACCATCGATACCGGTTCTGGCTATCCGTACTACTTCTTTTGTATCTGGCATGATTACGTAAAATACTGATTCCGGTTAAATCTTATAAAGGTACCAAAGAAAGGCCTGCCTCTACGAAAAAATAGTTGGGAGGCCTCAAAGAGTCACTTTTCATCGATCCTGGCTTTTTGAGGATCGGCTATTTCTCGTCAACTTTCTTTATGATTGAAAATCAGAGATTTTCGGCTTCATCAGAAGATTGACTACTTTTCGTCAACTTTCTTTATGAGATGCCATCCGAACTCTGTTTTCACTGGGTCAGAAACCTCTCCCGTATCTATTTCAAAGGCCTTTTTCTCGAAAGGTTTGACCATGTCGCCTCTTCCGAACCATCCGAGGTCGCCGCCTTTGTCGCCTGAAGGGCCTTCAGATTTCTTCTTCGCCATTTCTTCGAAGGATGCTCCTTCTTCGATCTCCTGTTTGATCTGGCGGGCGTGTTCCCTGTTATCCACGAGAATATGTTTGGCATGCACTTTTCCTGTCATAAAGGGTTTTTAGGCCTCCATCTTTTTGATTCTTTCAGTCGTAGATCGTGCGATGTGTAATGCCGGGGCCGGCAACGATCTTTGGACCTTCTTCTATCTTTTCGCATCTCGAGTCTGTCTCTGCTCTCTCTACAGGAACGTCTCCCTCTATTTCAGTGTCTCTTAACCTGATCTCTATCCGCTGGGCCTCGCTGAATCTTCCAAACTTCATGGTGTCGAAATCTGTTGAGAACCCGGAGGAGTCGACGGGGTGCCCCGTGGCGTTGTAGAGGCAGGACTGAATCCTCAGGCCTTCTGACTCCTCGGGTAGGAATCCTTTCTTTTCCACAGTTGCTTCGCCTATATCCACGGTTTCGTTCATCTCAACACTGTCGACAAAACTGGAACTGTACTCTGCTTCTTCCGAAACAATATCATAAGCCGCGAGGCCTCCAACCATTACGGTCAATGCTATTAGACTGTAGAGGAACTGTTTTTTCTCGAGTTGGAACTCTTTCTGTGTCACGAGGTATCCGAGGCCTGCGAAGACCGCTGAGGAGAATGTCAGCGATACCATGATCTGGTCGGAGCTGAAGCCGAACTTTCCTGTCATGTACATAAGGCCTATGATGTAGGCTCCAGCGGAGAATATGTAGGAGAGTACTGCGGTGTTGCCGTCCCTCCTGATTCCAAAGCCGAGGAAGCCGAGGAACAGTGCGAAAAGTATTGATGTTATTGTAAAGGGTGAGAGCGCTGTGAGGTACTCGAATCCGAAGTAGAAGATTGCGAGCACTCCGAGAAATGCTGAGGCTCCGTAGAATATCTTTGTCTGGTCGATGAAGGTCATAAATCTTTTTTATCTGAGAAGGGTTTAAAATCTGAGGGTTTAGCCCCTCCCGGATTCGAACCAGGGTCTCCGGCTCCAAAGGCCGACGGACTTGGCCACTATCCTAAGGGGCTTCAAGTCAACATTCACAGCAATTCTTAATAACGGTTAGAGATTCAAAAGGCCTGGAACAGTATGTACGCCAGGAACACCGCAAGTAAAATTAAGGCCTCGATCCTTGAAAACTCTCCTTTCCATGAGAAGATCATTGTCAGGCCTCCGACCAGCACCAGTCCGAGAAGAACCGGCATCAAGGAGATTATTGATGGTGTGGAGATCAGTCCGAGGAGGCCGAGGCTTAAAGTGATGTTGACCAGGGTTGAACCGAATATGTCGCCGAGCGCCAGCGAGTAGTCTCCTTTTCTGATTGCGGTGACTTCGAACGCGAGTTCGGGGAGGCCTGTACCGACCGCTACAACTGTTGCGCCCAGGATCTCTATCGGGATTCCAATGGCTTCTCCCAGTCCTTTTGCCCCGGCCACCATTATCCTTGCCGAGAGCAGAAGCGCTGCCACACCTATCAAAGTCAGTAAAATCTCTTTGGAGGAGGCCTCTCCTTCTTCATCTATCTGGAACGCGGAGTGCTCGACCCGGTAGAGAAAAGCTGCGTAGACTGTCAAAAGCATTACGACTACGCCGAGCGAGAGACTCTGGAAAACTATCAGGACCAGGGCTGCGAACATTGTGGCGATAACCGCATCCCTTACCAGGTCAAGGTCTTCTCCGTGAAGTTCCAGGCCTTTAGCGGCCAGGATACTGATGCCAAGCACGAAAGTCAGGTTTACGAGCGAGGATCCGATTATGTCTCCCGCAGAAAGCTCTGGAACGCCTTCAAAAGTCGATATCAGGGCTGTTGCGAGTTCGGGAAGCCCTGTGGATATGGATATGAAGACTGCTCCGAACATGAAGCCCGGGATCCCATAGGCCTTGATCAGTTTCTCCGCATTCTCGACAGTTTTATCCGCAGAGATCCAGAGGCCTACAAGTCCTGCTATCAGAAATGCTGCGTATTCAATCATATATCTCTGGAAATATTTCAGGCCTGACCGCATTTAATCTCTCCGGTAGGTGCCGTCCCCTTGATCCTCTCTGCCTGTCAAAGTGACCCGGTTCTCCTACCCCCCTTGAGATTCTCGTTGTCGTAGAAGCCGGATTCTCTGATCCGCGATGAATATCAGTTTTTGTATACTTCGAGAAGCGTTCTTGTTACAGCGAGTATTACCGGCCCCAGGAATATTCCTACGGACCCGAATACAGTTATTCCTCCTACGGGGCCTGTTATGACGAGATATGGGTGTACTGGCGTTGATCTTGCTGGTAACGGGTTATCGGAAGAAGTGTCGGCTCTACGCCATGCTGGGAATGGACACCAGCGAATAACTCTTATCTCTATTTATTTGACTAGGGCTTCTTCTCTGTCACCTTCTCTCAGGTTTTCCTGCCCCCATGAAACCATTTCCTTTACCAGCGGGATCAGTCTTTCACCAAAATCCGTTAGCTCGTAGGTTATCTTGACAGGTTTCTGGTTCTCCACTTTTCTCTCCACCATGCCCTGTTCCTGCATCCTGTCCAGGTTGTTGCTGAGGGTCTTGTTAGTGATTCCGCCGACCGCTTCTTTTATCTCGGAGAAACGAAGCTCATCGTTGTCATAAATGTGGTAAGCTATCACTGACACCCATTTATGCCCTAAAATCTTGCTAGTGGATTTTAATGCACACCATTCCTCGGTTCTACACCAGACTGGAATCTTGTCCCCGTTTTTAGACATGTGGTATCGGCCTCGAAACCATGTATCTGTCTCCGGACCCGGCCCTTTAATATCGTTCGGATATCAAGTTCCGATATGATACAGACATACAGTTCTCTCAACACGGCGTATGCAGAAAATCAAAACACAAGAGCGGGCGGTGGCGAAAAATGAATGATTCAGACGGCATCACTCTTGAATTAACAACTAAACAGGCAGCACTCCTTACCCTGGCTTTGGGTCTGATAATTGGAGGCTTAGGAGGTTTTGCCGGCGGAATGGCGGTTTCAGGCCCGGTGCAGGATAGTGTGGATGAGCCCAGTGAATCAGCAGATTCTAATTCTGATTCAGCTAATGATGGTTCAGGTGAGGAGTCAGGCTCTGATCTCGTTAGTTTGGATGGTATAGATCTGGAAGATGAGCCAAGTAAGGGAGAGGAGGATGCTCCTATCAAGGTTGTTGAGTACAACGAGTTTGGCTGTCCATTCTGTGCGGAGTGGAATGGAATTGATGCCTCCTCAAGGACTCCTATCGATCAGATGGATATTGCTGGAAGTCTTGAAAGCCAGTACATTGATGAAGGCGAGGTAGAGCTGATTTCCAAGGATTACCCTGTTCCAAACCTGCATCCGAACGGGCCAGAAGCCCACAAGGCTGCGAACTGCGTCTATGAACACGAACAGGATAGTTACTGGGATTACCATGACGAACTGTTTGAGAGAAGAGATTCCTGGATGCAGTCCGGCGATGGAGATACAGATGAAACGTTTAAAGAGATCTCAGATGATCTAGGGCTTGATACCGAGACAGTGATGCAGTGCTACGAGGACTCCGAGAACACGGAAGCCAATGAGGACAGGGAAAACGCGATCGAAAGCCTTGGGCAGTTTGGAACACCAACTTTCTTCGTTGGAAACAAGGAGAAAGGATTCGTCAAGATAGAAGGTGCTCAACCGCTCTCAAGGTTTGAGGAAGCGTTTGAAACGGTTGAAAGTGAGTAAGTTATGAGTATCAGGATCGAGGTAAATCCAGGAAACTGGCTTAGTTTCAAACCCGGTAAATGGAGAAGAGGCTTTGAACAGGGAGTGAGAGGATCTCTCAGGAACAGGAGGAGAACTTTGGGGACGTTGATAGTAGGATTCCTCACTTTCTCTCTCACTGTTTTTTCAGCTAATCCTGGTTACTCGATTCAGATGCTATTCTCCGGACTTGAATACTGGCCGATCGCATTTATGACACGTTTCACAGGCCTGCTGATGAACTCAGGTTACACGGGCGCAGCACTGACACTCATCTTCTCTTTACTTGTAGGCATCACAATGACGAATACTGCAGTCCAGTTAAAGATGAATAAACTGAACCTGAGCTCTCTTGGAGCACTACCAGGATTCCTGGCAGGAGGATGTGCTTCATGCGGGGTAGGAATCCTTTCGCTTCTCGGGTTCGGAGGAGTACTGGCGTCGATGCCATTTGCAGGAAACTCTCTAAGACTTGCAGGAGTACTGCTACTCGTAGCGCTAATAATAAGAACAGGTAACCCTGATCTCTGTGAGATATAGTAGGTTGTTAATTTGTGCTGAATCGGTCACCGAACTGCGAGTTTGATGGAGAAGGACACAGGCTTTATTAATGGCGTATAAAGTGATAGAACCGGGAATAAGCATGGAAAATCCTGTTTCATCGGATGCAATACCGAATCTTCTGATAGGAGGACTGATTTTAGCTGCTTTAGGGCTTGTGATAAGAGGTTTCTTCCCTGAAGCGAAATCTATTTACCAAGAACTAAGACAGCAATACCTACTTTTTGCCATCATTATAATCGGACTACCTACTGGTCTTTACCTTCTCGCCAGAAACAGACAGTGACCACACTAATCAAACTGATAGTTATTAGTCCCCCCAGGATTCGAACCTGGGTCACCAGCCCCAGAAGCTGGTAGGATTGGCCGCTACCCCAGGGGACTTCTAAATCTGTGAGTGGCTTGAAGAGTTAAAAAACAGCGAGGCCTCTAAACCGAGATGTAGGGTTTGAGCTGTACCATCAAAAGTATGGTCCACCAAGCTATTACCGAGATTATTCCGAAGATTGCGGCTCTTTTCTCGAACTCTGTTACTTCTTCGGTGTGCTGCGGCCATTCATCGGATAAGTCCTGGAACCTCGGGTAGATTTTCTCGTTGAGTATTACCCCGTTGATGAATACCGCGGTGACAAGCAGCATTTTGATGTGGAAAAATGTGCCGTCCGCGATCTCCGGGTTGGTATATATCAGGAATGCGCCGGTTGCGGAAAGTAAAAAGAGGCCTATCCAGATAAGCATCGACATTAGGACCGATACCTTGGAGAGAACCGTTGAAAACTTCTGCCTGAAATGCAGGTATATCAGCATCGAGTCCGTCGCTGTTACAGCCCCGACCGCTACTACTGCCGCGACAAAATGCAGGGTCCGGAACGCGACCTGTGGATCGGTCAAGGCCTCGAGAAGCGTCATCACCATTCTACCTCTTCAAGCCTCTTTACGTGAGTGTAGATGTAGTAAAGCGATACCGCCGAGATTATTAATGCGTAGACGGCGAAAAATAGGTGGAGGCCTTTCACCGGTTCATCAACCTGGACAGGAAGGATTCATCCTGCTGGATGGTCTGGACGGCTTCCTCGGCTTTTTCATTCTCCTGCTCGATCTGGCTGATGACTTTCCCTAACTCGTTTTCCTCGGATTGGAAGCCTTGAGCGCCTGAAATTCTCTGCTCCATGGACTGGGCTTCTTCGTAGGCCTCCTGCAGCTCTTCACGGTATCTCTGAGCCTCCGTCTTTATCTGTTCGACAAGCTCTTCCTCCTCCTGTATTTCCTGGCCTACCTGTCTGTTCTCTGTCCTTACTTCTTCGTTCACCTGCTGCCTCAGCTCCTCAATTTTCGATGCGTAACGGGACTCTTCCTCTCCGCCAATATAATTTACAAACTTCTCCATCACATCGAGCTCACTGTTAAACCTTCCGACTTCTTCCTCAAGATGCGATTCAAGCTGGAGATCCGAGCCCTCAGCTCTTTCCATTTCTCCGATCAGTTTAGCGGCTCCAAGTATCTGATCCGCTTCCACCGACATCTCGGCGACAGCCCTCTCCAGGTCCTGGATAGCCTGGTCAACGGTTTGATGCGACATCTTCTGGTTCAGGCCTCTGATCTCCTGTTTAACCTTCTCAAGCTTCTGGAAAGTGCTTTTCTCCTCAGAGCCGATACCCTGCTCGTACTCGCTCAACATTCCAATAAGCTGCTGCTGATCCCGGATAGCTTGCTCGATTCTTTCGGCCTCGTCCTCGATCTCCAGGCCTTCCTTGCCTAACATCTCTTCAAGCCGGTCAAGCTCCTGCCTCGAAAGATCCTCAGGATCCTTACCGCTCAAAAAATCCTCTATACTTTCCTGCCGGGAGTCAACCTTTCTTCCCTCCTCAGCCAGATCGTTTACAATCCCCCGGATCTGCCTCAGAACTCCCTCGGCCTCACCTAACACGTTACCTGTGTCAACCATACAGGCCTGAATTAGAGAAACTGCCTTTTATCAGTTAACCAAAACCCCGGCCGCCTAAAAAAGGCCTCAAACTTCTGAAAGTTTGATCATCAGATTGCATGGCTATTTGAGCCAGGCCTTGCGTGTCAACATAGCGTAACAAGTTTTTCGCCGGAGCTGGGTCCGAAACTCGAAGAGTTTCTGGAGCAGCAGAAAGTTCTCTGAACTTTCAAGGGATTTGAACCCGAAGCAGGCAGAATTGCTGCTTCTCTCATCAAATCCAGCCATAATTAATAGATTACGCCGGAGCTGGGATTTGAACCCAGGAGACCCGTGAGGGTCACCGGTTAGCTTGTCGAAAGTCAAAGGACTTTCTCTTCCCTTGTCCTCCGAAGAGGACATCAGGTTTTCAAGACCGGCACCTTTAGCCACTCAGTCACTCCGGCACAATTGGTTACGCTCGATTGATACGCAAGGAGCCATTCAGTGGAATGGCTCAGCGAGGTATCTCTTAGAAATTATTGGCTTTTGGAAACTTTAAATTAGAACGGGGAGCGAGGCCTATCTTTTTGATCTGGGTTATCAGAGTTCTTTGGTTAGGCCTTGGGGGAAAGTCTTTAGGGCACGGCTTCCTGTATTTCCTGGTTTTCAAGATTTACTTTGAAAGTTCTGACTTTTTTGCCGAGTTCTTCGGCCAGTTTTTTCTCTTCAAGGACTCCGTCTGTAACGTTCAGTCCGTGTACTTTTTCCTCTCCCGGGCCTTTTGTCGCGCCGAAGATCCATACCTGGTCCGCGGATTTTATGTAGGCCTTGTTTGCGGATCTTACTTTCTGTCTTTTAACGGTGTCGAGCATCCAGAAAGGCCCGTAGTACGGCGTGATGGGTGCGAACTCTTTTTCAAGTACGTACCGGTTTATGTGGTCTTTTGCGAAGTGGAGGTACTTTGGTACAGCGGTGTAGACTGTCTTCACTGCTTCCACCTCTTGGGGTATTTTCCGGGATCCATGTACACGTTTTGGGGTGATGCTGCCTTTCCTTTCTCCTCGTACATCTCTTCCGAACTCATTGAGGCCTCTGCGAGCGCTATCAGCTCTCCTTTCAGGGTCATGACCGCTACTTTTTCTCCTTCTTCTATCCCGCCCTGAAGCTTTGAGACTCCGGTTGCTCCGAGGTCCGATCCGTTGGCAACAGAGTTCACAGCTGAGTCTTTCACCACTATTTTCGGTATATGCTGTACAGCCTGCTCAAGAGGCCTTAAAACTTTTCTGATCTCTTCTTCCCGGTTCTCTTCTTTGTAGAAGTGGTAGGCGTCGACTATATCCTGTATGGTGTCGGCTTCTTTTTCTTTGAAAGGCCCCTGGATTGTTCTCCGGAGCTCTGTCATTTCGGCGTCTACTCCAAGCTCTTCTCCCATTTCATCGACTAAAACACGGACGTAGAAGCCTGACTCGCATTTTACGCGGCTTAAAATCTTTTTACCGTTTTTCTCCAGTAGTTCGACTTCGTAGACCTGTCTTTCTCTTTCTTCTTTCTTGACAGCGGATTTTTCAGGCGGTAACTGAGTGTTTGAACCTTTGAATCTTTGAAGAGTGTTTTTTATTTCTTTTTCAGGCCTTTCCTTGTTCATCTCTGCCTCGAATATGTATTCTTTGTCTGTATGTGCGAGCGCCGGGTTTATCCGTGTACCTGAGTTGAGGCCTACCGGGAGTATACCGGTGGCGTTTGGATCTAAAGTTCCGAAGTGTCCGGCTTTTTTCAGGTTGAGCTCTTCCTTTATCCAGTAGCTGACCTGATTGCTTGTCGGGCCGAAAGGCTTGTCAACGATTAAGAAACTTTTGTCAAGAAGCTCTTCTACAGGCCTTTTCTCCGGTATGGATCCGAACTCCGGGTCTGTCTCGGCTTCCTCCCGTGTGTACCAGGTTTTCTCGTTCATGGTTTCAGGTGTGGAAAGAAGATTTATAACAGGCTTATGCTATTCCGAGGCCTTTCCTGAACGCAAAGGTGAGTGGCATCGCAAGCAAGATATAGAATCCAAGCCAGTTCAACGCACCGCCTATATACCAGACTGAGAACGGGAGCGGGACGAACACCATCGATACTTTTGCTGTGAGGCCTTCGCTGGCTGAGAAAAATCCTCCGCCTTCCTGTACCCCTCTGAACTCCCATGTCATGCCGTGAGCTTCAAACTCTTCTCCGGGCCTTACCTCTTCCCCGTTCACCACCATTCTTGTATCGTTCTGGTACACCTCTACTTCCTGAGTTGAGGATGCGTACTCGAGGTCCCCTGTGTAATGCGTGTCGGCCTGTTGAAGGTTGATGCCGGGCGAGAAAGTTGCGCCGAGCCATGGGAAGAACAGGCCTACGAACAGCATCGTTACTATCATTGGTTTGAAGTTGAGCATCATGAACTTCTGGTTCAGCTCCAGGGACTTTGACATGTGTTCCGACACCTTGTCGGTCTCATCGTTTTCCCGAGCCTCCTTCATCTTCTCCTGTTGCTCGTTCAGTTTTTGCTTCAGCTCTTTCTGTCTCTCGATGTCGAGGAACCTCCAGTAGATCAGCGAGAAGGCTCCGGCAAGGCCTACCGAGAAAAACGCCAGGGCGTAGTAAGGGCTCATCTCCAGCAAAGGCATGAAAACCATGTCGTAGAAACCGAAGAGCTGGGCGAGCAGTGACTGGACCAGCGAGATCATAAACAGGATTCAGAACCCGCAGGTTTTTAAACTCAAGCTTTACAGTGTATGCATCACTTCTGAAAGGGTTTTAGCAGCTTCTAGGCCTTTCTCCGTCAGCTCGAGCTGTTTCTTCCTGCCCTTCATCTTTGACTCGACGAGGCCTGCGTCCTCCATTCTCTGGATGATCCTGACAGTGTGAGAATAAGTACAGTCGGTCTTCTTCGAGATAGCGGACGCATAGCTGTCGGTATTCGGATCGTTAAGGACTATCAGTATCCTCACCGGTTTAACGTTGAGGAAAAACTCCTCTAAATCATCCATTTTACCGCTCGAAGGCCTCCACCCATTTATTGGTAACGAAGACTAATAACTTCCGGGGTTGAGGCGCCACGTTGAAAAACCTTTGTACCAAAAAACGTTTACCGGTGACCGACAAATGGAGTTCTCCAACTCGAAGATGAAAGAGATTATCAAGTCAAACACTGACAAAAGAGTGGCTGAAGACGCCGCAGAAGAGCTCAGCCAGGTGCTTGAAATGTTCGCGGGAGATGTCGCAGAAGAGGCACGGGCTGTAGCCGAAGCAGACGATAGAAAGACCTTGAGGAGAGAGGACGTAAAACAGGCCTTGAAGTAAAGGCCTGAATCCCTCAAATTTTTGTCTATCGCTGAAAGACTTCAGGGATTGAAAGTTGATTTAAGGTTTTTAGTCGATACATTTTACATGGAAGTCGAAGATCTTGTGGAGAAAGTTGTGGAGGCCTCAGAGCTTTCTGAAGACGATTTAATGGAAAAAGTTGATGAGAAAATGGAGGAGTTTGAAGGCCTTGTAAGCGAGGAAGGCGCCGTACACCTGGTTGCGAAGGAGCACGGCGTCGAGCTTGCGGAAGAGGCCTCGGAAGACCTTAAAATTGAGAATATCGTGCCCGATATGCGGAAAGTAGTTGTAGAGGGCCGTGTACTGAACGTCTCCGACCTCAACACGTTTGAACGTGACGGCGATGAAGAGGATGGAAAAGTCCAGAATCTTTTGCTTGGCGACGACACCGGCACGATCAGAGTAACTCTCTGGGATGATCAGACCGAGATCGCGGAAAACGTTGACGAAGGCGACGTGATCAAAATGGCCGGATGTTACACTGTCGAAGACGACAGAGGTAACGCCGAGTTAAGACTGGGGGATTCCGCGACGGTCAAGATGGCGGATGATCAGGACCGGTTCGATGATATTGAAAATCAGGCCTCTACCTCAGAGGTTGCGGTCAGCGAGATAACTACCGAGGGCTCGAGCTACAGGACAAGAGGAATGATAATGGAGGTCTACACCTCGAACCCGTTCTACAGGGTTGACCCCGAGACAGGCGACACAGTCAGAGAAGACGATGACGGGAACTATGTCACCGATTCAGGGGAAGAAGTCGAGGATCCAGAGGGACGGCTCGCGATCTCCGGCGTGATCGACGACGGAACGGAGAACATCAGATGCGTGTTCTTCGGGGAGCAGGCCCGGAAACTTTTGGATCTTGATGAAGAGGCCGAGAAAGAGATGGACGAAGACGCCGTAGAGGAATCGGCTGAAGACGCCAAAGGCCTTGAAATCGAGGTCGAGGGAAGGACGCGTTACAACGATTACTTTGACAGGATTGAACTGCTTGTAAACAATATGCAGCAGGTTGACACACAGGAAGAAATCGAGACCATGCTGGAGATCTTACAGGCCTAAGGTGGTAGAAAATGACTAAAGACGAAGAACCAGAACTCGAGGACATCAAAGGCGTAGGAGGAAAAACCGCTGAAAAACTGAGGGAAGCCGGCTACGACGACTTGATGAGTATAGCGACCATGAGCTCCGGAGAGCTCTCCGAAGTAGCGGATCTCGGCGACAAAAAGGCCCAGAGCATAATAACAGAGTCAAGAAAGCATCTTGACATCGGCTTCGAGTCAGGCAAGGAAAAATTCGACAAGAGAAAAGAGATGAAGAGGATCACAACTAACTCGGAAAACGTCGACGAAATCCTGGGCGGAGGAGTCGAAACCCAGGCCATAACCGAGTTCTACGGCGAGTACGGAAGCGCAAAGACCCAGCTATCCCACCAGCTCGCGGTAAACGTCCAGAGAAGCAACGAAGACGGGGGCCTCGGAAGACAGGCAGTATACATCGACACAGAGGACACCTTCATACCTGACAGGATCGAACAGATGGCAGAAGCGAATGGGATGGACGTAGACGAAACCCTGGAGAACATCCACGTCGCCAGGGCCTTCAACTCGGATCACCAGATGCTGCTGGCGGACGAGGCCCAGGATATCTGCGCAGAAAACGATATAGGCCTTATAATCGTGGACTCGTTGACCGCACAGTTCAGAAGCGACTACGTGGGAAGAGGAGAGCTTGCGCCGCGACAGCAAAAGCTCAACAAACATATGAACACTCTTCTAAGGCTTGCGAACTCTCACAACCTTGCTGTAGTGGTCACCAATCAGGTTATGTCCAACCCGGACCAGATGTTCGGAGACCCTACAAAAGCCATCGGAGGCCACATCGTCGCCCACAACTCCGCAGTCCGCATCTATTTAAGAAAATCCAAGAAAGACAAGAGGATCGCGCGCCTCGTCGATTCACCTTACATGCCGGAAGGAGAGGCCGTCTTCAAAGTGAAAGATGAAGGAATAATCGATGGCTGATCTCTCTTTTCTTTTACAATTTTTAGAAATCTCAGTTCTAGTTTCAATTGTTGCAGGGGTTGGAGGATTTGTTTTTCAGAAGAGCTTTCAGTATTTTCTCGATAAGAATATTGAACAGGTGAGGAATGAGAATAGAAAAGATGAAATTGAATTTACTGAATTTAAACAGCGCCAAATTAAGTCTTTGGAAGAGCTATATGAGCGTCTAGTTTTATGCTATCAGGAAATGTATTCTTTAACCAGGCCTTATCAGGATGTAAAAGAGCCAGATAAGGAAGAAAAATTACAGTCTGCCGCTGAAGCCCTCAATGAGTTCCGCAGATATTACGAAAGAAAAAGGATATATCTTCCAAATGAAATGGATCAAAAATTAGATGACTTTCATTCTGAGCTGAAGAGTAATTTCACATCCTTCAAGAACCTGGTTTTAAGACAGGAAGGAATAAGAGATAGTGAAGTTCAGAAGAAAAAGGTTGATAAGCATGACGAGATATGGGAGAAGATAGACAAAGATGTTTCAGAGATGAAAGAGGAGATTAGGGATAAAATAAAACAGATAATGAGGTCAAAAGAACCTCAAATTTAAAGTATGTCGTCTTCTGATACGATTACGAAGTCTCCTACGCTTTTTACTGCGGAGAAGGGGATGATGTTCCGGCCTTTGTCGTCGCTCTGCAGCTCTGATTCGTCGAGGTGCTTGGTTGTGTCTGTGACGAGCAGGTTCATCAGCTCTCCGGAGCTTGATACGAATGATAGGTCCTGTACTTTACCGAATTTTTTGCCGTGTTCTTCGGATACTACGGTTCTTCCTGTAATCTCTTTTGCACGTGGATTCGCCATTTAACACACCTTACAACTATTAACTTGTGATCCATAGTTAAAAGTATATGGCGAGGGCGTTCACCGCGATCGATATTCCGGATGAGGTCGCGCAGAGGCTTTCCAGGATACAGGAAGAGATCGGTGTGGGAAAACCGGTGAGGCCTGAGAAGATGCATGTAACTCTGGAGTTCTTCCAGGATCTTTCCCGGGAAGAAATTGATCAAACAGTTGAAAGTCTTGAAGGCCTGGAGTTCAGGCCTTTCAAAGCGAAAGTTAAAGGCCTCGGAGTCTTTCCTTCAAAACGGTTTATCCGGGTTTTATGGGCTGGAGTTGATTCCCGGGAAGTTGAAAAGCTGTATGAGCGGAGCTGTTCCGTTACGCCGGAGTCGGACAACGACCACGATTTCAGGCCTCACATCACTCTTTCCCGTGTAAAGGATTTGAAGAGGGGTGAGAAGAAACGTGTGCATGAGGCGTTGCAGAAGTACTCGGGCAAAGGTTTTGGAAGCTTTAAAGTGGATAAACTCAGGTTTTACAGGTCGCGGCTGCAGGAAAACGGCAGCGAGTACACCGAACTCTACGTGAAAGACCTTGGATAAGAGCATTACCGAGACCGATATCTACAGGATCTGTCTTTTTCTCTCGTTGACAGGCCTCGCCTTGATCCATATATCCCAGAGCTATATCACGCCGGAAAAAGTCGGGATCGAGAGCATCGACGAAACAGATCTCGGTAACTCTGTCACGGTGGAAGGCAACGTCAGCCTTGAACACTCAACCGGGAACGCGGATTTCCTGAAGATACGTGATGCCACGGGATCGATCCGTGCAGTAGACTTTGAGCAACGTAGTATACCAGAAAAGGCCTCTGTATCGGGTTACGTCGATGTTTACGAGGGAGAGCTCCAGATAGTGGTGGAAGGATTCACTGGAAAATAGGTTATTTTATCAACCTCGAGGCCTGAAACTTTTGATATGTCAGCTATAATCGATCTGGATAATGTTGGGAAAGTATATCAGATGGGTGACACAGAGTTGGAGGCCTTGAGGGATTCCAACGTGGAGATTGAGGAGGGAGAGTTTGTGGCTGTTATGGGGCCTTCAGGTTCCGGAAAATCAACTTTGATGAATATGATCGGTGCATTGGATACGCCGAGCTCCGGCGAGGTTTTTGTGGGAGAAGAGGCTATTTCAGGCCTTGGCGAGGATGAACTGGCTCTTTTAAGGAGTAAGAGGATCGGTTTTATCTTCCAGCAGTTTAACCTGATTCCGAGTATGAACGCGACGGAGAACGTTGCGTTACCGATGCTTTTCCGGGGAGTTGGAAAGAAGAAAAGGACTGAGAGAGCTGAAGAAATACTGGAAAAAGTAGGCCTTGGAGACAGGCTCGAGCATATGCCTTCGGAGCTTTCAGGAGGGCAGAGGCAGAGAGTATCGATTGCAAGATCGCTGGCAAACAACCCAGACATAATACTGGCAGATGAGCCTACAGGAAACCTTGACACGGAGACAGGAGAGAAGATCATGGATTTACTGACTGATCTAAACGAGGAGGGTAAGACGATTGTAATGGTAACACATGATGAAAACGATGCGGAGTATGCAGACAGAATAATAAAAATCGTGGACGGAAAGACAGGTGTGAAACAGGAAAAATGAAAACTAAAATCGTGGTTTTAATCTTTTTAACAGCTTTAATTTCAGGCCTTGCAACGGCGCAGGGCCAGTCATCAAACCTTGAGATGCAGGTTTTAGACACGGAGCCAGCGCCGCTTCAGGCAGGAGAGTACGCAGATATCTGGATAAGGGTGACGAACACGGGCTCGGCAGAGGCCTCGGACCCGGTCTTCACAGTCCAGGATAACTATCCGTTTACTCCTACCGATAGAACTGAATGGGAGGTAGATGGAGGCCTCGGAACCGGTGAAAGCTACACGATGAGGGCGCAGGTCAAGGTCGATGAGAACGCTGTCTTCGGGAACAACAGTTTGAAAGTTGAGAAAAGCGCCAGCGGGGGCTCTACAAGCGTAGAGGAGAGTATTCCTCTGCAGGTCAGGACTGACGATCGTTCGCTGGTTGTCAGCGATCTGGATTTCCCTGAGAGAGTCGAGCCCGGAAGCTCGGAGGAGTTGAGCATGGAACTGGAGAACCTGGCGGAGTCAAACTTCAGAAACATCGATGTCTCACTTGACACCTCTGAACTACCTGTAGCTGCCAGAGAGACTTCCAGGAAGAGAATTTCCTCTGTGGGGCCTGACAGCTCTGAGGAGGTCAACTTTACATTGGATGTCGACAGTGATGCTGACAACGAGCTACGTGATCTTCCGATCAGCATAGATTACCAGGATCAGGCCGGTAACGAGCTCTCCATGTCGGAGACGACAGGAGTATTCATCGGAGGATACCCGAATATCGATGTTGGGATAGACGACTCGGACATCAGATCGACGGGAAGCGGAACCGTTACTTTACAGGTCTTGAACCGTGGAGAGGGAGAGGCCCGTTTCGCAGAGGTCCAGATGGAGGAATCGGATCAGTACGAGATTATATCCGAGGACTCGATCTATCTGGGATCGATGATAGCTGACGACTACCAGACCGCAGAGTTTGAGCTCTACGTAGAGGACTTTGAAGACGGCAGCTTAGACATGCCTGTCACAGTTGACTACAGAGACGGCCAGGGAGACCAGACAGAAGAATTTGACGTCGAGAGAACGCTTTACTCGGAAGATGAGCTCAGTAGATACGGCCTCAGCCAGTCAGGAAACGTTCTGATTCCTGTAGTGGTTGCGCTGGCATTGGTCGGAGGCGGAGTCTACTACTGGAGAAAGAGAAAGAAGGAGTAAGCCGATGATCCTTGAACTGGCTGAGTTAAGCGGTAAAAACCTTTTCCGCAGAGGAAAGAGAAGCTGGCTCACAGTAATAGGTGTAATAATAGGGATAACCGCTATAGTAGCGCTTTTCTCACTTGGCCAAGGCCTGGAAGACTCTGTGACTCAGGAGTTCCAGGATCTGGGCGCCAACACGATCTATATTTTACCTGGATCAGGCCTTCAGGGAGTTTCAGGCGGAGGATCTGATGCAGGAGAAGGCCTTGAGGAATCTGATCTAGAAGCGGTCAGAAGAACCGGCGGGGTCGGAGAAGCAGGGCCTGTAATCAATGCACAGACGACAGGAGAGTTCAGAGGCGAGCAACAGCGAGTTCCACTGCTTGGAATCCCGACAGATTCCTCACAGGAGATGATAATGAGAACAAACTCTCTAGAAGTCGATAAAGGTAGAGATATCCGTTCAACTGACCAGTTCTCAGGCCTGGCGGGTTATGAACTCGTTCAGGGAGATATATTCGAGTACGAGGTAGGCCTGCGTTCTCAGGTAAATGTTCGAGATACGGATATCAGGGTTGTCGGAACTATGGAGCAGAGCGGCGACCCCGATTATGATCGCAGCCTTGTAATGCCTCTGGAGGCTGTTAGAGACATCGTTGACGATGAGGACAGAACAGACTTTATAATCGCGGAAGTATCGAGCGGAGAGCCTGACGAAGTCGCAGACGACATCGAAGAAGAGATCAGGAACGAGAGAAACGTTAGAGAAGGCGAAGAAGACTTTACAGTCTCGACAGCAGATAATTTGCTGGATTCTTTTCTGGGAATACTGAACCTGGTGCAGTACATCGTTCTCGGCATTGTTTCAATCGCGTTGTTCGTCGGAGGCCTTGGCATCATGAACACGATGTACATGTCAGTCTCCGAAAGAACCAAGGAGATCGGAATCATGAAAGCTCTTGGCGCAACGAAAAGGCAGATACTTTCAATCTACTTGGTGGAAGCCGGCGTCATAGGCCTGATAGGCGGGATTATAGGTATTGCGCTAGGCCTTGGAATCAGCGAGATCGCGTTCTACTTTATTCGTGACTCGGTCGGCATACCTTTAAGGCCTACAAGGTCTCCGTTATTGATAGGAGGTTCTCTCGGGGCTTCAGTCCTTCTGGGGATGCTCTCAGGTTATCTTCCGGCACGTAAAGCAGCGAACCTTGAGCCTGTGGAGGCGATCAGGCAGGAATGATTCGAGGCCTTTCCAAATTAGCTATTCGGAATACTTTGCGTCGAGGTAAGAAGTCCTGGATCACAGTGATTGGAGTCTTCATTGGTATAGCAGCAGTGGTCTCGTTGGTCTCGCTGGGTCAGGGGCTTGAAGTTGCGATCAATCAGGAGTTTGAAGGCCTGGGAGCGAACAACATCTTTGTATCCGGAAATATAGACGACGATGCTCTGGATGTGGTGAGGGGCGCCCGTGGTGTCGATGAGGCCGCAGGCACGTACTCCAGCAGCGAGCCGGTGGATTTCTCTGGTGAGACTCAGACAGTAAATGTCCAGGGAATAGAGCTGGACAGAGCAGAACTTGTGTTCAGCGGTCAGGGCTGGAGTATAGAGGACGGGAGACAGCTTAGATCGACTGATAGATCCGCAGCAGTTCTGGGTCCAAGCGTTCAGGACCAGTACGAAAACGATATAGGTATCAGAAGCCAGATGCGGCTCAGAGAGGAAAACTTCAGGGTCACAGGATTCATGTCCGCAGGCGATCCACAGGCCCAGAGCTCGATGATTATAGGCCTGGAAAGAATGAGAGAGATGTATGACCTGGAAGACGAACTTTCACAGATAGTAGTAGAGGTACAGCCAGGATTCACGCAGGAAGAAGTCCAGGAAAACATTGAACAGGATCTGAGAAGAGATAGAGGCCTCCAGGAAGGCGATGAAGACTTTTCAACCAATACTCCGCAGGATATTCAAGATTCACTGACCTCCATACTTGGCGTAGTCCAGGGAATCGTTGTAGGCCTTGCATCGATCGCTCTACTCGTGGGAGGGATCGGAATAATGAACACGATGTACATGGCTATCAACGAGCGCACACAGGAGATCGGAGTGATGAAAGCCATAGGAGCATCGAAGAAAGAGATCAGAACCCTGTTTTTACTTGAAGCAGGCCTGATCGGATTGATAGGAGGAATAATAGGAGTGATAATCGGAATAGGAATCAGCGAGATCGCGGTCTATCTGGCCTCAAACTTCAGCGACATAGCGATTTCAAGAGGCTACAATCTCTCACTCATAGCAGGCGCTCTAACATTTGCCACGTTACTAGGCCTGATTTCAGGTTATCTACCTTCCAGAAGAGCTTCAAACCTGGATCCGGCGGAGGCCTTGCGTTACGAGTAAACCCTGACCATTGGCAGGTAAAGTAAGAGGAGGCCTAAAAATGCTCCTCGAGGGTTTCAAAGCCGTCCTCTATAAACTCCACAGTGTCTTCAAGATCCGACATCTTCACTACCTCTATCGGAGAGTGGATGTGTCTTGTAGGAACGCTTATAGAGCCTGTCGGGACACCGTCTTTTTCGAGTTCGATCGACATTGCGTCTGTAGCCCCTCCTTCAATGATCACCCGGTGATAATCGTATTCTCCGCCTTCGGCAGCATCTATCAGCCATTCTTTGACGTTTTGAGGTGTTATAAGGCCTCTTCCCGAGGCCTGGACAAGGTCTATCCCCGGTCCGTCGCCGAGCTCCGAGCTTACCTCGTTTTCCTCAATTCCGGGAACTTTTGCCATTCCTATGTCGATCGCGAGGCCTACATCAGGGTCTACACTATATGTAGCTGTTTTGGCGCCTTTTGTGCCGACTTCTTCCCGTGTGGAGAACACGACCGTTAGCTTGTAGTCTTCGTCGAAACGTTTGAAGGCCTCGATCGCGACTGCGCAGCCGACTCTGTCGTCGAAGGCAGGAGCAGTAACTCTGTCGCCGCCTAACTCTGTGAAGTCTCTCTGGTAATGGATGAAGTCCCCTATCTTTACACCCATTTCGCGGGCTTCTTCCTCGTCTTCCGCGCCGATGTCGATAAACATTTTGTCGATCTCCGGCAGCTTGTTTTTCTCTTCCTTGTCCTGGAGGTGCGGTGGTTTAATCGAGATTACTCCTGTGATGTTTCCTTCTCCGGTTTCGATCTCCACTCTCTGGTTCACTACGCCGGATTCAAACATTCCTCCAATCTTTGTAAACCATACAAAACCGTTTTCATCGATTCTCTTGACGGAGAGGCCTATCTGGTCCATATGCGCCATCAGCATCAGGTTTTTACCGTTAGATCCTTTCTCAGCTATCAGGTTGCCGAAGTCGTCCACCCTGACGCTATCAGCTTCGTCCTCGATCTCTTCCATGATTTTCTGCCTGATTTTGGATTCGTTTCCGGATACCCCGGAGGTCTCCACGAGTTCTTTCAAAAGCTGTTTCATACTGAAGATTTAGGCCTCTACACTTTAATTTCCCGCTGCTAAAAATAGTCTTCAAAGCTCTGGAAGGCCTGCTCCATGAAATCGACCGCTTCCTCCGCATCCGACATTTTCAAAACTTCTATGGCTGTATGGAGATGCCTTGTAGGTATAACGACGACTCCAGTCGGAACCCCGGCCTTGCTGATGTTTATATGGGTTGCGTTAGTCTTTCCCTTGTCGTAAAGCTTTCTATGGTAGTTAAAGCCTTCTGCACTTTCTATAAGCCAGTTTCTCACCGATTCGGGGGTTATGACTCCTCTACCCGAGGCCTCCATCATCGTAAGGCCGAATCCGTCGCCAGTGAACTCGTCTGATTCGTCGAGATCCATGTTAGGCGTGTCTCCGGCTCTCGCGGTTTCAAGGACTACAGCCGCGTCAGGCTCCAGATCGAAAGCCGCTGTTCTCGCACCTTTACCTCCTACTTCTTCCTGGGCCGAGAAAACCGCTACAAGCTCGTAGTCCTCGTCAAAGTCGTTAAAGGCCTGGACCGCTATCATGCAGCCGATTCTGTTGTCCATAGCCGGGCCTGTGACGTATCCGTTGATCATTTCCTTGAAGCCGCGGTCGAAGGTGACGTAGTCGCCGACCCTGACTCCTCTATCCTGCAGCTCTTCCCTGTTTTCCGCTCCGACGTCGACAAAGGCCTTCTTCATCTGCGGCAGGTCGCCATCGCCCGGATTATCTATAAGGTGCGCGGGTTTTGCCCCGATCACTCCCGTCAGGTTTTCCCCTTCTGAAGAATGTACTTCAACCCGTTGATTAACGATTGAGATGGGGTAGGCGCCTCCGATCTTCGAGACCCTGATGAATCCGTCTTCCGTTATTCTTCTGACGCCCATGCCGATCTGGTCCATGTGGGCGTCGATCATCAGGGTTTTATCGCCCGAGCCTTTCCTTGCGATCAGGTTGCCGAAGTCGTCCACCCTGACGCTATCAGCTTCGTCCTCGATCTCTTCCATGATTTTCTGCCTTACAGGCCTCTCATTCCCTGATACGCCTGGCGTTTCCACAAGTTTCTTCAGAAGCTGTCTGGGGCTCATGTGTAAAGCTGTTGATACGAGATTTTAAACAGTAATTGGATAAAGACTCTGTATGCTTCGGTACCTGATAGTGCTTTTGCTTGTGCTGCCTTTCATCGACCTCTACATGCTGGTAGAGGCGTCAGGCCTACTCGGGTTCTGGACTGTTTTAGGCTTTGTAGTCCTGACAGGCCTGATAGGCGCAGAGCTGATAAGAAGAGAAGGGCACCACGTACTTCTAAAACTCCAGCGATCCGTAACTGGAGGAGAGGTCTCGAGAAACGTGGCAGAAGGAGCCATCATACTTTTCTCCGGATTGCTGCTGCTGACCCCCGGCTTTCTGACGGACGGCCTCGGTTTCCTGCTTATCCTCAGGCCTTTACGGGAGAGGCTGGTCGCCAGAGTCATTGACGGAGGCTCGATGCGTTTCGAGGTCAGGACCTTCTGACCGCCACAGCTACAGAAACCGCGAACACGAAGACACCGATATTCTGAGGAACCTCGAACCCGAAAAGCGACAACGATATGATTCCCAGAACGGCAAAAGCGCCGTAACGTATGTAGTCCAGCTCCATAGAGTACTTTTTAAGGCCTGAAGCCAGATAAAGCCCAAAGATTGCGAGGCCTGCCGTCGTCAACGCAGGTGCCACGTATTCAAAGGTTAGAGGCGCCCGACTCACACCTTGGAAAGACAGTACAAGGCCTGTCAGGATCACCGCGGAAGGCGGAAACTTTTTAGCTACTTCAAGATCCAGGATCTGAAGCGAGATCGACAGTATCGCGATTCCCGCTGCATACTTCAAAAGCTCTGTGTTAAACATGTGCTCGAAAACCGGTGCAACAAGCGCCACAGCAACAACGCCGATAAACAATACGGGTATAACGCTGTTAACCATTTTCAAGGCCTCGGAAACGTTTTCCGACTCCGAGTAAAGTACTGCCAGAGCTCCTGCCCCTGTAAAGATTGTTACAGCCACATTCAGCATCTGGCTGAAAGTGTTTACAGCTCCTGTCACCAGCAAAGTGGCGAAGACCCCGTCGACAAGCGGCAGGCACAGTATAAACGCCAGTCTGCGCGTACCGGGATCGAACAGAGTCCGCCGTGAAGCACCAGAGGCGAGTTTGTCCAGAACCATGAGGAGAACAGCCTGAAGGCCTGGAATTTAATTAAACTTGTTCCAGGTAAAATTGTGCTTGGAAAAAGTGAACGCAGTCTCCGAAAACTGTTTTGCTATATTGCTTGCTGCGTTCATACAAGCCTGTTAGGCCTCACCTGTTAAAAACCTTACTGGTTTCTCTCCGCTACAGTCTTGGTAAGCTGGGAGAGCTCGACCACATCGTTCATCAGATCCTTGAACTCTTCCTTGCCAATAGCTTCTTCATCCATGCCCTGAACCACCATCTCAAGGTCTTCAAGCTTCTGCTTCAGCATGTCGACCTCGGAAACCTTGTCCTCCAAGGCCTCGAGATCCTGAATCTTATGCTCCAAGTACTTGGTCGTATCCTTCAAACGACCGAACTGGTTGACCCCCTGCTCATCTATCTGATCGATAATCTCCTCGGACTCATCCTGGCGCTCCTCAAGCTGCTTCAAGGCATCCCAGAGACTGCCAACCTCTTTACTGGTAGCGTACTGGGACGAAATCTTGTCATCAAAGTCTGAAACCTCCTCGTTAAGCTCTCGGCGGAAGTCCTCCATCTCCTCGTGGAACTCCTGCTCCGTGACCGCGTCCTGATCCTCCAGCCTCTCAATACTCGACCTGATAGACGAGAACTCGTTTCTAACAGATTCAACCTTCGACTCCAGCGTGTCCACCCGATCCTCAAACTCATTGCTGTCAGGCGTGTTCTGCTTCAAGGCCTCAATCCTGTCCTCAAGCATCTCCAGAGAGGCCCAGAGGCTTCCGACCTCAGACTTGTCAGGAGTCTTCTCCTCTATCTCGTTCTCCATAGACCCAATCTCTTCCTCAATCTCCTCTCTAAAGCTTTCAAACCTTTCCTCAATCATGGAGAGATCGACTTTCTCCTCTATCTCAATATTCTCCAGCTCTTTCTCGACATCAGGCCTTTTATCATCCATCTTCTGCTCCAGATCATCCAGACGGTCTTCAAACAAGGTTTTATCGACTTTCTCCTCCACAGCAGCAGAAGAGGCCTGGCTCTCGACTTCTTCAAGCCTTGACTCCAGTTCTTCAATCCTCTGTAGAAGCTTGGAATTATCATCTACTTTCTCGCCTGATCCGGGCTCACCGGGCGAAACCTGCTCAGAGGCCTGAGACTCAAACCTTTGCTGCTTAAAACCTTCATCCTGTTCTCCAGCTTTTTCTTCCCGAGCATCTTCCTGTTCTACCGGTTGAGGCCTCTGTTCTGGTTCTTTATGCTTTAACTTGTGCAGCTCTCTTCTCAACTCCTTGACCTCATCGTCGTCAATATCGATATCAGGGTCTTCTCCTTCAAGCTCCGAGATACCTTTGGATACAGATTCCTGCAGCTCTGCAGAGTTGAACAAGCTCATTTTTGAGGCCTCATTTCTGTTTTTGTTCTCCCGGTTTAAATTTCATTGCTCGACAAGGAAGACAGGCTCTCCAGAGTCCAGGACTTTTTCACCGTCAAAAAACACCGTCGGATCCTCACACACCGTATCCCAGTGAATACTGCATTCATTGGATTCATCTCCGTCAACATACGAGGTGTTGTCGCCAAACGCAAAATGAACCGTCCCAAGAACTTTCTCATCCTGCAGAACTTTTCCTATCAAAGTTGCTTCAGGATTTGTTCCGATGCCGAACTCCGCTACTTTTCTCGAACCTTCTACATCTTCAAAGGCCTTTGAAAGCTCTGATTCTTCCCCCTGTCGAACCGCAACCGCTTCATTACCCTTTATCTCAACTTCAGTTCCTTCAGGCGCGTACGGGAAGTGATCAATGACGAGAACGCCTTCCGCATCAGTTATAGCTCCATCAACTTCGCCCGCGGGAAGATTACCGAAGTCTCCGGGCTCGTGTATAAGGCCTGTATCCGTATCGAAGTACTCCACGTTGATAGAAAACTTCAGATCAGTTCCTGAAGGCGTTGTAACCCTGACGCGTTCCGTGTCTTTCAGCAGAGAGTAGAGTTTTCCCGAGATCTCCCCTACTCTACTATAATCCGCCTGAAGGCTTGTACTCCAGATCTCCTGGTTTATGGCGGGCATCGTCGCGATTCTCGCTCCTTCCTCGCAGGCCTCTTTTCTCGCCGATGTATGGGATATAGATTTCCTGGTCGGCGCAACCACGAGATCAAAGTCTTTCATCGCCTCAGCGATCTCTTCAGGAGGTTCTTCTCCATGTCTCTCCGGCTCATCGTACTGCTTCAATGCAACGATCGAGGCCTCTTCCCTCGCCACGCTTAAAAGCGATTCAACTATCTGCTCATCGTTTCCATCGTTCAAGACGAGAACAGTTTCACCATGTTTCAGATCCATGCACTGACTGAGAACTGTCTCGGCTCCTCTCTCAAGATCCATAACCCTGTATACGAGGCCTCAAGTTAGAAAGCTTTCCCCTGTAGAGGCCTGAAAGCATCAGCTCTAAAACTTACTTCAGCCTGACACCCGTTCCCCTACCAAGATCCACGAACTCGAGATTGCCTTCACGGGCAAGCCAGCCCACCGCCATATTCACCTTTGACTGCGGACCCTCAACCTCTCTCGAAATCTGGCTCAACGAGGCCTCTCCAGCCTCTTCAAGAAAATCGTAGACCTCGCCCGCAAGCTCACCTATAGTATGTTCCATAGAAAAGATTTAACTCGCTCTACTTTAAACAATTTCCCCGAACTATCCAAATTAAAACTTTCACCCCTCCAAACAAAGACAGGCCTCGGTGGCTCAGCCTGGCTAGAGCGATCCCCTCGTACGAACTTCTGAAAGTTCGACCATCACCAGCCTTTCAAAAAAAGGCCTTCCGAGAAAGGGATAGGTCCCGGGTTCAAATCCCGGCCGGGGCTCTACTCTACAAATTCAAAGCCCTTAGAGCTTGACAATTCTTTCACTTTTGAACAAAATGTATGGGGATTTGAACCTGTAAGAAACAACTTCTTTAACATAGAAACGAAGCATGAAATATGGAAATAACGATTGTAGGCTCTGGGGGCAATTCATCTCCTCCTATGCCAACCTGTGACTGCGAAATATGTGAAGAGGCAAGGGAAAAAGGAGTTCCCTACTCAAGAAGCGGAAACTCAATATTTATCCACGACCAGAATATCCTGATTGACACTCCAGAGAGAATCTGGGACTCTCTGAACAGGGAAAATATCGAAAAAGTTGATTACATCTTTATCTCCCACTTCCACGCAGACCATGTGCTTGGACTAAGAGTTCTACAGCCGCTCGGATTAGAAGAGATACCGGTAGAAAACTTTGTCGGAGAAGACAAACCAACACTGGTTATGAGCCAGCAAACATATGATAGAGTGGTAGATGGAAACGAAGTCTTTCAAGCAATAACTGGTAACTGGGCGGATGTAGAAATACTAAACGATGGAGAAACTATGGAAATCGGAGATTTAGAGGTCAAGTCTATAGGAGCTGAATTAGAAAAAGGCAATGGAAAAGAAGTCTTCGGATTTCTACTCACAGAAGACGATAAGACTGCTTTCATCTCCCCTGATGAAAATAGACACTTCAAACTTGATAGACTGCCAAAATTAGACCTGTGGATAAAGGAAACAGGTTATTTCGAGGAAACACCTGACGGAAGACTTCTGAGGACAGAGAAAGCTGAAGAAACAACTTTGAAGCACGAAATGAAGTTTGAGGAATCTTTGGAACAGATTAGACAGGTTAAGCCGGAAAGAGTCGTTATGACAGAAATAGAGGAGCTCTTCAGAAGAAGCTACGACGACTACAAAGAACTCGAAAAGAAATACCCAGCACTAAATCTAGAGTTCGCGTACGATGGAATGAAGATCAATCTTTAGCTATACACCTTGAACTCTTAGGTCAGATCCGGTCAGGGCTTCAGCCTTTGGGTTCAAGGCCCGACAATTTTTCTTCATATCTCCTTGAACTTTACCGAGATATGGTCCTGGAAACTGTTATCTTTCCAGAATTTGTCGGCCCCCTCATTTCCCTCAATCACTCTGGCCTTTACCAAATCAATGCTTTTTTTCTTGAACCATTCTTCAGCTTTTTTCTCGAGTTTTTCGCCGATTCCCTGGCCTCTTTTCTCCTTTTTTACGAAGACCTTGCTTATTTCACCGAGTTTTTCCTGCCTGAGTATTTCAGGATGTTCCTCAATAGAAGCTGACAAATAGCCAATTACCTCTTTATCTTCCTCGACTATAAGGTATAAGGAATCAGGATTTTCCAGATCTTTTTCTAATTTCTCCCGGTAAATTTTCTCTGCATCCTGCTTTAAAGTAACAAACTTGTGGTGATACTCCTCGTGGAAACGCATGAACATATTCCACATCTCTATAATATCTTCAGTATCAGAGGCCTCCGCCACCCGGATATTTACAGCCATAAATAAATTTTTTCTATCGACTAAATAAACCTTTGATGCTCTCGAGGAGGCCGCGAGTTTAATTTTTAGAATCAGTACTAAACCGATCAAGAAGGTTAAAGGCCTCTTAACTAAAATAAAAAAGAGGTGGTTAGAGACCGAAGAAGGCGAGTATTCTCTGTATCAGGGATTTTTTCTGTTCCTGTGGCTCTTCCAAGGTTTCCATGGTCTGTCCGTCGTGCTTGACTTCAAGCTGGAATCCTGGTGAGGCCTCGAACTCTGCGCTGTAGTTAATGTTTGTGACTACCTGTGTGCAGGCCTGCGACCGGTTTTCAAGGCTGTCTTTCTTGGTTTTGATGTGGAGGCTGTACCTGTTTTCGCCTGTTTCTTTGACATCTTGGTCGATGACGTGGCAGGGTGTCGGAGCTTTGATAGCGCCTTGAAAAGTTACACCGGATTCTGAATAGGTCGCGTTTCTGACCCGGTTCCCGGTCTCGTTCTGGGTCTGTCCCGTCATGGATACCCGGGCTGTGTACTCTGTGCCGTTCTCGGTTACTTCTGTGGTTGAGGAGGCTGACTCTCCTGAAGTTATCGATACTTCTCCATCTGAACCGTTGTGGCCTACTACTGCGGCCGCGCCCGTGATCAGGCCTATCATCGCAAGTATTACAGCTGTCTTTCTCATACAGAGTTATTGATTAAGGCTTGTTTTTAAGTTGGCGGATTTTGTTCGGACCATGTCGAACCTATTCTTCTTTCATTTCGGAAACGTAGTTCTTGATGACGGTGCTTTTGGCATCCGCTGATTCGCCCGGGTTTTTGACGTAGAAAGAGGCCTCAAGCTCTACCCCGTCTTTGCCGGCGCTCCTGTAGTTTACTTCAGGCTCCGGAGAGTTAAGGACCTTGTCGGTTTCCTCGATGCAGTCTGTCAGGGTTTGAGAGGCCTTCTCGGCTTTCCCGGCTTCTATGTCCGTGCTTATGGATACACGGGTTTTCCTGCCTTTTGTATAGTTTTTCACGACCCCTGTCGTCAAAGCAGCGTTAGGCACCACTTTTTTCTCGCCTCCACCGTTTAAAGTCGTGGCACGCAGCTTTATCTCCTTTACAACTCCCTCGGTATCTCCTAACTTGATGTAGTCGCCTTTGATGAACGGGTTGTCGAGATGGATGAGTATGCCCGCCACAAGATTCGAAACCTGGTCTCTCATTCCAAAACCGACAGCAACCGTCGCAGCAGCTCCAATCGCCGCAAGGACGCTTACAAGATTCCCAAAGCTTCCGGCCTGTAGGGCGAGAGTAAAAGTTATGAAGAGGCCTGAAACCCCTGTTAGGTTTTCAAGCGAGTGAACAGCCTTCTCGCTTTTTCTTGAGTAAGCTCTGCGCGTCAAAGGCATCAAAACCGTTCTCGTGAAAAATATTCCCGCAACCAGTACAACAGCAAACCTGAAAAGCTAAATGTAGACGCTTGAACCAGTCCAGTAAGCTGCAAGAGCTTCCAGCATTTTTTCAGGCCTCCACGCGCTCCTTCCGCGTCAAAATCCTGACTTTACTGGAGTTAACAGAGCCTCCGCGGGTTTTACCCGCGATATAATCGGCTTCAAGCTCCTCGGCTTTTTCCACAGCCGCCTCATCAATTTCACCATCTACTACTACCGCATAGGCCTCTTCTGAAAGTTCTCCAATGTTTGAAGCCGGCACGCGCTCCAGTTCGTTTCCCTCTTCGTCGAGGCTCATCGCTGCTCTCGTCCCCACAAGCTCCCGGAACTCTTCCTCGAACTCAGGCCTTTCATCATCTACTTCTTCAACTTCTGCATACTTGACAGGTTTTTTATCCCGTAGAAGCTCATGGATCTTTTTCTCGCTGATTTCCTCGACTTCCTCGTCTTCAGGGGCTTTTGCAAAGTATCTGGGAACTTCTTTCTGCTTCAGCTCTTTCAGTATCAGTTTTCCGCCTCTATCTCCGTCTACAAACGCAGTCACGTCTTTTTCCTCCGCCATCTTCTCTATTTCTTCCGGTACGGACGAGCCGCCGAGCGCCACGGCGTTTTTCACCCCGCATCTCAACAGGTTTTTAACGTCTGATTCGCCCTCTACAAGTATTATTTCGTCGCTGAGATCTGCGTCAGGCCCTGCGGGAAATCCTCTGTACTCTGTGACCGCTTCAGATCTTATCTCTTTCTTTAAGTCTTCTTCAATCGCTTTCCTGTCCGGAGAATCTTTTTTTATCTCGTTCAGAAGCTGTTTAGCCCTTTTTACTATGTAGTCTCTCTTTGATGCGCGTTCATCTCTTATTTCTTTTACTCTGATGTCCGCATTGGAAGGCCCTATCTGTTCGATGGTTTCGAGAGAAGCCGCGAACAGAGATGTGTCTGTAGCGTTCATAGAGGTCGGAATCTTCAGCTCGGCTTTCTCGCCGTTTTCCTCTAAATCTATTTCAAGTCTGGATACCTTTCCCTTTTTCCTCAGCTGTTTGAGCTCGAGGTCGCCGAGGAGGCCTTCCGTCTGGCCGAATATCGCCCCGACTATATCGGATTTTTCTACTAACCCCGAGGTCTTCACCTCGGCTACAATCACGTAGTTCGCCTGTTTCATCGCTGCTTTTCCCATTTTTCCACCTTCTGTTCTACCTCTTCTTCCGTGAGGCCTACCTTGATTTTTTTGCGTGAAGATTTATGTCCCTTGAGTATCGCAACTTTTTCTCCAAGAACCCGGCCCAGTCTTTCCCTGAGTTCAGAGTTGGCCCTGTTGTTCTCCGCCTCCTGCGTCAAAGACACCTGAAGCATGTGGCCCGTTTCCACGTCAAACTCTTCCTGACCGGTCTCAACTTTTACATAGATCTCTGTCATAATGAAAAACGGCTACCTGGTAACACAGACAGTCATTCCAGTCCCTCGAAGGTCCTGCCTGCTGACCATGCAGGTAGCCATTGAAGTATTTGGGAAGAACTCTTAAGGCCTCTGGGTTACTGGAAGAATACGCCGTCTTTGACCGCGGGCTTGAACTCGGATTCTCGTGTC
>JBKHHG010000005.1:0-25616 GCA_046539225.1 Candidatus Nanohaloarchaea archaeon
CGGAACCTGAACGCCCGCGTAAACACCCTTGATGACACCGTACTCGAGAAAAACAAGGATCTAAGCAGCGACATCCAGGACCTTGAAGACGAGATGGAACAGTTAAGAGACCGAGTAGCAAACATGGAGGTCGACATCAAGGAGTTAAACCGGGAGAAACGAAAGTTTGTCACCTCAAGCGAGATAGACGAGATAGAGAACTACATGGACCTGATGAACCCGTTGAACTCCTCCTTTATAACTGAGACACAGCTGAACGAAGAGATGGAGGAAAAGGCCTCAAAGAAGGAAGTCAAACAGCTTATAGAGAGAAAGTTAAAAAACAAGGAAGAACAAGAGTAGTATGAGAGGCCTCAGATACAATGGAATTCAAGCTTTTCGGAAGACTTAGAGATGACGAAGAACCGGGCGAAAGCGGTACAGGCCTTTCAGGAGGAAGCCTTGAGAGAACCGTTGAAAACATGTTCCAGCAGGGCTACTCCGAGGAAGAGATAAAAGACGAGCTTGAAGGCCAGTACAGCCCGGCAGAGATCAGCAGAGCAGTAAACAATACTGTAACATCTTCTGCAACTGATAGCGGAGGCCCTGAACCGATGACACCATACCAGGAAAACAGCGAAGAAGCGGTAAGCCCCATGGATGAAGGATACGAACAGGAAGAAGAAACACAGGCCTCGCCGGGACAACAGGATCAAGGCCTTTCACAGCAACAACCTCAACAACAGCAGAACCGGCAACCGCAGCAGATCCAGCAGGAGCTTCAGCCCCAGGGAGAGCAGAGTCAGGGAACGGTTGACCCTGCTGTAGAGGAGCTTGTGGAGACTATCGTCGCGGAGCAGTTTGAAAGGGTTAGAAACGAGTTCCAGACTGTCTACGATGAAATAGATATTATAGCGGAGGAGCTCGAGGAACTGGATCAAAGGGTTCACGACCTCGAGGTCAGGGACGACGAGGACCAGGAAGAGTTTATCCAGAAAGTCGACGAGATGGAGGACCATATCGATTCCTACCAGTCAAGGATTGGAGGCCTCGAAAAGGCCTTCCAGCAGGTTCTGCCGTCTCTCGTTGACAACGTGAAAGAGCTTACTTCTCTCGTTCAGGAGATCAAGGATGAGGAAGGCATCGAGACATCCCAGCAGGTTTCTGAAGAGGATGTCGACGATATAGATATGAGCGACTGGTGACTACCTTGAAGTCAGGTAGATTACGCCGAGGATGAATCCAAGTAGCAGCACCGGCATAAATACATCCTGGACCAGTTCTATTTCAGGGCTTATATTTATACCTGACAGCATTTCAGGAACTCCGAGCGCAAACCCGATCACGGCTACAAGGCCTAAACCAAGGATTCCAAGGCCTGCGTAAAGCGGGATATTCTGCTCTTCATCTGTCATGTCATCGATATCTATGCCCGCGACCGCCATTACTATAAGGAATCCAAGGGCTACAAAGGCGGCGAACGCCAGTACCGCCCCAAAGTTGACGAATATGTTGGCAGGAGCGAAAAAGTAGATGCCTCCGATCGAGAGAAACGCGAAAGATATAGATATAGCCGCGTTAATTGTCTCGTCCTCAAAGAACTCGTACTTTTCAAGAACTCCGAACGTGAACGCAAGCACCAAAAGCCATGGAAAAAAGAGGTGGATAACATCGGTCTGCGACATGAACTCGATGCTATCCGCTATAAAGCTCATTTTTTCCACCTCAAGGCTCTATATCCTCAAACAGTGCGTCCAGCCATGTACGGTTATCATTCCCGCCATCATCGGAGTCGCTGGCAGTCCAGGCTATCACACCCGCGATAACCAGCAACCAGATTATTCCGGTGTCGATCAGCAGACGGAACATATCCGTCAGGTTTACGTCACCAAACTCGACAAGCGGAGGCCCGAAGCCGCCTGAAGCCGTGAAGGCCGCGCCAACTACCGCAACCATCACTAAAATCATCGCTGGATTGGTGAAGATGCTGAGATCAAGGCCTAAAAGCCCGAGTAGCACCATAAGGCCTAAAAGCCCGACTATCCCGATCGTCAATCTTCCGAAGTAGTCGACGAAGAACGTCTGGTACCACGGATTTGCGGCTATGAACTGTGCCGCGAAGAAGGCCGCGATCACCGCGATAATCTCAGGTATGCCTTTCTGAGGCTCATCGTTACCGTCCTGGAAAAGCGGAACCTTTCTCAACGCAAACAGGAATACTACATAGGAAAGTACGAACGGCAGCACAAGCGTGAAGAAGTCCAGCTGGGACATGGTCTCCAGAAGCGCTGAAAACCCTGCCGCACCGGCTTCATGCTCCACTATCTATTCACCTGCCTCATCAAGGTATCTGCTGACTCTCCTGTTCATCAGCCAGAGCTCTCTCCCGATGATCATCAACGCAAGCATTGTGATCCAGGGCTCGATAACTCTTCCAAACTCCATGATGTCATAGTTGAAGCTGGAAGCGAACAGAACCCAGCCCGTAACAGAGATAGCTCCGAGAGAAAGCAGTACAATTACAAACTCGTCAAGCACGTTTTCAAACTCGTAAACGTATCGGCTCGCATCTTCTCGTTCCATTTTTACATCATTCCTCCCATCATTCCGCCTCTTCTTATTTTCCTTTTCATCATCATTTTACCGGCTAAAAAGCCCAGAACCGCTGCACCGATAATCAAATCAAAGTTGGTCGCGGCACGGGTCATAATGCTTTCAGGAGTCAACGCCATCAATTTCAACCTCTATAAACAAACTTTAGGCCTTCCCTGTTTAAATATTTCCCTGTTGAAACCTGTTAATCCATGTAGATCCTCATCCACTTCTCCAGACAGTAAAACCTGTAACACCTGAAAAAGCCCTGAAAACCTTCTCGAAACCTGCGGTAGAAAAGCTCGCCATCGAAAAAACCTCTGTTCTGGAAGCTTTCAGAACCGAAAACCCTGTCAAACTCTTCAGAAAACTCAGGCCTAAAGCCTTCAAGCCGGATGAAACCGGTTTTCTTCTTTCTCTCCAGGATTTTATCTGGAAGATCCTCTCTGAAGGCCTCTCTAACAATATTTTTCGTCTTGCCCTCTGCAAAGCTTCTCTCCACCTCGAGATCACGAGCCTTTTCAAGCAGCCGGGGAGAAAGAAAAGCCGGGATAACCCTGTGGTCGAAAGCCTCACTGCTTTTCGTCATCGAATGAAGAATATGCGGGAAATCACTCTCCCTGAGATTATACTCAAAGGCCTCTTCAAGGCTGTTAGGCCTCTCAATATCTGAACGGTCTATCTCAGGAACCTTCAGATCATTGTCGTAAAAAGGTATTAAAAGCCTGAGAAGCTCTCTCCAGCGGAAACGGTCCAGCATGTAACGGTAGTCTTTAAAGGCCTTCAACCCTGGAATTAATCCTTTTTCAAACCTGTGCTTGATGAAGTAAGGCGTAAAATCCGGATAGCCGTAGAAAAGCTCGTCGGCCCCGGTCCCATCCACTATCACCGAGCCGCCCCGTGTCTCCGATATCCTCTGGTAGAGAAGGTCCTGGGCCTGAACTGCGATCATTCCCGTAGGCTGCTCATGAATCCTCAAACTTTCATCCACATGTTTCAGCAGCTCGCCGACGGCAAACTCGAACTCTTCGACCTGTCCAAGTTCAGGCCTCAACTCCTGAAAATATTTTTCGTCGCCCGTATCAACATTGAAACTTGTGTGGACAAAATCTGCTTCTTCTGCCATCTCCGCCACAACTGTCGAGTCAAGGCCTCCGCTCACAGGACAGACAAACTCTTCTCCTGGAACCCTGCCTTCGATTTCTTCACGTAAGAGTTTCTCGGCATCTTTATCAACTTTTAACTCGGCCTCAACATCCTTAATTTCCAGTTTTCCATCATAGTTCAGAGCCTCTCCAGGCCTCAACTGTTTTACCTCTGCGAAAAAAGTTTCCCGGCGGTGATCCACGAGGCCTGAGTGAAGGTAGTCCAGTGCTACTTCCTCGTTGACCTCCGCATCGGTAAACTTCAGTAACGGCTTGATCCTGTCGGATATATGGACTCCGTTTTCCTCGACAAAGTATACCGGTCTGGACCCGAATACATCTCTTACAATTTCGAGGCCTTTTTCAAAGCTGACAGCGGTAAAACCTCCTTTAAGCTTTTCCGGAAGTTCCTCAACCGATCTAAAATCCGGTTTCGGACCGAGGCCGGGGTTCAGGAATACTTCCTCTTCAATTTCCTCGAAGTCTTCGAAGAAAAAATTCAGGCCTCCATATACTCTTTTTTCGCTTTCCTGTAGGCCTTCTTCGCCTGTAGTGATCAGAAAGGTCATCAGATCTTGCCTTTGAGTTCCTCAAGTTTTTCGTAAACCTGTGACTCATACTCCTGCTGGCTTGTGACCTTGCTTTCCAGACTGGCTAACATGTTATCCACGTTTTTTACCTCGCTTTCGGCGTTGTCGATATTCTTCTGCACGTAGGAAGGCAGGTTACTGTAGTTCGAGATATTTCTATCAATGTATTTCAGCTTGTTGTGGATATCTTCGTCCTCGCCTACAAGGCCTTTGATGACTTCGAGTTCGGTTTCATTGACCTTCAACTCTTTTCTGCACAACTTCTCTGCCGCCTCTATAAGGTTTGCTGGAATACTGCTCCTGGAGTCAAGCCATCCTGCCATCTGCTGAAGCCTATTTACGTTATCAGGCCTTGACTGGATCTTGTTCATCGACTCGGCAGTAACAACCACTTTATCAGCCTTCGAAGCATCAGAGGCTATCTCAGACATACTGAAGGGCGAGTAATGCATGAAATGGGCTGCCGCCACCACGTACTGCAGCTCATCAAGCAGATCATTGAATGCATCATTGGGCGGGCTGGCCGGAGTACTGGAGAGAATCCTCTCCAGCTGGCCTTCAAGGCCTGAAATCTCTTTTTCAGGGTTTCTGTCTGTATTGCTGGAGAGAAAGTTTGCCAGATTACTGGCCGGAAAGTTAGGACTTGAACTGGAGCTGAGGTCGGCTGCGATCCTGTCTCTCATCTCTGTCAAAAGATCATCAACCTTCTGCGCCCGCTGCAACGTATTCTTGAAAGTATCGGGGTCAAAGTCGTTAGGATCAGTAAGCTCGTTGTTTAACTGGCTAATCAAGTTCTCAATGTTTGTATGCCCTGATCTCACCCTGTCGATCTCAGAGATTATGTCATTCTGGAAATATTTCAGAGATTCTTGCAACTGGTTCTGCGTCTGCTGCTGGCCTCTCTTTTGAAGGTTGTTGGCGGCGTTCTGCCCTGTTTCTAACAGGTTTCCGGCCGCGTTCAGCATATCCGCCCATCCACCGCCTTCCTGCTGTTGCTGCTGTTGTTGACCCTGTTGCTGGCGTGGTTGTTGAGGTTGCTGTTGTCCCTGTTGCTCGTTATCCCCGAATCCCTGAAACAGGCCTGCCATCATCAAAGCTGCGAGCAGGAGGCTTCCAAGCCCAGCAAACAAGAGTATTCCGGCTCCCGCGGTTCCAAGGAAAAGCACGGTTATAAAGGATACAATCATCGAGAATCCTTTCATACCCGTCGGGATATCGTCGTCGGTATTTCGCCAGCCAGGCCTGTCCACGCGTTCCTGAAACAGTTCGTAGCCCATCGACACAAAGTTAAGCGTAAGGTAGTAGAAGCCGATGAGAGGCGCGACAATGTAAAGCACTACTTCATACGTACTGGTGACTTCGAAACCGATGAAGCTGTTGACGAACTGTACAAGGCTTTCCTCCAGCGTGAGGCCTGTCTCGGGGAGAGAGGCCTGGGCTGCTGCGCCCGCGGTGAAGAGAAAAGGTGTGAGGCCTGAAAGAGTTTTCCGGGCTTCCATACCTGTCTTTTGAGTCTCGGCGTTTATTATTCTTAAGTCAAGAAATCAGCTGACGAAAAGATAGATCAGGAAGAGGAAAGCCAGTATCAGGCCTCCAACCGCCAGCAATCCGATGCTTGCCGCTATGGTCTGGATCCAGCTCCAGTAAGGCGAGGCCACCAGCATCAGTGAAATAGCCGCGGCCATAACCGTTGCCTCCCGTCCCACGTTCGGCCCGTCATTATCGGGAATCAAAGGGTTCTGGATCTCGTCGTCGTTCGCAAAGGTGAAAGCCAGTGTCTTCTCCAGCGAAAACTGCAGCAGCACAAAGATGAATAGGAAAGGCGCCACAAACTCGTAGACAATCTCCTCGTGAGAATCAAACTCCGGTACATCGCCCCAGTTACCCAGATTTGAATCGGAAAGCCCGGATCCATCATTGTAGTATCCCTGCGTCAGTCCAAAACCCGTAAACAGTATTACAGCAATCAAGACCGCGGAGGCCTTATTCAAAGTCAAAGTCCCCGCCTCCATCAAGATCTCCGCCTCCAACACCGGAGCCGGCACGTTTTTCATGGATATAAGTCGGGATAACCTCATCAACCAGAAAACCAACAACAAGGCCTGTAACCGCCAAAATACCTACTGTAGCAGCCCACTCCTCAAGGCCTACAGCAGAGGCAATCTGCTCTGCCGCCCCCAACGCAATAAAGTAACCCGCGATGGAAGCCGCTGGATAAGCAACAATACTCCACAGATCCTTCATACAGAACTATCTTGAATTAGTAAATATAAAAGAAAAGGCATATCTTAGGACTTGTCATATCCTCCTAAATCAAGCTCTTGACTGATAAGGTTGTTGACATTCTTCTGCATCTTCTCTATCCTCCTGTGTTTATCCATCAGGTCGTCAAGAAGTCTTTCTTCCGCGGTTTCTAGTTCCTCTACTTTGTCTTCTACCCTGCTTTTCTCTCCAAATTCGGCTCGTACATTTTCGAACTCGGACTTTATCTCAGCGAGATCGCTGTTCATAGCCCTTATATCTTGCCCTATCTCTTCCTGATGTTGCATAATCTCGCCAACAGAAGGGTTGCCATTCATTATGTTCTGGAGGCGTTCCTCGTGCTGCAGAAAGTCATCCATAGTGTGCAGTAGCTGGGAGATCTGTTGTTTTAGCTCTTCATCCATTATCTCAACTTGGTTCTCCAACTCTTCCTCTCCCTCAAGCTCCTTGACAAGCTGATGAAGCTCCTGCTCCTCTTCTCTTGTAGCCTTATCTTCCCCGGAAAATATATTTGGCATTTCCATATCACGGCCTTGTGAATCTGTGTTTAAATTACTTCTCCCCTGTAACGAATCTCCTCTGCCTCGTGAGGGTGTTTCTATTCCTCCTCTCGAAGTATCTCCGTAATTAGGCCTGTCACCGGATCCTCCGAATGAGCCTGTTGAAAGCTGTTGTTGGCTTTGCCCTGGTTGAGAAGTATCGCTGGTGCCTGAGGGCTGTGAACCGGTTTCTTCGTCGGAACCTCCTGTCAGGCTGGAGAGTATTCCACCGTCGCCGTTAGCGATTGTCTCGGCTGCGGCTCCTCCTATGGCTCCGAGTGCCCCGGCCTCTGCTTCAGTCATCTGTGAACGACCGCCTCTGCTTCCGCTGTAAAGCCAGACAATAAAGGCTACTACAGCTATAGGGAGAGTGATTTGCCACCAGTTTATCAGGACGCCGAAGACTCCTCCTATCGCGCCCGTGATCGCTCCAACAGGCGCCAGGGATCCAAGGCCTACAGCTGCGAGAACCAGAACCGCTACTATAATTAAGGCGATCAGGCCTAAAGTCCCCATAAAGCTTCTTTGTTACTCTGCTTTAATTAATCCTTCTCCTTGAAAAGGCCTAAACGCTCCAAAGTCTCGAGAATACCCCACGCATAGATCACGGACTCCCAGGCCTGGATAAAATCCTCCTCCTCTAAAAAGTGGTAGGTATCGCTTCTGTAGGCCTCAACGTTCTCCATCTCGTCCACAGCATCCAAATCTTCTACCTCTTTTTTTTCCATGAGCTTTTCCTCAAGTTTTTCCAGCCATTTTTCTGTCTCCTTTTTGAGTTTCTCCTGTGTCTTATTCATGGCTCTCCAGGAACTCTTCTTCCTTGAACGATTTTTCACCTGTCAAGACGATTGAATGCGGCGTATCACCCAGCTGCATATCAGATATTTCTTTCAGGGTCGAGGCCTTAACGTTCATATCTTCGCGGTTGGCTCTTTCGATAACTACGGCTTCACGGTTTTCAAGGCCTAAATCCAGTAACTTTTGCGCCGCCTTCGATGCCTCGAGATCAATATCTAACAATACAAGGGTGTGGAGGCCTACTGAATCGTTCTTCCCTATATGTTCAACGATTGATTCGGGCTCTCCGTTTTCCGGAAGTGTCACGGTTCTTCCAAACTTGTAGATGTTTAATCCGGTTTCAGCCACCGATGTAAAGATGCTTGGTGCGTGTACTACCTCTACTTCAAGGCCTTTTTCTTCCGCCCGGTGTTTGATGTCGTAATGCGTGGTCGCGGTTAATGGGTCGCCGGAGACGAGAAAAGCCGTATCCTGTGTTTCTGCGGATTTTAGAATCTTGTCTTCCTGTTCCACTTCTTCACGTTCAAGAAGCTCTACCTCACAGGGAAGGCTCTCCAGGTCTATATTCGCGGTATTGGTGTAGAACTCGGCGTAGGCCTTATCCACTTTTTTCAAGGCCTCTATTCCTTTCCGGGTTATCTCGTTGTTGTCGAGTCCGAGGCCTATGATGTGTAGCATAACGGTTTCTGATTAAAGCATTGTTATAAAATACGTATGTATGAATCAGGAAAGACTCGAGGAAAAAGTCCGTAAAATGCTGGAGGTCCAGGGATTCAAAGTCGAGAATGGGAAGGCCTCGAAGCCGGAAGTAACTCTTGAGATTGGGATTTACTCCTCGGAGAGGTACACCGAGGAAGATGTCGATTTGTCGAAGGACAGGGTATTCGTGGATGAAGGCCTTGAAGTAGGAGAGGCTTATACCGTCGAGGAAGAAAAGGATTACAACCTTCCAAGCTTTGAGCTGATCGGCGATATCGCGATTATAAACGACTTGGCGGGCAGAGATCGAGAAGAGGCGGTGGAGGGAATCCTCGAGTATCATAATGTGAAAACGATTCTGCTGAAGAAGGAAGGCCTTTCCGGAGAGTTTAGAGTCGGAGAATATGAGAAGCTTTACGGGGAGGAGACGGAGACAGTCCATAAGGAACATGGGTATAAATTCAGGGTTGACCCTACGGAGGCCTACTACAGTGAGAGATTCTCCACGGAGAGGGAAAGAGTCGCGGATCTGGTGGAAGAAGGGGAGAAAGTCCTGGTAATGTTCGCGGGGGTCGGGCCTTTCGCAGTTCTGTGCGCGGAAAAAGCCTGGGTCGTTGCGGTGGAGAAAAACCCTGAGGCCTGTAAATATCTTGAAGAAAATAATGGGCTGAACGGGTTTAAGGAAAAGGTTGAAGCTCGTTGCGGCGACGTCAGAGAATTAGTTCCAGAGCTTGAGGAAAAGTTTGACAGGGTTGTGATGCCTCTGCCGGAGTCCGCCTCAGAGTTTCTCGATCTTGCGGTTGAAGCAATAAGGGAGGATGGCGTGATCCATCTCTACAGTTTTGTTGAGAACAGGGAATTCAGGCCTGTCGAAAAAGAAATAGAAGATGCGGTTTCGGGTAGAGGCCTTGAGTATGAGATAGTTGACAGGGTTAGATGCGGTTATAAATCGCCTTCGGAAGAGCGTTACTGTTTCGACATAAAGATTTTGTGATTGGAGAGTGGCGAAAGTTATTTAAAGATTTGGAGTTTAGTTGTTATCTATAGGTGATTACATAAAATGGTAGACTGGGGAGATGTAAGGGATGGGCTAACCTATCCATTTAGAGCAATAAAAACCGATTCAGAGAGGCTATACGGCGGTACAAAGGATGTCTGGAACAACGGAGGGGCTGCTGATCCTGATCCAACGAGAAGAGATGTTATCAAGGCAGCGGGCCTGGCGATCGGAGGCCCTGTCGTTTGGGATGCTGCAGATGGAAATGATAAGGTCGGCGCTGCCGGTTCTGCGGGCCTCGACGGTATTTCGTGGGCGGCTGATAATTCTCCGGTAGGTCTGAGGAATCCTATAACTTTCGGCGATGAGGAAGAAGTTGCGGACCAGGATCCTGCCTACAAAGAAGAAGTGGAAATGGATCTTGACGAGTTCTGCAGCAGTTATCTTGAAGCGGAAGGTCCGGCACGTCAGAACTTTGAACAGTACCTTGAGATGATTGAACGAAACGAAGGATCTCTGGAAGGCCTTTCCGTGGAGGGAGGAGTATATCTTGATCACGAAGAGTCGAGATACGCCAACATCCAAATCACAGGAGAATACGATGATCAGGACGAGATAGGCCTTTCCCGTGAAGTCGCTGAGGCTCTAAGCGAGGCCTATGAAGAGGACCGTGAAGCCTTCTACGATGCGATGGATGAAGTCCTTGAAGACGGATGCAAGAGGTGAATCCGTTGCGAAGTTTCGAGGACGTCGAGCAGGACGTAGATTTTTTGCTCGATGCGATGAATGAGGTGAGAGATACTGGAAAGGAGGCCTCGGAGTATGAGTTTCTCGAGAAGATAGAAAAAGTTCATCCGGCGCCTTCGAAGAAGGGTAATGATGGGCTCGCTAACTGGGTGGCGAATCTTGCAGTATTCGAGGCAGAGGGAGATATAGTAGTTGATAAAGGCCTGGTCGAAGAGGCCGACAGAATTTTAACTGAACAACATGGCTCCGGGCGGGATAGAAGTAGAATCGCGAATATTGTTTATGACTCAGAGAACAGGCCCGGGCATAAAGAGAGTCTTGCGGATAACCGTGTGGACGGTCATGGAAGAATCCTGGAGATGGTGGGAGAGTTTTACTCTGAGAGGGGTCGAAGAGCGGAATTAGAAAATCTATATAAAGATAAGGAATTACTACGTAATTGTGATAACATAAGTGGAGGCAATATTTTCGGAACTGATCCAGCTACCGGCTTGAAGGTGGCAGTAGATGCGGCTGAGGACTATCTGTCTGAGGGAGCTGCCTCCGACTACACTGTTATCCCGGTTAAAGAAGATGGTTTTCCAACGCAAAACCAAGAATCAAATCAAGGAGGTGAGAATATGGCAAGAAAACCGGATGATCCTGAAGATTTAGGAAGACAGGCTAGAGATATGAGGGGTAGTCAGGAAGAAATGTATGAAGGCCTTTTAGCTGGAGAGCAGGCTATAGTTGATGTACTTACTGACTATGATGTAGCTTTTGGAGACGCCTTTGATGCAGTAAGAGGTGCAGAAAGTAGAGTTGGAGATGTTCTCCAGCAAGCTGAACACGATTACGATACAGTAGCGGACTGGGCAGAAGGCTTTGTAGATGAACTTGAAGGATATGACCCTGCAGTAGATCCTGATGAATTCGTTGATAGAGCCTATGACAGGCTTGATAATGAACTGGGCACGATGAGCAGGAACACTGATAGATTCAGGGATCAGAGCGACTTTATAGACAATTAAACTTCAATCGGCCGTAAGGCCGAAACATATTTAAATCTTTTATTACTATGTTGTAACTACAAGGTAACAATATGCCAAGACGTGAAAACGACCCGGATGATCTCGGAAGAAAGGCAACTGATGCCAGGAGGAGCCAACAGAAGATGTATAATCAATTAGAGAATCTTGGTCAGGCCTTTGAAGACGGCAGGGTGTCTCCTGATGAATTTATAGATGAAATAGGTAATTTAGAGGAGAGATTCGGGGTATTTATTGAGCAAGCTGGACACGATTACGATACAGTAGAAGAGTTTGCAAGAACCCTAAATGAGGATGTTACATCTGTTAGCTTCCATTACCACGAAGACGATGCCAACGAAGGGATCACAAGGAGAAAGGCCTTGACGGGTTTAGGCCTGACTGCTGCAGGAGTAGGAAGTGTTGCAGCTATCGGCGAGTACCTTGGATGGGGTGCGGCCGGTGAGGGATACGAGTCGGCGGTGGGAACTGTTGAGGATGAAAAAGTTGTCGAGAGCTACGTGGAAGATGTTTTGATAGAAGGGAGTAGGACAGGAGATCTACAGGATATAGACGATGATTGGAGCACTCTTGCCAATACCTATGAGGAGGGAGTGTTTGATGAAGACTCGGATTTTGAGTTCGAGTCGATAAAAGTTATACTTGACAAAAGCCCTGACAGCTCCGAGTACGAGATAGAATCTTCTGTTAACGGTAATTCAAGGGTCGTGGAGCAGAGGATATCTGATACTGCTGCGGAGCATTTCCTCGATTACGCAGGAACCATGGAAGCTGTAGACTATGAAGGTGAATCACAATGAAAAAGTTCACATCAATGAAGAAGATTACATTTTTGGCGGCAGTTTTAACTCTTTCAACCCTTGCGATGGCCCAGCCATACATAGGAGAGGCGAACTACACTCCCGAAAATCCTGAGGTCGGAGATTCGGTGAAGGTGGAGGCGACAGCCGAAGGAAACTACTTGAACGTTATGGAGTTCAGGCTTGACGGCCAGAGCTGGGACACCGTCGACTGCGACGCATTTTTCTCATGCACCAACGAATGGAGCTTTGAAGCCGACAGTTCAGGCCTGAAAGAGGTCGATGTCAGAGCCTCAAATGACGAGTACGAATACTCGGACATACATACCTTGGAGATAGAGGTGGAGGGATCCTCCTCCCTAAGCCTTGACTCGGTTTCAGCCTCTAAATATGAGATCGGGCCTAAAGAATCCACTACTTTGAAGGCGACCGTGGAGAACTCTGGAAGCACCAGTAAATACGCAAACGTCCAGTGGTATGCAGAAGGGGAGGCGATCGGAAGCGCGAATATAAACGTTCCCGCAGATGATTCAAGGACTCTGGAGAGGACCATAGATTACTCCGACCTCAAAGAAAGCCTTGAAACCGGAAAAGACTATGAGCTATCTGCTGACGAGGCCTCAGGCAGCGAGTTAAGCTCCGGCAAGAATTTAAGATTAACAGAGGATGAGCCCGGATCAGGCCTTGAAGTTTTCTCAGTTTCTGCTTCCCCATACGAGGTTCGGAGCGAGGATTCTACCACGCTTGAGGCAAGTATCAGGAATGATCTGGATAAGTCGGCGTTTGTGAACATTGAGTGGTTCGCCGGCTCCAGGAGCATCGGCTCTGCGTGGGAGAGAGTGGAGGCCGGATCATCAGAGTCGTTGGAGAGGGAGGTCTTGTCGGATAAGTTGAAGAGTAAAGGCCTTGAAGCCGGCAAATGCTACAGTTTGTCGGCGGAAGCACAGTTCGAAGGTTTGGAGGCGGAGAACAAGTCCTCCAGCCAGATCTGCCTGGAAGGGGAAGATACCGAGCCAGAACCAGATATTGAGCTCGACTCGGTCTATGCCACTAATTACTCTGTTACGGAAAGCATCAATACCTATTTGAAGGCCGAGGCCAAAAATCCAGGGAGTCAAGATGTTTCTGGAACTGTTCAGTGGTTCCTTGACGGTGAACCGGCCGGGATCTCCGTGAAAACAGTTAAGGCAGATTCGGAAAAGACTTTCAGCAGCTTCAGGACTATAGGCCTATTGGAGAAAAAAGGATTCGAGGATGGCTGTTACGAGCTTTCGGCATCGATCAACAACGGCGATAAGGTTTCCGCATCTGAAGAGCTATGTATCGGAGAGAGAGATGTAGATGCGTCTGTTAAATCGGTCGACGCCGATCCTACATCGATATCAAAAAATGAAGACTCCAGTTTAACTGCTGAAGTAGAGAATATGGGGGATGAAGAAGTTTCAGGTAAGCTGCACTGGTATGTTGGCGGCAAAAAGGTTGGATCCTCGAGTACGACAGAGATAGGATCTTCAGACACTGAAGATTTCTCGAGAACCGCGAATTACTCAGGCCTTAGAGTCTTAGGCCTTTCAAAAAATAAAGAACACGACGTAAAGGCCGAATTCAGGTATGATGGAGGAGAGGCTTCGAAGAAGGCCTACAGAGGCATCACGCTTGTTGATCCTGATAGAGAGACCTATGATCTTGATGTCAAAGTTGTGGACCAGGATGGAGAAAAGGTCAGGGATGCTGAGGTAGAGGTTGGTGAAGAGTCGGAGCTAACCGATTACAGGGGGGAGGCCTCTTTCAGGCTTGGAAAAGGCTCCTACACTGTTGAGGCCTCGAAATCAGGTTATTACTCCGGGGATCGCAGCATCTATCTCAACCGGGATAGAGAGGTCGAGGTCACGATCCATGAAGCCGAGGATAGCTATGTTGATCCTGAATTCAGCTACAGTCCTTCAAGCCCTGTGGTTGGGGAGACAGTCGAGTTCGATGCATCCGGTTCCTCGGGCGATATAGTTGATTACCGCTGGGACTTTGACGACGGCGAGTCTTCCTCGGGCAGAAGGGTTGAACACAGTTTTGACTCCAGCGGCTGGTACTCGGTCAAGTTAACGGTCGAAGCTGAAGATGGCACCACAGATGAAAGGATCAGGACCTTGAGGGTCCGGGAGAGAGATGCGGAACAGGCCTCTATCGATGTTGGTGTGGAGGATGAGGACGATGATCCTGTAAAGAATGCCGGGGTTTCAGCCATGGCGTTGAATCCTTACAGTTTCGCGGTTAGATCGACGGACAAGGCCTCGTCGTCTACCCGGGCTTCTTCAGGCGATTCAGGGGATTACCGTCTCGGTTTCGAGCTGGATGGTAGAGATCTGGAGACCTATGCGAGTTACGCCACAAGGTTTGAGAGGGTTTCCTGGAGCAATATGGCGCTTGAGTCTTCCGACGGCGACGAACTCGTTTTCCGGTATGATCTCTCCGCTGACACCCGTGAATCCGGTTACGACCGTTACAGGGCATCCCAGGACCTGAAGCTGTCCTCAGGGGAGAAAGAGGTTACAATGATACTTACAGTCAACGGCAGAGAACTCGGCAAGTTTACCTCGGTGCTTGATGTACCGGACGACCACGAGTTCGAGATGAGGAATGAAGGCGGTAGAACCCGTTACTCGGGCAAAGACACCAGGATTGCCTCTCCAGACCTTCCGATCTATACCGGGTTCACAGACAGGGATGGCGAGGCCTCGTTCGATGTTCCAGCGGGCAGGTACTCGGTTATCGCCAACAAACCAGGTTACAGTCCTGACTCACAGAACCTGGAGCTGGATGAGGGAGAGGAAGAGTTTGTAGGCCTTAAGCTTGAGAGAAGAGGCGATGAAGATGATGACGACGATGATGGAGAAGATGACGATGACGATGATAATGGAGAAGATGATGACGACGATGAGGTTGGAGAGAGGATTGAGATCACCTCGATCGATCTCCCGGCCTCGGTCTGTGAGGGGAGCAGCTTTGACGCCCGTGTAAAGATGGAGAACACAGGCTCAGAGGACCAGTCCTTCGTTCTTTCGGCTTCAGGCCTTGGAACCGAGACTTCAAGGAGCTACTACCTTGAGGAAGACGAGGAGATCACGAGGAATTTAAGTTTCAGCAACGCCAAAGGTTCGGGACACCAGAGGCTCAGCTTCTCCACTGTGTACGACTCCGAGGAGAGAACAGTCCAGGTCAGGAGCTGCGATGAAGAGGTCGGAGACCTCTCCGCAACGGTTTCGCCGACCCAGCTCAGAATAGGTTCTTCGGTCAGGGTCAACGGCATAGTCGAATCGGGAAGAGAAGAAGTCGATATTTACGTTGGCGGGAAAAGATCCCAGTCTATATCTCCTGAACCTGATGGAAGGTTCAGCGCATACGTTGTTCCGAAAAAGGTTGGCCAGCACCAGGTAAGGATTGAATCCTCTGAAAACTCGGTGACCCGGCAGATCGAAGTGCTTCCGACCGTGGAGGTTCACAGCGTCAGCGTTCCAAACAACGTGTTTGAAGGCGAAGACTTCGAGGTCTGCGCCGATGTCGAGTCACAGACTGCGCCGCTTGTACTGCTGAAGAAGAACGGGGAAGTCGTGGAGTCGAAGTATGGAAGAGACGAGGTATGCTTTGAGAGAAACGAGAGGCCTGGAGATGTGGACTATGAAGTTCAGGCCTTGAACCGTGGAGCCTCCAGCACAGCTTCGAGAACTCTCGAGGTTATGGAGCAGGATTCGGAGGCCAGAAGCTTCCCGGGCCAGGTTGCATCGGTTGAGTCAGGCTCGGGCATGGTAAAGGTCGAGCTCTACAACAACAGGAAAGAGTTGAGGACCTATAGTATAGAGCTTGAAGGCCTTCCAGGCGGCTGGACATCACAGTCGAGGAAAGAGGTTAAGCTGAACTCTGGCGAGAGAAAGACGGAGTACATCTACCTGACGCCGAAACAGGATGGAAGCTTTGAAGCCACTGTAAATGTCGAGACTGAGGGAGAGCAGATTCACAGCGAGAACGTGGAGATCAGTTCCGGCGGAACCGACAGGCAGGAATCCCTCTTGACAAGGCTGATGCTCTGGCTCCGTTAATAACTTTCCCTTTATTTTACTGGAGAGTGGTCAATCACCCCTTCTTTATTTAAGATTTAAGAGTTGTGGTTATTTACAGGTGACACATAACTCCATGAATCTTGCAAGAACCGCAGCATTACTTATACTTATAACAACGGTTTCAGGCCTCGCAGCCGCGAGCCCAGCCGATCTAACAATTTTCCCTGAGGAGTCCTCGACTGAGATTAACTCTTTCACTTCTTACGAGGTAGAGGTACAGAACTCCGGGACAGTCAAAGACGTATACGAGATACAGCACAACTATCCCGGCGAGATCTCTGTAGCGCCCAGCAAGCTCGAGCTTGAAGCAGGCGAATCAGAAAATGTAAACGTATGGTTCAACCCAAGGAAGACCCGGGATGAGGGAACCTACCAGTTCAGGGTTTCTGCAGAGTCTCAGGCCGATGGACAGGCCTACTCAACTGAGGGCAGCGTAAACGTAATCAAAGACTACAAGATAGGCCTTGAAGCAGATGAGAGTAGAACGGTCTGTAAGGGCGAGACAGCAAGATACGATGTAGAAGTCGCCAACAACGGGAGTCAGACGGATGAGATAGCGTTGAGCACAGAGTTCGGAGAGCTTTCGCAGGAGAGATTGACGCTTGACTCCGGAGAATCAAAGAATGTGACCGTAACAGCAAGTTCTGAAGACGCGCTGGACAGAAACTTCAACATCCAGGCATCCTCAACTTCTGTAAGCTACGCGACCGAGTCAAGAAGCGTGGAGTTCACCTCAGAGACCTGTTTCCAGTCAGAGATCTCGGCGAACCCGGAGACAGCTGAAGCAGCGGCATTCGCTCCAGCAGAGTTTGAAATCGCTGTACAGAATACAGGTACAAGAACCGATGAGTTCACTTTAAGCTCCGATGCAGGAGAGCTTGACACTTCGACACTTGAAGTCGAGCCTTCATCGACAGAGTCGGCTACGTTATCCTTCACTCCTGAAGAGCTTGAAGATCAGAGTATTACGGTAGAGGCCTCCGGACGTTCATCATCCAGCCAGAATATCCAGGTCCAGGCCTACAACGGGATGGAGTCAAACGTAGAGTTCGATAGATCGAGAACGGTCTGCAGAGATCAGTCCGCAACTTACGAGGCAGAGGTAGAGAACACTGGAGAAGCAGCTGAGACTTTCCAGCTCTCCAGCAATATCGGAGAGCTTTCCACAGAAGAGCTTGAGCTCGAGGCTGGAGAAGATGAGGATGTAGAGCTTGAGGTCAACGGTTCAGGTATGGAAGACGGCGAGCACCAGGTAAGAATAGAGTCACAGGCCTCGACCTTTGAAGAACCCGTGAACACAGACGAGACAACTTTCACGGTCGAGAACTGTTTCGACCTTGATATGGACGTTGTTCCCGAGGTGGCTTCAGCAGGCGAAAACCTTTCAACCATCTACAAGATCCAGCTTGAAAACCCTGGAACAAGAGAGAACACGTACCGGCTTGTAAGCGAGGGACCGGAGTGGATAGAGATCAGGCCTGAATCCCTTACAGTTGCAGCAGGCGACACCGGCACCGCCTACATGTACGCCGGCGCACCGTTCGAAAAGAAAGGCCAGGTAGAGATCACGGCCATCGCAGAAGGAGAACAGGTCAGGGAATCAAGAACCGTTGAACTCGTGATAGGCCAGGAGATCGAAGACGCGATCAGGAGAGGAGACTCACTGACCGGAAGATTCATGGACTCGGCCTCAGGCCTCTACAACACGGTTACCCAGGGCAACGTCCAGAAAGGCCTCGCCGCAATAATCGTGGGACTTGCGTTGACCGCGGTCATCCTCTACCGTGAATGGTAGAGGCCTCTCTTTTCTTTCTATTGTTCTTCTGTAACTGTTGCTTCAAGATGTGTTCTGCGGTAAAACTGATCGCAGCCCCAGTCTGTATCCTTCAGGCCTACTCTCACTGTCTCACCTGATTCTATAACGTGTTCAAAGCTTGTTTGGTTTCCAACCTCTATATCTTCTTCGAAGACTGTGATATCGTTGATCTTTACCAGTGTAGTCTGTGGGCCTTGCCCATCTCTGGGCCCGTCGCTTTCTATCTCTTTCATGTGGAAGTTGAAGTCTATGGTACCGGGTTCAAGCTCGTTAGATTTGAAGTATACCTCGCCACAGTATCCGCCGCTGTAGCCGGTATTGATCAACAAATCGTGCTGATCGTCCGAGGAAGTTGCCTCAATGTTTTCCAGAGTGTGTATGGTATTCTGTCTTGTCTCGACCGTCCATTTAGTCTGCTGCTCTATTTTCTCTGTGTCGATATCCTCGTTTATCTCCACGCATTTCTCGTGGTAACTGCTCCAGTCATGTTCCGGACCGCATCTCGTAATGTTCACCGGTTGGAGATCCATGGTCTGCCGGTCCCAGCTGAACTCTACATCGTTTTCATTTACTACAGAACCTTCATCCAACAAGATTGCGAGATCGGCCTCTTCACTTTCTCCGGTCCAGAGATCCTCCCATGGGAAGATGATGGTTTCCTGGTCCCCGTGGATGGGTTTCTCCGAGACTCTTTCACCGTTCTTCAAAAGAGTTATCTCAGGCCTTGCATCTATATCCTCTGGCTTAAAGAGCAGTCGGAGAAAAAAGAATCTATATCGGCCGGAGGCCTCACCAGGTTCCACTCTTCAGCCCTCATGTCGACGGTGTTGCTCCATGTGGATGGCTCTGTCTGAAGAGTGCACGCTTCTGAAACCCAGCCGTAGTATGCTTTCCATGGGTAAAGCGTGCTGACCTCGGAGTATTCTCCTTCCTCCTCCTGGACAAAGAAGTAGTTTTCCGTGCCCTGGACAGGCCTGAAATCACAGCTATCTGAGGACACAAGCTGGGCTTCGTCAACGGTAGAGTCAACAGAAAAAGTGTTCCACCCTTTTTCAAGATCTACTGACGCCGAGAAAACGCTGGAAATAAGAAAAAGCAGGAATGTAAAGAGAAGCAGGTTCTTCCCAGTATTCACTGGCTAATGCCGCCTGGCTCCTCTGTAGGGCCTTCTCCATCCTATTCATCTTCAGAGTCTGCGTCTCCTGGATCGCTGGACCCTGAAGGCCTTCCTTCAACGGTTACACTTGTCGAGGTTTCCTCTTCGTAGCCGTATACTACTTCAATTGGAATCTCTGTGGTCTGCTCCAGATCTGTAACCTCTCCGAGGCCTACGAGTTCCATGTCAAAGCATTGGTATCCTTCTGATCCTATGAGTTCTACTGTCGCACTGTTTCCGCCGTTTTCCTGGCTGCTCAACTCGACGTTTCCAACGTCCTCGACCCTCAACTCGACTTTGCCTTTGGCATCCTCATTTACGTCATACCCTGTGTCCTCTTCGGTGCTTATCCCATCTGAGGTTGTTGTCAGGAAGGGGGTGCCAGATCCCTCGTTACGGACAGTAATACAGATTTCCTCGTTTCCGGTGCCATCGCTGTAGAAAACGTGAGGTGTTGTACCCTGGACATCAAACTGGATAGGCCCATCTGAAGTATCTACAGGCGGGCTTGTCTGTCCGACGTCTTTTTCCTGGTATCTCTCGTTGCTCATCATCTGGATCTCTGCGGATCCTGTGGTCCTTGTCTGGTACTGCAGCTTCGCGTTAAAGGTGTAAGGATTGATTTTACCCTCGTCTATAGAAGGACTTGTTAGTGTAACCCTATCGCTTCCCGGGATCGCCGGTGAGGTATCGGTAGCGGTCTCCAGATCGCCTATATTCAAGGTTCTGTCAGTACTTGAAACTTCTCCGCCATCGGAGGTTCTCCATGTTCCCGGATCATTTGTTGGGAATGTCGGCCCGAAAAGTCTTGCGTAAACATCATTGATCTGTTTGTCTCCTGTATTCTCCAGCTCCATGTACACCGAAGTAGACTGGCCGCCAGGTACAGGGTTGGGCGTAATATTGAATTCGTTTACCGCAACAGGCGAGGTGTTTGCCTCTGAGTCATCCCCGTTGTCTATGCATCCAGAAGTTATTAGAATTCCTACGAACAAAATCAGCATTAGTATATTGTCAAGTTTCATCCTCTGTTCACAACTGTTATATCGAGGTTTGGTTCTTTGATGTATTTATAATATGTGGTGAAAAACAGGTTTCTGACCCCGGTCGACCCCGATGACAGGTCACAGATGTTTCTCCAGCTTGAACCGGATACAGGCCTCTCCATCTTGGGACAGTTTTCAAATACGTTTTCAGGCGTGTACTCGAAACGGTAAGGGCCTTCAACCCTGCCGACACCAGCGTTCTCCACGGAAAGCTCGATGCTGTTACCTGAGCTGTGGGCTACCGGCGACTCCGTAACCATCGATGCCTTGAGCTCGTTGTTGGAAAAACTCTTCGAAACTGTAGTAGTGTTCTCGATATCCTCTAAATCCTTGAAATCAACTTTTAAAGGCTTCTGGCTGGAAAGCGAGGCATTGTAAGAAGCCTTTAACTTCAGGGGCTCCGTGCGTTGCCTGAAACCCTGTAGATCTTCTTCGGGAGGGGCCTGAACCTTCCAGTTGCACTCCATCTCAGGGTAGATGTCTTCACGAGCGCCTTCAAGCTCATCTACATCCGGTGTGCAACCTCTCTTTGTGACGTTGAGGTGAGGCCCTTCATTGAAGATTGAGATTTCGTTGACCTCGATAAAGTTATGGTAGTTCTTGAACCGGGCGGTTATGATCGCGTTCTGCTCAGGCCTCAACTGGTTGTCTGTAACCGAGAACTCCTTTATTTCAAGGCCTTTATCTGGCGACTCTTTCTCTCCACCATCTATACATCCTGAAGTGATTAAAATTACAAGCAGGATTAAAAGGAGTTTACCTTCCACGGTACTCCACCTCCACTGTTTTCTCTCCTATATCCTTGACATAGGTGTAATTTGTTTCTGCTGTAATCTCGCCGCGGATCGAGCCTTCAAGGCCGTCAAAGACGCTTTCGTCAACGTAACACCTGATTCTCTCAGATTCTCCCTCGTACATCGTGATCGTATCGTTTACATCCTTGCCGCAGTTCGCCTCCTGCAGATCAAAGTTTGAGGCCTGGATCTCCGGGACTTCTGCATTGATAAGGCCTGTATAGGATGTGCCTTCTTCTTCTTTCTGGTTCTCCATATAGATCACGACCTCTACCTGGTCGCCTTCAAGGAAGGTCGAATTCTCTTGAGATGTGGAGCCGATGGTCTCAATCCTGAAAGCCATAGGCCCTGCGGACGAACGGGACTCCAGGTCGGGTGTTCCCTGAACATCTTCCGACTCCTTGAACTGTAGCTGTCTATACGCGGTGACGGAGTAATCGAACGGCACCTGGAACTTAAGGTTACAGCTGTAGCCGTTAATCGGCACGTTCTCAGTATTTATGTTTTCAAGCACCCAGTTAAACCTGACCTCTGATGTTTTAGGCAGGTGATACTTTGAACTTCCGGAAACATCTCCGGGACCGCGGACCTCGAAATCCGTCACATCAAATATGTCCCTGCATCTATTCGTCAAGATGCGGTCGCCGTAAGGCTCGTCCGAACCGGTTTCCTGACCGCCTTTGGCCTCGGTCAGACACTGAAGGTACAGATTCTCATTCTTGGTTGAGCTCTCGGTTCCGAAACGCTCCCGGCACTCCTTTACATCCCTGCTCGAGATTCTATCCTCTTCGGTATTGAAGTCGGAGTTGATCGTCAGATTAGCTGGGAGCTCACCCGTGTTTTTAACCTGTAGAGTGGCGGTCGTGCTCGAACCAGAGTGGATCTGAGAAGGCCTTACGCTCAACTCTTCTACACTGATAGCGCTTTCCCCATCTGACTCTGTATCATCGCCTTCATCTATGCATCCAGAGGAAAGCAGGATCGCCGCCAGTAAAATTAATAGCACTGCCTTTCTATCCATACATGAATTAATGGAAGGCCTGAATAAAAAACTGTCAGGAAAAACCCGGCTGAAAACAGAGCAGCTCAAAGAAAAATCGCTTACATACCTGACAGCTTTAGCCCTGATAGCCGCGTCAACAGCCCAGGTTCTGAGTTCAGGGCCTTTTACTGAAGTCGCAGCAGTCCTCATCATATTTTACATAGGTGCATCAGCTGAAGCCTTCCAGAAAAAGGTTTTCTATGTGTTGAGTATTGCTTTAACGTTGATCGTGTTCCAGGCCCCTGTGGCTGCCGCTATAGTTGTATTAACGGCGTTATTGCTTCTATCTTACAGGAATTTAAGTTCTGACAGAATAAAGCTTCTTTACCTTTTTCTTTCAGGCGTGGTTTTTCATTTAGGCGATTTTCTGACCACTTTGAAAGGCCTGGAAATCGGTTTGGCGGAGCAGAACCCTGTGCTGGTAGAGGCCTCGTCTTTCACAGGTTTGTGGTTCGCTCTTTTCTCATCAAAACTTCTGCTTTTTGCAGCAGTCCTTTTTCTCTATTATAGAAGGGTTGAGAACCTGGAACTGATGCTTGAGGCCTTTATGCTTTCAGGGTTTTATCTCGTGGTCTCTAACCTGAATGCTATTCTGTAAGGCATCTGATGTTTCCATCTCTGTTGACCCTGATCGCGTCCTCGTCGTCGCTGCAGCTGTTGACAAATATATCTGTTCCGAACAGGTCTTTACAGTCGTCTACCTTGTACTGGGTGTATACCGGTTCATCCCTGCTTGAACGCTTGACGAAGTCGTCCACTCTGTCACTATCCTCTTTGCATAGCTTGTAATCCATCTCTCTTACCTCAATGTCTTTATTACCGCTTGAGCCTGTGTTCACGATCCTGACCGGATCCTGTGAATCCAGGAGATCGATGTTTCTCTTGCTGACCCCTACAGCCGCGTTTCCGTTGTAGGCCTCGCTTTTATCGGATTTAATATCAGGTTTTGAATCGTTAATCCGGTTGACCAGGTTTGAAAGGATGAAGGCCTCTTCCCTGTTGTCTATATCGTTTCTGTAGTTGTTGTCCTCATTTATCACGTCTGTGTTGACTTCTTCGCCGCTGTTATCTACTACCGTGCAGCCTCCGGCGGCGTCGATCCTCCAGGAACTGTCGCAGCTGCTTTTCAGGGCTGAGTCCTGTGCCTCACTGTTTGTAACAATTAAAGGACAGTTGTATCTTCCTGAGCCGCATCTGTTGTTGACTGCTTCAAAGCTCTTGGTCTGGCTGGCGAGTCTGACTGTGTAGTTGGCGTCAACCCGCATTGTAAGCGTCTCTCCTGTTGGGCTGATGCTGTCGATAGGGCCTGTATCTCTTCCCGGATCAAGTATCATATCGCATTCGAATGTAGAGGGTCCGAATCCTTTGGAGAACCAGCCGTCCTCCTGCTGGGCCTCTATATTGCTGACGCTGGAGCTGTCAGGGTTTACAGTGTATACCTCGTTTGTTTCATCATAGTTTAGATCTTTACAGCTACCGTCCAGATCCATGTCGTACTTTTCGTTGGCTGTGTCCACATCGATCATTGCACTCGACGGCACTAACTTTATCTCCTCAGATTTTACCTTGTAATCTATATCGAACTGTTCCGTCTCGAAGCCGACGTAAACCGGGATAATCTCGGGCTCCCGTCCATCGCCAGTGTTTTCGAAAGTTACAGGGTTCTGCACGTTTACGTAGGCCTGTACAGGAGTGTTTGCGGTGTCAGATGCTGTAGGCTCGGGCCTCATTTCTTCTTCCAGCATGTATTCCTCTGACATGGCCTGGAACTGGAGCGTCGACTGCGAAGAGTAGTCGTAACGGATCTGGAGATCCGCGTCCTTGTCGATTCCCAGTGCTGGCTGTAAAAGACCGCAGTTCTTCAGTGTCAAATCCTCAAGCTCGGCTGTAGGCCTTTCAAACCCACCTCTCCGGATAGTTCCTTCTCCGAGCTTCTGGCCCCAGCTGCTGTCGGAGCCGTTTGCGATGCATTCAGATCCTGATCCGCCGACCTTCAACCTGTACTGGACATCGTGTGCATCGATACCTCTAAAGTTTTTGACAGGGTTGTAGACATCAAAGGAAAACGGCAGCGTATCATCCTTTTCACGGCCTGAGATATCGAAAGTGTTGCCATGGTTTATACTGAAGTCCTCTATCTCCAGGCCGAACTTCAAGCCGACCGACTCCGAACCAGGCCTCTCTGAATTATTCATCTGCATCTCCCGCAGACATTCAGGCCCCTCTAACGCACACCCGACCCGGGCCCACGCCATCTTCAACGCGTTACTCTCCCCTGTGAAGTCGTAGGAAGGCAGAGAACCGCCTAGTTCGGCGCCTCCATAACCCGCGTAATCAGAGCCGAGGCCTATAGCCGGCCCAAAAGTTTCTCCTAGGAACGGCAGGAATACTCCGCGTAAAAGGCCTCCGAATAAAAGTATAAGCAGGCCTGCAACGAACAACCAGATGACGATGAGCACGATTAATACTACGAGTAAAAAGGCGATAGCAGTTCCTCCTGCGAGACCTCCAGAGTCCAAAAGCATCGGCGCCAGCCGCTTAGCTAAAGGAATTTTCTTTAACTGGTTGGCGATGCTTGCAAGGCCTCGATTCTCGACTTGAGCGTCCGCCATTCTGCCTCCGCGCGCTGCTAATCTTTTAGCCTGGTTTACATTAGCTTTTGCGCCTTTCTTGATTGCTTCTCTATTCTCCTTAGGCTTAAGATCTTTGTATAATCCGTGTGCTTGTTTGCCAGCTTTGTATCCAGCCTTTGCTGTCTCAGTATAATTGATAGATCTTGGTTCTGGTTCCGAGGCTGAGGTCAGCGAACGGCCTGATAGCTTGACAGATAAACTGCTCGCGATTAAAGTGGCTATCAAAGGTAAAAGTGTCAACGGTATGGCGAGCAGCGTGGCATCTGTCAACATTGAAGTTAGCGTAGATGTGTCGAATCCAAAGGCGTAGAATCCTAGGAATGTGAAAAATAGGAAGAGCGCCACGTACCGATTCTTAGGCCTTTTTACAGGCTCTGTTTTTCCCCTGCCGTATTTGTCCGTTGTGGTTTTCTCTTTCTCAGTTATTATGTTGTCTACTGCGTTTTCAAGGCTATTCCAGATCCAGCTTGAGGAAGCACCTAGATAATGTAGAGGTGTGCGGATAAACAGATAGATGAGTATGCTGATTACTGCTAATGGTGCACGTACAGCGATTGTTAGGCCTGGGCGAAACAATATAACATATAATGGAACGTATAGGAATGTCGCTAATATGGCGTGTATTACAAAGTTTATTCCTAGTAATACAAAAAATAGGAAGTGTCCAAAAATGCCTCCAGGGCTTAGAAGAGTATAACCTAGCATCGCAGATACAACAAATGCAAAAATAAAAAGTCCGAAACCTTCTTTTATCCAGTCGATCAAAAACATGTTATTCTTCTTCGACCCTGCTGACTACCTCAAGGTTTTCCATCCTGAAAGACCCCTCGCTGCTGAGCGT
>JBKHHG010000006.1:0-25057 GCA_046539225.1 Candidatus Nanohaloarchaea archaeon
GGAGCTCCCTTGATAAAGTTATCGCTCTTCTTCTGGCTCTGCCTGGTGTAAGGCTGGTTCGGCTTCTCCCTGTAGATGCTCGCCGGTCGATCTCCCATCTTATTATTACCTCGTGTATAGTCCCGGTCGGCCAAATTTTAAATAGGGTGTGCTACTCCAGGCCTTGAGCCGTGTAACTACCAGAGAACTCACTCAGAATGAATTCATAAGTCATCTCCAGCGCCTCTTCAATCCTCTGATCGCCAGGAGCTTCATCGTTTTCCAGGATCCGGACCATGGAGTTTGCATAGTCAAAGGCCTCAAAGTATGGGTCGGATGCAGCTGCTACGGCGGCTTCCACGCCCTTGATCTCGTCCAAATTTTCCAGATTATCTGAGAAATCATCCGAAGGCTCATAATTTTCCAGCAGCTCCGTGAGCGCAAGTTCTCCGGCAAACCTGTAAAAATCCGATTTGGTGCCGAAAACCGCGTCTTCAGAGCTCCAGAGCTCAGAGGCATGCTTTAGCACCTCTTCATCCTCTCTAAAAGTAACCTTGCCCATGTTCACCTTTAGGTAACAAAACGTTTTAAGGCTGAAGGTTTTTTACCGCGCCCATCCAATTACAAGGTGTGGAAAAGGTAAAAGTATTCCAGATAGGCCTCGGAAGCTTCGGAAGATACGGATTCGAGAAGTTTATCGAGCTCCAGAAACACTACAGCGACGTAGAAGTAGAGCTTTGCGGAGTCTGCGACACGGACTTCGAAAAACTGGAGAAAGCGGAGAAGTTCGCCGAGTCACAGGAATTAGAACTCAATACCTTCACCAAGATAGAGGAAATATACGTGGAAGCGGAGAAACAGGCCTCAGAAGACGCAAAAATTTTGATATATGATGCAGGGCCTACAGAGCTCCACGCAGAACACATTTTCAGGTCATTGAGAAACGATTTCTTCCATCTGGCGGAGAAACCGCCTTCCATGAACCGCGAAGACCACATAAAAGAGAAGAAACTGATGCTGGACAACGAAGTAAGATTCACAGTCGACTTCATTGAAAGAGAGAATCCTGTAGTAAAGAAAGCGCTTGAAATAACCGAGAACGAGAAAATAGAGAGGATAGAAGCCTTCAGAGAGAGCAGCATAGGCATACAGAAACTACTGCAGCCTGTAGAAAGAATAAACGTGAAAGGAGGGGCTGTAATCGACAAGATGAGCCATGAGGCCTACATACTCGACTTTGTCGAGCTCGGAGAACTAAAAGAAGTTGAAAAAGAGTTTTTCATGCCTTACAAGATCGGTAGCGACAGCTTCATGAGCATAAACTCTGGTAAGGCCTCAAGGCTTGATGAAGACACTGCTTCGGCTACTTGTACCGCCAGAGTTTCTGGTGAAGCAGATGTAGTGCTTCATGGAAGCTGGATAGGCTGTACAGAACAGACAGAGAGCAAAGCAGAAGAGCTGGAAGAGTTAACCAGTCATAACCCTGTTGAATCAGAGTTTAACCGGGCAGGGGAAAAGGGATTTGTAGATGATGAATGCAGGTTTTTTGTTTTAGAGGGTTCGCGGAGTCTTTTCGGCGACTTGCTGCATAACCGTCTTTTCGACCTTGAAACAGGCGAGGAAATCGAGACGCCCTCCCTTATGCATGACCAGCTTTACAGAGTGATCGAGTCCTCTGTAAGATGTGCGGCAGGCCTTGAAAACAATGCTTTGACCGAGGAGGAGATCGATGATTACATGAATCTTCTCTTCGATATTTCGGAGTTTTTCCCGGATAGAGACGGTTTCGATGCCTTAGAGGATTCGAACTCAAGAATCCGGGAGAGAGTCGTGGACAACGTATTTGAAGCTGAAGGCCTTAAAGAGCAAGTATGAAAGCCGTTATACCCGCAGCCAGGAAGAAAGACGATATGTTCCCGTTCTCGGAGTCAAAGCCTACAGCGTTGATGCCGGTGAACGGCAAGCCCTTAATTCTTCAGACCATCGGGAAACTGAAAGCCGCGGGGATTGAAGAGGTCAACGTCATTGTGAACCACAGAGAAGAGCTTTTCCGCCAGCTTTTACAGGAAAGGGAAGATGTGAATATAGTTGTGCAGGAGGAGTTGAGTGGAACTGCTGAGGCCTTGAAAACCTGCGAATTCTTACAGGAGGATTTTGTAGCGGTTAACGGCGATGTAGCGGTCTCGGAGGAAGACCTTGAGAAGCTTGTGGAGAGCCACAGCGGCGATGTCTCGATGCTGTCGACGGACGAGTCCAAACCGGAGAAGTTCGGCGTCCTCAGCATCCAGAACGATGAAGTCACAGGGATAGAGGAAAAACCCGAGGAACCTGAGAACACGCTTGTAAACACCGGGATCTACGCCTTCACGCCTGAAATATTTGATTTGATCAAGGCCTCGGAGGCCTCAAGCATCACAGAGATTATCTCGGAAAACCTGGAGGATCTTGACTGCCGTTTCTCCCTGATAGAGGACTACTGGTTTGACATCGGCTCGCCTAAAAAACTGCTTCAGGCGGATAAAACCCTGAGAGTTGAGTCCGGGAGAAACATTTCTGAATCAGCCGAGATACATGAATCCGCGGACCTGTTCGATGGAGTAGAGGTAAGGGAAAACGCGGTTGTAGGGCCTAACTGCATCCTGAAAGACTGTATAATTGGAGAAGGCGCAGAAATACGCGGCAACACGGTTGTGGAGGCCTCAACTGTAGGACCCAGGTCTCTGCTACAGGCCTGTCACGTGAAAGACTCTCTACTTTTTGAAGAAACCGTCCTGGATAGTTTCGTGGATGTAGAGCAGTCAGTACTGGGAGAGGAAACCGATGTGAAGTCCGGTACAGTCATGAAAGAGGCCTTTATCGGGCCCCGAAGCTACGTCGATATGAACAACTCGATCAGGGGAGTGAAGTTTGTGCCTGACGCCCGGACAGATCTTTCAGAAATAAGTAAGTAATACTTCAAAAAAAAGGTTATGAAAGCAGTTATCCTGGCCGCGGGCAAGGGAACACGGATGAGGCCTCTGACAGATGAAAGGCCTAAACCTCTTCTGCCTGTCGCGGGCAAGCCCATCATAGAACACAGCATCGAAGCCCTGGATTTTGTAGAAGAAATAATCATAGTCGCAGGCTTCCGGATCGAAGAGTTCCGGCAACGGTACAGCGACAACCAGAAAATCCGTATAGTAGAGCAGGAGGAAGCCCTTGGGACAGGACACGCAGCCCTACAGGCAAGACAGTTCGTCGACGGAAAAACAGTGATCCTCAACGGCGACGACATATACGGAGAATCCCTGAAACAGGTTGAAAACGTAGATACAGGAGTCCAGGTCTTCGAGCACGACAGGCCTGAAGAGTTCGGAGTCTTCGAAGTAGACGAAAAAAACAGGGTAGTAGGCCTGACAGAGAAACCGGATAACCCTGCAAGCAACCTTGTAAACACCGGGGTCTACGTTGTAGAAGAAGACTTTTTCGAAATACTTGAAGAAGTAGAGCTCTCGGAGAGAGGAGAATACGAGATAACAGACGGCCTCAAAAAATACATAAAGCAGAGAGAACTCGAATTCTTTGAAGCAGAGCAGTGGATGTACTGCAGCTATCCATGGAACCTTATAGAAGCCAACAAATCGTTGATGAAAGGCCTCGAACCAGAGATTGAAGGAGAAGTGGATGAAACCGCTAAAATCAAGGGAAACGCTGTAATAAAGGAAGGAGCAGAAGTAAAGGAAAACTGCGTGATCGAAGGCCCCTGCATAATCAAAGAAGGAGCAGAAATAGGGCCTAACGCGTATATAAGGGAGTTCAGTTTGATAGGGAAAAATTCAAAGGTTGGAAACAACTCAGAAGTAAAGAACTCGATTCTAATGGAAGAAGCAGCGTTACCCCACTTTAATTACGTCGGAGACTCAGTTATAGGCCGGAAAGTCAATCTTGGAGCCGGTTTCAAGACCGCAAACCTTCGAAACGACGGTAAAACCGTGGAATTCAATGTAAAAGGCGATTCTATGGATACAGGAAGAGAAAAACTGGGCGTGGTAATCGGAGACAACTCGAAGATAGGAGTCAACTCGGTCACCAATCCCGGGGCAAAAATAGGATCGAACGTTTTAACGGACAGCCTGGAACGAATCAAAAATATTACCTCCGGCAAAAAATTCAAGGACGGAGAGATAGAATGAAGATAGGCCTCGACTTCGACAGAACCCTTTTCAAGACAGAAGAGTTCGACAGATTCTACAAAGACCAAGTTGAAGGCCTCTACCACGTCGAAAATCCAAAACCTACACGTCACGGAGTTTACGACCCGGAGCTGCATGCAGAGATCTGCGGAGTAGACCTTAAAGAGATCTGGCAGGTGTTCGAAGAAGACCTCAGCAAGTTTCTCTACAAAGATACAGATTTGCTTGACAAGTTAAACGATCACAGGATTGTTATAGTTACGAGAGGACACGAAAAATTCCAGGAAAAAAAGATAGAGGCCTCAGGAATCACAGAAAAAATCGACGAAGTAGTAATAGTCCAGGAAGAACCCAAAGACGTCGCTGACATCGACCTGCTTGTGGATGACAGAGAAAGAGAGCTCGAAAACGCTGAAACACCCGGAATACATCTGAAAAGGCCTGAAGAAGGCCTAAAAAAAGTCGTTGAAAAGGTGGAAGAGCTTGAATCCTGAAAAAGTCTTCAAAAGATACGATATCAGAGGAGAATATCCTGAAGAGATCGACGAAAGGTTTGGGGAACGGCTCGGCAAGTCACTGGCTCTTTTACTTACAGAAAAGTTCGAGAAAGAGGTCTCGGTGTGTAGAGATGCAAAACAAAGCTCCAAGCCTTTGAAAAAGGCTCTGATCAAAGGCCTGAAGTCTTCAGGAGTAAAAGTCTATGATGCAGGGAATGGACCGACGGATTACGCGGCGTGGACCGGTAAAAAGACCGGATGCGTTTCTGTCCAAGTTACCTCTTCTCACATGCCCTCAAATTTTAACGGCTTCAAGATGATGTATCCGGAAGGCAATAGCTTTGTGAATGAAGATCTTGACAGAGTTAAAGAGTTTTTCAGGTCTGGAGAGTTTGAAAGAGGTGATGCAGAAGTTGAAGAAATGTTTTTAATCGAGAAATACAAAGAAGAGGTCCTGAAGTTTGCTGAAAAGTATTATGAAAAAGGTAACAGTGTTGTATACAGTTCAATGGGCGGCTCCGGATCAGTGCTGCCGGATATTTTGGATGAAAGGGGGCAGAAAGTGTTAGATGTTTCGCCCAGCGAGTTAAAAAACCCTCCTAACCCTAAGCCAGAGAATCTTGACCTGGAAAAAAAGGTTGAGAAGGCCGGAGCAGACATCGGGATCGCCAATGATCTTGATGCCGACCGTATAACTGTCTATTTTGATGGAGAGTACTTGAGCGGGGATGAACTGTTCTGTGTTCTTGCACAGTTATTTGAAGGAAAGGTTGTGGCGTCGATAGATGCTGTTAAAGGCCTTGAAGAGTTTGCAGATGTTGAGTATACACGTGTCGGCGATCCCTTTGTCCTTGAAAAGGCTGTGGATAGTGGATCGGTTTTAGCGGGCGAGCCGAACGGGCATTATGCTTTCACCAATTTTGTGCCGTACAGCTCCGGCGTTGCCGCAGGAATTATTCTTTCAGGCCTTGATCTGGAGAAAAAACTGGGTAAAGTACCGAATTTTGAGGTTGAGCGGCGGAGCGTAGAGGTTGACGATAAAAACAAGGCCTTAAATGTTGTAGAGGCTGAGACAGATGATGAAAAAGTTGTGTCGCGGCTTGACGGCCTGAAGTTTGTGGAGGATGGTGTGAGTGTTCTTGTAAGGCCTTCAGGCAGTTCTTCAAGGCTTAGAGCGGTTGCGAGTTCGCGGGACGGCGATGTAGGAAAAGTCTTGGAGTCTATTGTCGAGATGGTTGAGGGCAAGTAAATAAATTGGTTCGTCTGTATTTTACAGGTATGGAGAGTATTTACAGCTTTGAGGACGGGCCTTACAAGGTGCTTAATTACGAGGTAATCCAGAAGAAGGACAGGTTCTTTATAGAGGTTAACGGCGGAGATCTTGGGCGTCTGCCGATCGAGAGCATGGACGCAGTTGAAGAGTTGAGGGAGTCACTTGAAAAGATCGAGGCCGAGCTTAAAGAAATGAAGCGTAGAAACGAGGAGCTTTGAAAAGATAAAGATTCAGGGGTTAAGGCCTCTGCAGGCCTTCCCTCCCCTTTTTTGGAATTATACGTCTCTTGCTTTCAGAGTCTTGCGTCCGTTGTCCTGTGCTCTTTCTTCTGCTCTTGCGATGAGCTCCTTTACTCTCTCATCTAGAGCGTCGTAGAAGTCAGAACCAACGTTTGAGTCGCTTACTGCGTCTCGAACGCCAGACTTCTTCAGTACATCTGCCATGTGAAAGTCACCAATTAGGTATTAACTCGACTGGTTTTTATAGGTACGGGTGTTAAACCCGTTAAAACATTCTGACAGAGGCCTTACATTCAATTTACAGTTACAGATTCGATGTCTTTCGAACAATACCGTTAAAACAAAAAGCTCCGGCACCAACTCCAGAACATGGATCTCGACTTCCAAACCGTTAAGGCCCTCTCATCGCCTACCAGGATAAAAATCCTTTCTCAGGCCCTGAAAACCGAGGCCACAACCACACAGCTCTCCCGTGAAATAGGAAAAAGCAAGTCCACGGTATCCTCACACCTCGACACGCTTGTAGATTCAGGCCTCCTGAAAAAAGACGAGGAAGACGGCAGGAAGAGGGTCGTCTACCGCCCGACAGAGAAAGCGGAGGCCATCGTAAAAGGGAAACAGAGAAAGGTGCGTTTTTCAGTGGCTTCCTCCGCGGTCACAGGCCTCGCCGGTTTAACAGCTCTGGGTTTTTCAAGGAGAGTCGTTGAACAGAACTCTCCTGGTGTAATGACTATGGATGAGGCCTCCCGGGAGGTCGTCTACTCCGAGCCATTGCTGTTTGTCAGCGCGTTCTTCATGGCGGTAGCGGTTTCAGCCCTGGTCTACGGCCTGACGATGAAAAAGCTGCCAGAGGTTAGAACTTCTTAAACTTTGAGCCATGTAAAGTAGAATAAGGAAAACTGAACTCGACCTATACGAATGTGACTGAAATGCCATCCTGCCAGCTATGCGGAAAAGATTCTGACAGCCTCAAGAAAACCAAGATCGAAGGCGCCGTTCTACGCACATGCAGTTCATGCAGCGAAATGGGCGACGTCGTCGAAAAAAAGAAAAAGAAGAAAAAAACTTCGAAAAAGTCGAAGAGCAGAAGGCCTCGAGAAACAGACACCTTGGCCAACGACTACGGCTCCCGCGTCAAAGAAGCACGGGAAGAACGCGAACTATCCATAAAAGAGCTCTCCGACGACCTCAACGAAAAGGCCTCACTCATCAGAAAAATCGAACGAGAAGAACTAAAACCGGAGAAGGCCCTGGCCAAAAAACTGTCGAAAAAGCTGGACGTAACACTCTACGTCAACCCAGAGGTCTCGGACCACTCAGTAGAAACCGGCGACGACAGGAAAGCCACGGTCGGCGACGTAGCAGACGTCAAAGAATAAAAATCCCTGAAAGGCCTTAAATCTTCCAACAACACAGAGAAATAACGCTGTTATACAGGCCTTGAATGAGAGAAAAAGGTGAAAGCGCCGGGGCCGGGATTCGAACCCGGGCGGGCTTAGAAACAGCCCAATGGCTTAGCAAGCCATCGCATTAAGCCACTCTGCCACCCCGACTCTGTACATGGTTTTTGCGGGTGAACTGTTTAAAATACGGTGTTCAGTTCATGAGCTGGATCTCTCCTATTATGTATATTACTCCGAGTACGATAAGGAATGTGAAGCCTTTCCAGAAGGCATGGAGGATTTCTGCTGTTGGGATTGTGATAACCTCTATCATTAGTAAGAGGTCGATAGTGGACCATGCAAGCAGGAGCATGATGCCGAAGAGGCCTACAAGTATGTTGAAGAGGGCTTTCTCTCCTGTGAATCGGTGGGCGAGGCCTCCGGTTAATGCGGTGGCGCCGTAGAGAAGCATCAGGAGTGTAAAGGTGTGTGTCAACGAGTTGATGTATGCGTATACTGCTGCTGATACAATGAGGATTGATGCGAGAAGCACGGGCAGGTCTTCTCCTTTCGCCATGAATAGAGTGAAGGATTTGAGGGTTTAAACTTTCCGGGGCTTCCGGATAAGGTATTTAAGTTTCTGAAGGCCTTTTTGTGTTATAGAGTGATAAAATAATGTCTCAGAACATCCTCGACTTTTCAGATGTAACAGGGAAGGACGTCTTCACCGACAAAGGCTCGTACTGTGGGACAGTCAAAGACATAGAGTTAAACCTTGGAAAGTTCTCGGTCAGAGCCGTTGTTGTAGGCGCGGAGAAAGGATCTTACCTGGCTCAGAAGGTTGGAGGCAGCAAAAACGTCGTCATCCCCTACAGGATGGTTCAGAGCATCGACGATATAATCATAATCAAGGACTTCCAGACCAGTCAGGTCGACGAGCAGGAAGAAGCAAAGGCCTGAAAAAGGCCTACACGGTTTCTCTATGATCGAGCTTCTGGTTTCCGTGGGGCGCAGCCTGGTAGAGGCCTCGTGGCACACCGCTGCTGTAACTGTAAAGTTCTACATCCTTTTTGCGTCAGCCAGGATATACTCGAAAGGATACTTTTCCAGAGATAAACTCGAGGATGCAAGGAAATACGTTCTTGAGGAGTCGAGGCTTGTACTCGCAACAATTTTCGGAATCGCTGCCCTGACACTAATCACAGGATTCGAGTTGAGGCCTCGGTTCGAGCTTTTAAGCGAGTTAACTGCTTTGATCTATCTGGGATACCTTTTCTACCATTTCTAACCCAGTTTTTGCTGTACTTTTCGATGCCAGGACTTTAGCGCGTCAGAGGTAACCTTTCGAACCTCCTCCATCGGGAGAGCGGTGTAGACGTAGTATACCGTTCTGTCGGTCTTTCCCTCCCGCATCAGAAGGTCTTTGTCCAGCATCTCCTGTAAGGCCCGTTGAACCGTGGAACGGTTCCTGTCGACCTCGTCAGCCAGCTCCTGGACAGTCAGCTTTGAATCAGTTAAGGCCTGGAAAATACTTCTCTGGAGGTCGTTGAGGTTGAAAACTTCGTAGACGATCTCCTCCTCGTCTTTGTCTTCAACCTCCAGGAACTCCATAACCTTTAGTTCTGATTCAACTTTAAATTTCAACCGCCGGCGATAACATCGAAGACGTTGATCTCGTCGCCGTCCTCCAGAAATGCGGACTCCGCGATAATATCTCCGTGCCGGGAGACCAGGACTTCCTGCCTCTCAATCCCCTGAGACTTCAAAAACTCTGCGACAGTCAGGCCTTCCTCCACCTCAAACTCTTTCTCCCTTCTCTCCTCGAGATCATCCCGGATCATCGTTATCTTGATCCCGGATCACCTTTTTCCTTAACTCTACTCTCATATTTTTCCATTGCCTCTTCAAAAGCTTCCTCTATATCAACACCAAGGTCTTCTGCCAGCAGGAAAAGCGAAAAAAGAAGATCTCCAATCTCATCTTTCTTTACAGATGCGTTTTCAGGCCTCTCACCGTAATCAGCTGACTTGGTAATATCCTTGATTATCTCTCCTGCCTCTGATATGAAATCAAGGGCTCTAAATTCGGTAGGTGCATTGAGACCATTTTCTTCAGCGAATTCAACAGCTTCTTTTTGAAATTCTTTCATTTTTACACCTCTATAACGCCTTTTCTCGCCGCATGAAAAAGGTATTCCTGGGCGTAACCCGAGTAAGGCCCGAAGTAATGCCTGAGGTTTTTCGAGGCCTCTTCATAGCTCCCGGAGTAAAGATCGGGGTAATCCTTCTCCACCACTTTCAAGGCCCATGTATCCAGGGGATAGGCCTCGTAAAAGCCGAGAGAGAACAGAAGCACGCAGTCCGCTACTTTATCGCCTACACCGTACAGCTTCTTCAGATCTTCTCTTGCAGCCTCGTAATCATCTGAAACTGCAAGGCCTTCACCCTGCAAGATCTCGACAGTCTTTACAACGTATTCTGCCCTGTAACCCAGGCCTAAATCTCTCAACTCTTTTTCCGAGGCCTTTGAAAGCTGTTGAAGCGTTGGAAACTTCAAGAGTTTTTCGCCTCCGTACTCCACCGTTTCTCCGTATCTTTCCGCGATGCTGTTATGCATCTCTTTAATCCGGGGGATTTTCATCTGCGGGGAGCAGAGATAGGAGATCAGGGTCGGGAAAAACTCGTCCTGGACGATTCTCAGGCCTTCCAGCTCGTTTAAAGCGTGTTGAAGTTTCTGGTCTTCCGGGAACGTCGAGAAAATATTTTCTAAATCGTTGTCAAGGCCTAAGGCCTTTTTCACTTCTTTTTCCGGGAGCGGTGTCTCCGCGCGGATAATCTCGCCTCTCTGCTCGACGATCATCGGTTCTTCCTTCCTGAAGCTGTAGAATCTGGAGCTGCCGTCTCCGTAGAGTTCTCCTTCTGTCCTGTTCCAGCAGAATGTCTGGCCGCAGGTTAGAGTTAATTCGAGGTCAAAGTCTTCGGCGGGGATTTGGTGTGTCTTCATGGAAATGTTTTGGGATGCTAATCTTTTTCTGAGTCGCTCTTCCTGTATTTGAAGAATCCTTTTCCTTTGTCTTCATCCGGCTTCTTCGAGGCCTCGTACTTCTTCCGTTTTTTGTAGCTGTGGCCGCATCTGTGGCATTTTATTCTTTTTTCGGCTTTGCTTCTCTGTTTGTGGCCGCAGTTCGGGCACTGGAAGTATGTCATATCTCTGTGTTGGTGGAGAGAATTTTTCAGGTTTGTGTCAGAGGCCTGTGTAGGTGAAGACTGCTGTGACTGCTGCGGCCCATGCCGCGACCATGAGAACCAGTGTGTATGTGACCTGTTTCTCGGTCAGGCCTCTCCGCATCAACGGATGTGTCAGGGAGTAGTTTTTGCTGTGTTTAGGCCTGAGGCTTCCATCTTCCTGGAGGAGTCCCCAGGAGTCGGCGTTGAACCCTGATCTTGCTTTCAGGACAAATTCAAGCATCCACGGCATGAAGAGAAAGACTGCGAACGTTTCCATGTCGCCGATGACTATGGCTGTGAACAGGGCTGCTCCGCTCATGTAGGTCAGGGAGTCACCAGGGAGTATTGATGCCGGATAGCGGTTGTAGATTAGGAATGCTGCGAGGGCTGAACCCAGCGAAAAACTTATGGTCGAGGCCTCCATCATCCCGTTTAGATGGGCGAATGTTCCAAGCGTTAGCGCCGCGACGAGGGAGAGGCCTGCTTCAAGGCCGTTGGTTCCCGCGAGTATGTTGATGGCGTTCGCCACAAAGATGAGGCCTACCGGTAGAAGAATCAATGGGTAGATCAGGCCCCAGTTGACCGTTCCGATGACCGGGAGCTTCATCACCCATGATCCTGCGCCTACAGCAATCAGAGGCAGAGCTGCGGGTAAAACCATCAAGGCCTTTGTAAACTGTGAGAGGCCTCTGACCTCTTCATCTTCGTGGTCCTCTCCGAAGAACATCAGTGCTTTCTGGTGAAGCAAGGTTTTCCCGGTCTTTATCTCGAGGTCGAAGTCCGAGTCTGTCTGCTCCTGGATGATATCCCTGAAGTCAACGTGTATATCGTCGATAAGGCCTATCAGGGCTATGATTGTTGTGGATGAGAGGGCGGCGAGCAAAAGGTTTTCCTGGATTTCCAGGCCTGTTATTGAGGATGCGCCCATGTAGAATGTCAGGGAGAAGATGAAACCCATTAAGACCACGAGGCCTCCTGATGTAGGTATTCGAGGCCTTCCTTTTTTCTGCTGGTCCCTGCTGTATATTCCTGATGCGGCCAGGTATTTCTCTGCGACAGGTGTTCCGAGCAGTACCGCAACGAATCCTATAAGGAGTGAGGCCTCAAGTATCATTCTACTTCCCACATCTTGACATAGTCGTTGGATGCGTCTTCGACTTTTTCGGCGTACGGTATGCCGTGGCCATCCATCAAGTAGAGCCTGTTAAGCGTGTGGTCGACGATGTTCTCCGGTACGAGAACGATCTTTGACTGTACCCCGCTTGAGCCTCTCTCAAGGCTGTAGTAAGGATCCTCCGCTATGCAGTAATCCGTTCTCTCATCTCCAAACGTTTTGACTCCTTGATCGGTCAGGACACAGTTGACCTCTTCTTCTCCACCGCTGTAGTACCTTATAGTGGCGGATTCCGAGATCTCGATCGAAGAGTTGGACCGCTCAAAAGGCACGTATATTTCAGCATACTGGTTTCTCGAGGTTGTCGGGTCGTTAGGCTCCTGATCGATTATAGCGGGGGCGTTCCCGGAAGATCCCTGGGTGAAAGCCGCGACCGTCCTGTTCCCTCTCTCCGATACCGAGTTCTGTAGCGTGCCCTGTGTCGAGGCCTGATACATCGAGTAATAGTTTTCGTTGTCTCCTCTTGCGATCTGGTTGACCGCCTGATACTTTCCGATCATTGTGTTATCAAGCACGATATAGTCCACTGAATGTTTTTCAAGGAACTCGTCGTGCTCTGAGTTGTTCGTGGATGTGAAGTAGTCAGCGAGAGGATAGTTCACAGGCCCGGAATCCGAGTAGTAGTCGAAGTTTCCACCGTCTGCAACGGTCGCCGTTCTTCCCAGGGTCTGGAAATGGTAGCCGTAGTCCCACCATGACATCACCGTAGAGCCGTTAGGAACTTCCTCGTTCAGATAGTCAAGGTTCTGCGTCCAGGCCTGGTCAGGCGATCCCGAGATGCTCTGGGACGCCGCAAACCCTGCAACCATGCTGACGGAGAACGCCACCGCCACAGCCAGGATCAGGCCTGCGTTTCTCAGGGCCGAAGCGTTAAGCTCCAGCGAGGAAAGATCCAGGCCTTTAATTCGATGTATAACTGTTGAAAACGTATAACCTGCTCCAAGAGCTACAGGGAAAGCCGCAAGATAAATCAACCGGCTTCTGGCGGTAGCTCCGAGAAGGTTGGAGCCTATCCAGAACAGTGGCACAACCTTGTACCATTCAATCTGTATATCCGAAGGTTTGAAGTCTTCAAGGTACTGTAACACTCCGAAGGCCGCGGCAGCTATCCAGACCGGGTAGGCTATTCCTTTCAACAGTGAAGAGGTCGACTGGCTCCCAAAGGCGTACATTGTAAGTATTATTGAAGTGAAGAGCAGGGTTAAAGCTGAAAGCGTGAAAGAAGAGTCTTCATCAAGGTAGTAGACCATCAGGAACGCCACAGCTGAAATCAAAAGCGTTGCGGCGAGGCCTAACATCCTTGCTCCGGAGAAGAACAGTGTAAATCCTGCCGCCCACGCCACAATGGTTCCTCCAAGCATCGAGTAGTTTTCCTTGCCTGTAAGGCCTTCCATCAAACCGTATCTCTTTGAAAGCATCATTAAAACCCCGTAAAGCATTAACGGGACGGACAGGAAGGCCAATGTCCATGTTCCCATTATTGAGGTTATCACGGCAGCGCCAGGGAACACCTGGTCGACTGCGCCCGGGCCGAGCTGTGTAACCATTTCGGGGAGCCGGGAGGCAGCGTTTTCCGCGACAGTACCTCCTATAACTGATCCACCTGTCTGGGTTGCCTTGCTGTAGAACCCGAACATTATATCCGCGAGCGTCTGGGAGTAAAGCGGCGACAACGCCATCATCAACGCCCCTACAGAGTACACAGAGGGTACAACGTACGGGAGTCTCGAATCCTGGACTATTTCAAGCTCTTCCACAAGGTAACGCATCCAGAGCAACGACAGGAACCCGAAAGATGCGAGGAACAGTGTATCTGTAAACCACATTCTCGCTGGGTTGAATGTGGCTGCGAACGATCCCGCTACTACCACAACAGGGGTGTAGGCCGATACAAGTTTCTCGATGTCCTGATCGATCAAAAGCATGAATCCTATTATCAACGGGTACAGAAGCCAGAGCATCTGCGAGCCTCCCCAGCTGATGGTAAACAGTCCGAGCGCGAGGCCTGAACCGATTCCGTAGAGCCAGCTGTTGCGTTTCCAGGCCATGACAAAGAACAGTATAGAGTAGACCATGAACATTGTACCGATAGCCTCTTTCTCGAAGAAGCCTGCGGATGAACGGTAGAGAACCCCGGGAATAACCGCGAGGAAGAAAGCCGCCGCCAAACCAGTATACCTGTCGTAGATCTCTTTACCCAGGAAGTACATTCCAACGGATGCCAGGCCTGCGAAGGTCGGCGCCACAAAGTATGCGAAATCAAGATACCTGTCAAAGAAAAGGAAGCCTCCGTAACGGTAGACCATCGCCGGTATAGCAAGATTGCCTAAATGAGTCATGAAAGACGGTGTTGCATACGGGAACCAACGCATAAAGTCCAGAGCAGGCCTTGACCCTTCATAGGCCATCTGCTGGGACATCCTGAAAAGGTTGTAGGGATCCAGGGCCTGAAGGTGCTGTATGTTTCTCACAGGATAGTATCTGATCCCGACAGCGATCAAAAAGACTGCGATCACCGGGAAAACATACCTGTACTGGAAGGCCTTTTCCCTGAGTTTCTCAACATTCAGATCCATTATATCTTTGAATACGGCGACATGTTTTTTATGAGCTTTCCGATGAGACCAAGTTTAAAAGGATTCTATCTCAGAGAGTAAAATGTGGAGTTCGCCGACAAGATCGATGCAAGGCTCAGCAGCCGCTTCGGAGACGTGCTTGACAACTCCGAGAAATACTTTGTGATTCCTCTACTGCTGATAGCTCTATCTCTCGGAATACTTTTCTACAACTACTACAGCACCGGAGAGTTTCTCGATAAAGGCACGGACTTCGCAGGAGGAACAGAGATCACGTTCGAGGTCCAGGGAGAGTTCAACGCCAACGAGATAGAAGCCTTGTTCGATAGCAACGGCAGGTCCAGTGTAAACGCTATGAAACAGAGCACAGGCGAAAGAGAACTCCTCCTGGTTGAAATTCCGCCGCCGGAGATGGATAGAGACGAGGCCTTGCGGATAATGCAGGATGAAGGAGGCTACAACGTTTCAATCGACGGCTTCAGCTCTATCTCTGCATCGGTATCAGGAACATTCTTCAGACAGGCAGAGTTCGCGTTTATCCTCGCGTTCACAACGATGAGCATAGTCATTTTCTACGCCTTCAAGGATTTCATACCTTCTCTGGCAGTGGTGTTCGCCGCAGCCGGCGATATTATAGTCGCGGCAGGCGGCATGGCTTTGTTTGGAATACCTTTGACGCTTGGTTCGCTCGCAGCCCTTCTGATGCTTGTAGGTTACTCGGTCGACACAGATATCGTGCTTTCAACCCGGACACTTAAGATGAGCCGCGGCTCTCTGAATTCAAGGATGTGGAGCGCGTTGAAGACCGGGGTTACGATGAGCTCTGGAGGCATAGCAGGATTTACGCTGCTCTACATCGTCTCTTACTCTATTGTAGGGCCTTCATCGCTTTCAAACATTGCATCGGTCATGGTGATAGGCCTTGTGGCGGATATACCGCTTACATGGTTTGGAAACACAGCGATACTAAAAAAATACATTGAAGGAGACTTTGAGAACTTCAGCCAGGTGGTTCCATGGATATAGAAAATCTTGCAACGGAATGGAGGATATGGGTGCTTGTCGCGGCTTTAATAGGGGCCACGTTGATGCTGGGACCTACATACGCGACTGACGACGATGGAGACGTCGTGATAGAGACAAATCTCGAGGACAGGATGGGAATGGACTTTACAGGAGGTACAAGGCTTTTAATCGGAATGAACACAACAGATTACGACGGAGAATTAAATGAGAGTAATTACGACGGAGAATTAAATGAGAGTCAGGAAGAAGACGAAGAGGATCCGGAACAGCAGCTTGCAAACCGTGTAAGAGATATTATAGAGATAAGGGTTCAGCAGGCAGGCCTCGCGGATCCCAGCGTCAGGACTGTTGATATAGGCGGTGGAGAGTATCGGGTGCAGGCCGAAGTCGCGGCGACCAACCAGAGCCAGATGCAGGAGTTGGTCGAGAGAGAAGGAAGCTTCGAGTCCCGGATGCCTTTCAAGGTGCGTGACTCCCGCGAGTTCACTTTGCAGGACACCTACACGTTCACCAGACAGAATGATTCAGTATTAGTGGAGGAGACCGACACCGCCTTGGAACCTGGAGAAGATACAAGCATTGATGGAAACAAGTTCGTTTTCATCAACCAGAGCGAGGAAAGGGCGAACATGGAGGTTGTTGCTTACACCGGATCCGAGATATCCGATGTGCTTCTCGGAGACGCGAACGCAGGAGTCGACACCTCAGGCCCACCGTACAGCTGGCAGTTCCCTATCGTTATCTCAAGCGACGCCGCCCAGCACCTTAACCGTATATCCCAGAACTACGGGGTCAGTGGCGGCGACGAAGGATGGCTGATACATGAAAACGGAGACTACGCGAGGATGGCGCTCTACGTCGACGGAGAGGAGCAGAGCTCATTAAGGATGAGCAGCGTGTTCCAGGAACGTGTCTTAACGCAATCACAGATAAGTGGAGGAGAACAGAGCCGGGAAGAAGCCGAGAAAAGCATGAACGAGATGGCCGCCATCCTACAGTCCGGAAGCCTCCCGGTACCGGTCTACATTGACAGCATAAGCGAGCTTTCATCTTCTCTCGGAGACGACTTCCTGAGGACTTCAATAATTTCAATCATCGGATCTCTGATAGCAGTAGGCCTCATCGTGACCGCAAGATACCAGAACCCAAAGATCGCACTGCCGATAGTATTTACAGGGGCGGCAGAAGTCTATATACTCCTCGGATTCTGGTTCACAACAGCAGGATCGCTCAGCCTGTCCGCCATAGCAGGTATAATCGCCGCAGTAGGTACAGGGGTAGACGACCAGATCATAATCACAGACGAATCGGACAGAGAATCCATACAGTCCTGGACAGAGAAAATGAAGAGAGCATTCTTCGTAATATTCACCTCTGCAGCTTCAACAATAGGCGCAATGCTTCCTATAATCTACCCAGGCCTCATAAGCCTGATGATCGCCGCAGCAGGCATAGGCCTCCTCGGATACAACTACTACTCCCGGGGAACCAACAAGCACTTCACAGCAATCGGGATATTTGCGGCGTTGATCGGAACAGTCATATTCATATCAGAGCCTTCCGGAGACGCCATGAGCACGATCCACGACTTCGCATGGACCACTATAATCGGTATAATGATAGGGATAGCGATTACAAGGCCTGCATTCGCCAAGATTATAGAAGAAATGGACGAATAGAAAAAGAGAAAGAAAACTTATTTTAGACAAGATTTCCCAGATCGACATCAACGTCCTGGTTATAGTCAAACTCTACATCGCCGTAGCCGGGGAAGGCCTGCTCCAGAGATTCTTTAACTTTGAACTCTTCCGGCCGACCAAGTTTCCCAAGGCCTTCGCCGTTCAAAACTCCAAGAACAGTCAGTTGCAGATCTCCAGGGTAATCCGCAGGCGAGTCCTGGTCAAACTCCTGCCGGTAAAGTACATCTCCAATACCTTCTACACCGTATAAGTGCAGCTCTGATTCTCTCTCGCCTCTGAGAATCATTGAAGCGCCATCACCGCGGCTGCGACGTCGCCTTCCTCTTCAAGGGCTTTCTCCGCATCCTCTCTTGAGGCCTCGGTCTTCTCCATTACAAGCTCTATATCCTCATCGGGGACGCCCGCTTCCTCGATGTAGTCACCCTGGAGCTGGAAGATCTCTTTTCCCTGGGCCTCGATCTTTGATAGGCCTGGATTCGAAAATACGAGTTTTTTACCGTTTGACAGATGGACCTCGACTTTTTCCGCGTTGATCTCTTCCATGTCCATGCCCATCTGTTTCATCATCTGTTCCATATTGCCGCCGAACATAACCCGGATTTGCACAGCGACTTTTTTATCCATACTGAAAAACCTGTTACATGATAGAAGCAGCAGCGCTTATAGGCCTCGGAGTTTTAACAGGGGCGGCAACAGGAGTAATTCCCGGGATACATCCAAACACGGTTATCTTCTCAGTCCTGCCTTTCTACTTCATACTGAACCCTGATTTCATGAGTTTCATGGCCTTTATCTCAGGCCTCGGAGTCTCACACAGTTTACACGACTTTCTGCCCGCGCTTTTCCTCAAGACGCCGGAAGCCGAAAGCGCGTTAAGCTCTTTACCCGGCGTAAAAATGGTGGAGCAAGGCCTGGGAAGAAAGGCCTTCATCCTGACCTTAATCGGAGGCCTCTCCTCAACCGTTATATTCATCCTATCGCTGCCGCTGATATTTACAGGCCTGAAAACGGTTTACGGCTTGCTCGAGGAGGGAATGTTTTTCGTACTCGTGTTTTTCCTGGTATTTATACTTCTGGAGTCTGAGTCAACCCTTCACGCCTCTATTGTCGCATCCCTCTCCGGCGTCCTCGGGCTTCTGACCCTCAACTCAGGAATCGAACAGCAGTTCATACTTATGCCGGTCTTCTCAGGGCTTTTCGCTGTCCCTGCGGTCATCTACAGCTTCCAGAGAGGCTTTGAAATACCGGAGCAAAAACAAAGCTTCAGAATCCGGCTCTCCAGGCTGAAAGACGGCTCAACAGGATTTCTCGCCGGTTTTTTGGCGGGCATAGTCCCGGGGATAGGCGCTGCGGTCTCAACAACTTTTCTCACGCCGCTGATGGAAGGCGACAAGGAAAGCTTCCTGACAGGCCTCGGCGGCGTCAACACTTCCGACATCTTGATATCCTTTCTTGCGCTCCACCTCATAGGAAGGCCTCGAACCGGCAGCTCTGTCGCGCTCCAGTCCATCTCACAGGTCAGGCTTCCGGACGTAATGTTTCTCACCGGCTGCTCAATACTGGCGACAGGGATCTCGGGTATAATAGCATTGAAAAACCTTGACTTTTTCCTCAAGGCCGTCAGAAAGATAGAGTTCAGGTTTATAGGTTCGGCGGCTATCGCCACAGTACTGATCGCGGCCTACTTCACCACAGGCCTCTACGGCCTCCTGGTCCTATCCACGAGTTCCTTTATCGGAACGCTGGCGCTCCTTAAAAACTGTAGGGCAAGCTCCATGGCCATCCTTATAGTGCCGGCCCTAACATACTTCTCCGGAAGCTTTATTTGAGTAACTTTCAACTGGGGAAACATGGATCTGGAGAGAAAATTTCTTACAGGCGTGGCAGGCGTCCTCGTATTCCTCGCATTTTTGATGGCGCTGCCATTCCTCGGCTACCTGATAGCGGCAGCGGTACTTGCGTTTATGCTGAGGCCTCTGCAGAAGAGACTGGAAAAATACATCAGGCCAAGCATCGCCTCAGGCCTGTTAATCGTGGTGTTTGTCGGGGCCGTGATGCTGCCGTTCGGCCTGGGCCTCAACGCAGTAATAGGCGATATCGGCGACATATCATCTAACATCGACAGAGTGGAGGCAGTCAACTTTACAGAGACAGAGGACCTCGTGCTGCAGCATACAGGACAGGAAATAGATATTGAACAGGAGATACAGCAGAACATGAACCGTGCAGCATCTCTCGCGATCGGAGGATTCTCTCAGGCCTTAAACGTTATCGCTGGAGTGGCGATCGGCGCCATAATAATGATATTCGCACTTTTCTATTTGTTGAGAGATAGAGAAAAACTTATAGTATGGGTAAAATCTGTTACACCTGTTGAAAGAGAACTCCAGGACAAACTGTACTCCAAGGCCTCCCTAATGACCTGGAGCGTTTTGAAGGGTCACGTGCTCGTGGCCATCGTAACCGGTCTGATCGCAGGCCTGGGACTCTACATGACCGGCGTCCCAAACGTAGCTTTCTGGACCTTTATGATGATCCTGCTCGCTTTCATACCTTTAATAGGAGCGTTCATGGTCTGGGCCCCTGCATCCCTCTACCTCTTCATCGTCTCCGAAAGGCTTGTAGCCGGGTTATTCCTCTTCATGTACGGCCTGATTATCGTAAGCCTTTCAGACAACATACTCAGGCCTTACCTCGTCGACAGAAGAGCCGACATACACCCCGCGGCTATACTGATCGGGGTAATCGGAGGAGTATACGTCTTCGGAGCGGTAGGCCTGTTTATAGGGCCTGTGATCTTCGGCTTCGGAAAGACCGTTCTCGAAGTCCTCAGGGAAGATTTATGAAAAAGGAACTTCAAAATTTAGGACATGGACGGCATATCCTCCTCTGTACTCGCTGCCGCCGCAGTAACAGGCCTTCTCGCCCTGCCGATCGCGTCAGACACCGTTTCTCCGACAGCTTCATTCCATTCAGCAAACTCTTCTGACTCGCCTGTCGAAATAACGACTCGAACAAGCTCAGAAAACTTTGTAAAAACTGTTTCAACCGCTTTCGACAGGTTCAAGATCAATACTTCGACCAACAGTTCACACTCAGTACTGGAGACGCCTGAGTACCGGTTCGATACAGATCAGAGGCCTGGAAAAACAGTTAGAAAACTTGAAACATCTACAGGTATTTACAGGGTTGTAGAGGCCTCCGGGAAACGTGTGGAGGAGACAAAGCTTCCGGAGGGAAGATTTGTCAGAAAAGTGGATGATGGAGAAGTAGTGGAAAAGTTTGAAGGCGTTAACAGGTCGAGAGCCGATTCTTTAAGATCTAAACTCCGTGAAAGATACGAGAAACGTGTGGATGCGATGCAGACGCGTTTCAGCGATATGAACTCCGGTGTTGAGATCGATGTGACGGTCCAGCCCGACCCCTCTGTAGAGGATGGCGAGTACGTGAAGCTGAGGAACGCAGGATCAGAAGAAGTCGATCTTGACGGCTGGAAGGTCGAGGACGAGGCCTCAAACAGCTATGAGTTTGACTCAAAGGTTCTGGAGCCGGGAGAATCTTTGAAGCTGTACAGCAACAACTCGGACGCGGAGCTGAACTGGGACGCGGGCTACGTCTGGAACATGGACGGCGACACAGCCCACATATACAACGATGAAGGTGTTTTAGTCGAGGAGAAGCAGTATTAAATTTCTTCCATATCGTTGATCCTGAACTCTTCTCCAGAAAGTATTTTCCTGACCCTTCTCTCCTCTTCATCCACCACTAACAGAAACCGGCTCTCCAGGTTTCTAAGATCCTTTAAGCCGAGGCCTGAGGCCCTAAGATAGACCACGAGAGATAGAAAAACGTAGGCATAGAGCTGGAACAGCGTTACCCTTACCTGTAGAAAAGATGATAGGCCTGATACGATCAGTGCTGTTGCAACTCCTATAAGCAAAGCCTCGGAAGCCTTCATCCGGTTATCTTTCCTCGCTGTACGGGTCCTCAACTCTTTCGATGTCTTCAGGCCTGTAGGGGAATGAGATCTCGAGTATTTCCGCAACCTGGCTGTCAATGTTCTGGATCTGGTGTCTCTCTCCAGGCCTTATGACCCGGGCTTCGCCTTTTTCAAGGTCTTCCATTCCTTCCTCTATCCTCAGGACTGCGCAGCCGTTCTCAAGATAGATTATATCGGCCTGTTCATGGTGGAAGCAGTAGGAGGTCATTTCATCGGCGTTAATCTTCAATCTGCGGATGCCGAGCATCCCTCTCTCCCCGCCGACTTCTACCTGAGTTGTCAAGACTTGTTCCTCATATCCCCACGGCTTTCCGATCCGTCCCATACATCAAGCATTACACATCAAAACTTTTACCGGTTGCTGTAGTACAGGACAGTTGAAACAATAAAAACCGAGGTGGGAAAACCTTGTTATGGTGGACGACTACCTGAGATCTATGCTGGCAGGAGAGTCAAGAGCCTACGGCTTCACGATCGCGTTCTGGGGATCCGGGGCACTGCTTATCAACCAGTTCGGACCGCCAAACATTATACAGGCCTTAAGCTTCGGTTTTGGAGCGGTTCTCGGGTTTGGCATACTGGCATTCGCCACTTTGAAAGACTCGAAGACAGACAGCAGCGAACAGGCCGTCATGGTTCTATCAACGGTACACTACCTCTCAGCTCTTATGCCTATGCTTGTAACCCACGGAGCAGTACAGCTCAAAATGGGCGCGGCCTACACATTCCTGATATCAGGTATGAGCGTCTCCCTGCTGTACAACTTGTTTGCAGTGCTTGAAGAAGACATAGCAGAAGTTATAGAGAAAACTATCTAAGGCCTTCTCCATTCGCCGCCGTAAATATAGCCTGAAAGCTCTCCAGAAGACGAAAGCTTCTCAAAGACGCTGTCAAGGCCTCCATCACTCAGTTCATCGAAAATAGACGGCTCAAAAATATATGTTCCGGCGTTAACAAGTTTTGTAGGCTCTTCCCCGGGCTCAGGCTTCTCCTCGAACCCTAAAACTTTCCTGCCCTTCAGTTTCACCGTTCCATACTCCGAAGGGTCTTCTACAGTGGTCAAAGCCATTGTAGCTTTTCTTCCTTCCTCCCTGTGAACTTTCAGCATGTCCGCGATATCCGCCCGGGCTATAACATCGCCGTTGACAGCGAGAAAGGTCTTGCCGATCCTGTCCCCAAGTTTTTTGAGTGCGGAGGCCGTGCCCCGGGGCTCTTCCTCGGAGACGTACTCTACATCCATTCCGTACGAGAAACGGTCGCGTATCTCTTCCTCATTTTTCCCGGGCAAGAGGACGAGCCTTGAAATATTGTTATCTTTAAGATGCTCTACGATGTGAGAAAGTACAGGCCTGCCATCTACAGACTTCAAAGACCTTTTCTCCTCTCCTCCACAGAATATTACCGCGGTATCGATCTCCTGGCCGTGTATATACTCTTCGACCACTTCTTCAAACATCTGCGACCTGTTAAGGCTTTTATGGTCGGCCTCGGCGTCCATACGTTTCAGAAGTTCTTCTTCGAGAGTCAGGGAGACCCTTTTCTTCGACATGTAATAAGATTGTATTCAAGTCTTATTTAGTTACTCCTTCTCGATCTCAACACCTACAGAGTAGGTTTCCCCGTTCTTCTGGAAAGTCGCCAGTTTTTTCTCTCCATATGTCAGGCCTCTCAGGAGATCGATCGCCTTCCCCAGGCTCATCTCCTCCTCAAGATTTAAACGCGACACCTCATCCAGATCTTTTTTCCTGTGCATAGTTCCTTCCCCCTGTTCTGAGGCCTCTCCCCTGAGGATATTGTCCCAGTTCTGTTTGAAGAGCTCGGCCTGTTCACGCATCAGTCTCTTCCTTAAAGTTTCGGCGGTGTCATCCGGTTTCCTCTCCACTTTTTTCCTCGCAACTATAGGCCCGGTGTCGACGCCTTCATCCATGAAATGCATTGAAACGCCTGCCGGCGTGTCCTCGATCAGAGGCCAGATGTACGGATGCGCTCCCCTGTTATACGGAAGGTAAGATGGGTGAAGGTTGACGACACCTTTCTCAGGTATCTGGATTAACTCCTCCGGGATTATATGCCTGAATCCGGAGGATACAACGAGTTCAGGCCTTAAATCCTGGATTTTCTGGAGGCCTTCTTCCTCCTCGACGACTGCTTCAATTTTTACATCTTGCCTGGCTTCAAGCCATTCAAGTACTTCTTCTCCTGCCTCGTTCATTCCCAGAAATACTATCTCCATACCAGGATAGTTTTGCTGAAGTTTCAAATCAGTTTTTAGGAAGTATTATTTTTCCAGCGCCAGCCTTTCAGCGAATTCATCGTAACTTTTGTCGCTTGAAACTATTTTTTCGCCCTGCGAGCTTGCGAGATGGAGCGCGTCAAACGGTGTGAAGCCTTCCTCTTCAACGTATAGGGCTGCGGACTCTATTTTCTCAGTCCCTCCCTTTACATCGACAAGCTCGATTGTCTCAGCCACGGTTCTCAAGGTGTTTTTATTTTCTCTGTAGGCGATCAGCATCAGCTCTATCAATGTGTACTCCGAAGTCCAGAGCTCATCGCTGTTTTCCCTGTAGATTTCCTCGGCTCGATCCGAGAGCCAGTCATCATCCTTGATCAACGCCAGGATAAAGTCGGTCTCGACGTACATTACTTCCCGGCCTCTTCCATCCCTGTCTTGAGAGCCTTTTCCTTTAACTCTTCGACCGATGCATCGATATCCGACATCTCGTCTCTTAAGGCCTGTAGCGGCTCCTCAGATACCGGTACAAGCACGATCCTGTCCTCTCTCTGCAGTATGTGGAATCTTTCGCCCAGCTCTTCCCTCATCTCCTTCGGAATATATACTCTACCATTATCAGCAGTTGTTACCATAAAGGCCTGTTAAACAGCAAAACTTAAAGATTTTACCACTTTACTTCTATTTGATTTTAAATCTTGAGGCCTGCCTCCGGGATTAATTTAACCTTCCGCAACCCCTATCTAAACATGAGGATTGCTGTAACCGGTGGCGCAGGCTTCATAGGCTCGCATCTATCGGAGAAACTGGTTGAAGAACATTCTGTAAAGATTGTCGACAACTTTTCCTCAGGCCGGGAAGAGTACGTGCCTGAAGCCGCGGAACTGGAAAAAGTAGATATTAAGGACAGGGAGAGAACCGTCGAGGCCTTGAAAGGCGTTGACTCGGTCTTCCACTTTGCTGCGAATCCCAAGGTCACTACTTTTCCCGATGATAGAGACAGGGACTTTGAGGAAAACCTTGTGGGAACCCGGTCGGTGCTTGAGGCCTGCGTAGAGAACGGTATAGATGACCTGGTCTTCGCGTCTTCCTCCGTGGTTTACGGCGAAGATGCTTCGATCCCGACGCCCGAAGAAGAAAACCTTGATCCTATCTCGATGTATGCTGCCACAAAATGCGGGGGAGAGCATATCTGCCAGGTCTACGCCCGCACGTTCAACATAGATCTGACCGTGTTGAGGCTTGCAAACATTGTCGGGGGAAGGAACCGGAAAGGAGTGGCCTACGACTTTGTAAACAAGCTGAGAGAAGACCCGGAAAAACTTACAATCCTCGGCAACGGAAAACAGAGGAAAAGCTACCTCCACATCGAAGACACTGTAAACGCGGTTTTAAAGGCCTGGAAATCCTCGAGAACTACTTTCAACATAGGAGCGGAAGACTCCCTCGATGTCGACGGTATAGCCGATATAGTAGCAGAGGAGTTAGGCCTTGACCCGGAGTACGAGTACACAGGCGGGGACAGAGGCTGGAAAGGCGATGTACCGGAGATGAGACTGAGTATTGAAAAACTGAAGGATCA
>JBKHHG010000007.1:0-24348 GCA_046539225.1 Candidatus Nanohaloarchaea archaeon
CAACTGAAAATTCTACTTCATCTTGAAAATAATCCTCAGAAGGCTCATCGATAGTAAGTGCAGAAACAGATCCGATCAGTAAGAATGTTAGTCCAAGCAGTAGTAGGCCTCTAGATTTGATGGTTAATCACTATGAACGGTTTGTTGACGGACATTTAAATTCTATTCCCGGGCGTCCTCGAACCTTTCGACCGCTTTTTTCCTCTCCTCGTCGTGATCGATTATATGCCAGGGGTAATCTTCACCAATCATACAATCTGATTCATTCTGGGCAATCTGGCTCATTTCCTGAGGCCTGTGAATGTATTCATTGGGAACATCTCTAAGTTCTGGAACCCATTCACGAATATACTTACCCGAGGGATCGTACTTTTCTCCCTGTTTCCAGGGATTGAAGACGCGGAAGTAGGGCTGTGCGTCCGTCCCGATCGAATAGGCCCACTGGATCCCTCCGATCATCGAAGCCGTTTCTGCATCAACAAAGTTTCTGGAGAAGTATTCGTGAAGATCTTTCCAGTTCAGCCAGAGGTCTTTACAGGCGAAAGAAGTGACGACCATTCTCAGCCTGTTATGCATCCATCCCGTCTTCTTCAACTGACGCATTCCGGCGTCGACGAACGGAAAACCTGTCTTTCCATCGGTAAAGGCCTTCCAGTCATCCTTTGCTTCCTCTCTGCTTCGCCATTTAATGCTGCGGAACTGCTCCTGTAAGGCCTTTTCCCGGGACTCTGGAAAGTTGTAGAGCATCTGGAAGTAGAAGTCTCGCCACGCCAGTTCCTCCTGCCAGGTTTTAATCCCTGAAGTATCTTCGTTCGGGTTCCTGGCTTTGATTCTCTCCGCTTCCCAGAAAAGTTCTCTAACACTGACAGCTCCAAACTTCAGGTGCGGAGAAAGTTTAGAAGTAGAGTCTTTCCAGGCATAGTCTCGATCCTTGTCGTAACTCATTATCTTTTCCTTGAACTCCTCGAATTTTTCCTGGGCGCCTTCTCTACTCGGGTTCCAGCTCCAATCAAAGTTTTGAGGCCTTTCAAAGCCTAAATCCCTCAGCGAAGGAATCTCTTCGCTTTCAACTTCTGGAACCTCATATTTCTCGACTTCTTGAGGCCTCTCCTTATCTTTCTTGAACCATTTCTTGGCGTAATAGGTAAATGTCTGGTAAGGAGCGCCATCATTAGTTAAAATCTCATCTTTCTCGAACATTACAAGATCCTTGAAGGATTCGATCTCTGCGTCGAGGCCTCTCACTTTTTCATCTCTTTCCCTCGCATACCCGGAGTAGTCGCGGTTGAAGTATACTTTTTCAGCACCTGTTTCTTCAACTATTTTTTGTAGCTCCTCGAATGGATCTCCTTTACGCACGACCAGGTTTTTCCCGTCTTCCTGCAAATCCTCCCGGAAGTTTTCCAGTGCATCGTGCCAGAACTTTACCCGGGGATAGCCTAAATCAGCTTTCTCAAAGTAGTTCTCATCGACCACGTAGAAAGGTATAACTTTGTCGTGTTCTTTCGAGGCCTCTACAAGCGCGGTGTTATCGTGTTCCCGCATCGATCTCCTGATCCAGGCGATCGCTACCATGTGAAGTTTTTGAGGCCTTGTTCTTTTACTGGTTCTGGAAGTATTTGTCGAGTTTTTCTTTTCCTTCGGAGGGGCCTACCAGTATTATTTCGTCGCCTTCTTTGAGTATGGGGTCGTCGGATGCGTCGACGGTTTCGTCTTCTTTGAGTATTGTCGTGACTTTGAAGGCCTGAGGGAATTTGGAGTCGTTTTTCATCTGGTCGACGGTTGTTTCCATGAGACCGGAGTCTTCTTTTACTGATGCCTTCAGGATTTCCCGGTCGCCGGAAAGGTTGGAGAGTTTGACCAGGTAAGGATGTTCCACGGCCGATAAAAATTCGGAGAGCAGGAGGTCTGTGTGGCCTATTGTCTGGGCGCCGATTATTTCGAAGGCGTCGAAGTATTCGTCGTCTTCCAGTCTTGAGATGACTTTGGGGACTCCATATTTTTTGGCGAGGCTGCATACGACCATGTTTTCGTTGTCGCCTTTCATGGTAGAGATCAGGATGTCCGCTTCTGTGATTCCTGCGTCTTCCAGTGCGGTCAGGGTGGCTGGCGATTTGTTTATGACTGTTGCACCGCTCGAGGAATAAAGCCTGTTGCATTTGTCTTCATTCTCTTCTACTACCACTACGTCGTGTCTTCCCTCAAGTCTTTCCACCAGTCTTCTTGAGAGAATGTTGATCCCTGCGATTATGACGTACATGGGTTAAGATGAGAGTACTTTCCTATTAAAGATTGCCAGAACCGGCAGCATCTCCAGTCTCCCTGCTATCATTACAACTACCCAGACCATTTTTGCGGGGATCGAAAGGTTCACCATTTCAGCGCCTTCCATGTAGACCGGGCCCATGTTGCCGACGGCCGAGACAGTCCCGGAAAGCGCCCCCATAAACGAGACATCTTCCAGAAGCATCAGGAGGCCTGTAGCGGCGAACACCACGCCGATCCATGTAAATAACAGGACGCTGATGGTGTGGAGCATCGAGTTGTCAAGTATCTCTCCGTCGATCTTCACCTCGTTTATAGCGGTGCTTGGAAGCGAGTAACTCCTTAAACGGGTGCGGGTCAGCTCTATCAAGGCCTTGAGCCTGAATGTTTTGATGCCTCCGGAGGTCGAGCCGAGGGATCCTCCTACGAACATCAGGCCTATCAACATGAACTGTACAAACACCGAGAGAGACATTATGCTCATCGTGCCGTAGCCTGTGGATGAGAGCACCGAGGCAGACTGGAAAAGCGAGTCCAGAACGTTTCCGGCTGCAAGGCCTGAACGGGAGAGATCCAGGAAGATCAAAGCGGAGAACGCTACGAAAATCTTGATGTAGAGTCTGAACTCCGAGTTGTCGAAGATCGAGGAGTCAAGGTTCAAGGCCTTGTAGAGCAGCACAAAGTTGACACCGCCCAGGAGCATGAAGACAACGGTCACGGCCTGAATCGGGGTTCCGAAGGCTGCGATGCTTGCGCCGGTGGTGGAGAAACCTCCCGTTGATATGGCGGAGAATGCGTGGGCTACCGCGTTGAAAAAATTCATTCCAAGCATCGAGTAGGACGCGACCATGACACCGGTGATAAAGATGTAGACCTTCCAGAGCTCTATAATCGATTTCTTGAGTGAAGGCCTGATCGAGCCGGGATCGGTCTTATGGGTTTCGGCGGAGAAAAGTTTTCTGGAGATACCGCCTGATTCCCTGATGACCGCGATGAAGAATGTAAGGACTCCGAGGCCTCCGACCCACTGCATCAATGCCCTCCAGAAAAGCAGGGAAGGGTTCAAGGCCTGAGGCTCAAGGAACATTGAGATTCCCGTGGTTGTGAGGCCTGCGGTCGACTCAAAGACTGCGTTGGTGAGGCCTACCTCGACGAGGAACGGTATGGCTCCGAGGACTATCGCCAGGCTCCATCCCATCACGGTCGAGACCATTGCTTCGGATACGCTCGGCTCCTCGTAGTCTCCTATCCTGCCGAGCGAGACCCCGAGTATCAGCGATGCGATGGATGCGTAGAGAAAACCTGTCAACGCGAGGAACGATTCTCCATAGTAAAGGCCTACAGGGATTGGGAGGGCGATAACCGCTGTGAAGACCTTGAGGAAGCTTCCGAGTATTGCGGCCAGCACCTCTCCTCTCATGTTTTTTACTCAGCGAGTCCGACATAAATAAGCTGCATGTTGAAAAAGATTTTTACCCAAGACTTTGATGTTCGGGAAACTGAGCGTGAACCTAAAATGCAAATTAACATTGGTACAGAGGACGGAGAAGTTTTTCAGGTAGAAACAGAAGCGGAAAACCTTGCAGGCAAACAGATCGGCGACAGCTTCAGCGGAGAGATTTTAGGCCTTGAAGGCTACGAACTCGAGATCACGGGGGGAAGTGACAGATCCGGGTTCCCGATGAGGCAGTCAATCAACGGCAGCGAAAGGGAACGGGTCCTTATCGAGGAAGGATCCGGTGTAAGGCCTGAAGAAGACGGGGTCATGAAGAGAAAATCCGTCAGAGGCAACACTGTAAGCACCGAGATAGAGCAGCTTAACGCCAAAGTTGTCGAAGAAGGCAGCAAAAGCCTTGAAGAACTTCTAACCGAAGAAGAATGAGCAAGATACCAGAAGTAAATATAGGCCTTGTAGGCCACGTAGACCATGGGAAGACCACTTTAACACAGGCCTTGTCCGGCCAGTGGACGGACCGTCACAGCGAAGAACTCAAGAAAGGTATTACGATCAGACTCGGATACGCCGACGTAACATACTACAGAGACGAGGAAGGCCTGAACGTGGATGGAAACGGAGAAGTCGAACGCACAGTTTCTCTCGTGGATGCTCCAGGCCATGAAACCTTGATGGCCAACGTTCTCTCCGGTTCAGCGATAATGGACGGCGCAATCCTAATGGTCGCTGCAAATGAAGAAGTTCCGCAGCCCCAGACCCATGAACACCTCGCAGTTCTGGACATGGCAGGAATAGAGAACATAATCATTGTACAGAACAAGATTGATCTCGTAGATGAGGAAGAGGCTAAGAAGAACTACGAGCAGATCAGGGAGTTTGTCGAGGGAACGGTCGCGGAAGACGCACCGATAATCCCTCTGTCAGCCCAGCATGAGGTCAATATCGACCTCTTGCTTGAAAAAATCGATGACGAGATCCCTACACCTGAAAGAGATGCCGAGGCCTCGCCGAAAATGCTTGTAGCGCGTTCATTCGACACCAACAAGCCTGGAACCTCTCCAGAAGACATGAGAGGTGGAGTAGTCGGCGGAAGCCTGACAAAAGGAAAGCTTGCTGTCGGAGACAAGATAGAGCTGAAGCCGGGCGTCAGAAAAGACGGGGAAAAATGGGAGACGGTTAAAACAGAGATTACAGGTATAATACAGGGAGATTCTCCTGTTGAAGAGGCGGTGCCTGGAGGCCTGATAGGTGTGGAAACAGAGCTGGATCCCTCAATGGTTAAATCGGACGGCCTGTCCGGGAACATTCTCGGTAAAGAAGGAGAACTCCCTGAGACAACCGAGGAGCTTGAACTTGACGTAGAACTGATGGACTCCCTGATCGGGTCCGGAGAACAGGTAGAGATCGAGAACATTAAAGAGCACGAGGCCTTGATGGTTAACGTCGGCACAACAAAGTCCGCAGGCGTTGTAACCCAGGCAGGCAAAGACGTTAAAATCGATCTGAAGATGCCTGTATGCGCTGAAATCGGAGATAGAGCGGCTATAAGCCGTCAAATCGACTCTCGGTGGCGTTTAATCGGCCACGGCAAAATCAAAGGTTTATAAAAAGAGGGATCTCTACATTGATTGTAAGGTGGAACAACCTTGAGCCTTCTCTCCCAGTTAATAAATTTTGTAACAGCAGAGAGCCTCGCGGTCCGGATATCGGTAACCCTTTTGATACTCGTACTGGGGCATCTCACGGTAAGAATCTACAGGAGAATAACTGAAAGAGTATTCATAGAGGGAAAAGACTTCAACAGAAAACAGTTAAAGGCCTACAAGGACCGGATACAGTACTCAACCTACGCATTAAACGCAGGAATTATAGGCGCGGCTTTGTTCTACCTCAACGCCGACATAAGTAGAGAACTGTACACGGGAGTGGTTTCAGCCCTGCCAAACCTGTTCTCAATAATTTTAGTCGCCATACTTGGAATAATAGGAGTCAACATCTTCACAAAACTTACAACAGACTTTTTCAAGACCGTAGGATTTGAAAAGTACATCCGGGACGCAGGAATCTCACGCGAAATCACCCAGGTAGGCGAGATACTGTTCAAATCGGTTCTCTACCTATTAATCCTCCAGTTTATACTTGCACAGGCCGGTCTGGCGGAAAGCACAATGCAAGAGTTTGTAAGGGCCGCGGCCTGGTCGATCGCAGTACTGATCGCAGGCCTGATGTTCTACGGCTTCAAAGACCTTTTCCACAACCTGGCATCTGGAATGTACCTCAAGAACTCGAGAGCGGTCAGGCCTGGAGAACAGGTCCAGATAGATGGAGAGACCGGAGAGATCCAGAACGTCTCCCTTTTCTCCACCGAGATAAACACCCAGGACGGCTACACCTTGATGGCGCAAAACAGGGAAGTAGTAAGATCCAAGTTCAAGTTCAAGAGATCAAAAAGCGATATAGAAACGCTCGAAGAAATAATCGACTACTTTGTAGCCGATAGAGAAGGATACAGCGGCCCAGCCTCAATCGAAATGGCGCTCGACATCCTTGGCTACAGTATAACACAGGAGGATATCGCAGAAAAAAGCCTTGAAGACGAAGAGATCCAGAGAGAGAAAATGATGGAAGCAGTAGAACAGATGACCGACGGAGACGTAAAAACCGCCTGGATCGAATCAGAATCAATCAGCGACCTTGAAGACGAGTTCAAGGCCTGGTTCAACGATGGAGGCCTGATAGTGCCGCGGTTCGAAAAATCCGAGATCTTCCCGGGCGAGGAAGAAGGAGAATACGCGCTTTCAGTAGGAGTGGAAGACGGAGAAGTCCTTGTAGTTGATCCAAGCCCTGAAAGCGGCGGGGTATACTACATCAACAAGGACAGACTGACGAACGCGATCTCTGGACACGGCTACATAGTCTTCGCCCCGGAAGGAACACAGGCCTACTGGCGTATCAAGAAAGGCCTGATCTACTCCGATAAAAGCTACTACGACGAGCTCTCCAAGGCGCTTGAGAGCAAGCTTCGGAGGATTATGAGGCAGGGACGGATCCTGAAAGATGTGATGCCTGAAGAGGTTGAAAAGTACGCGGAGAACTGGCGTTCGGATGAGAAGATCTCAAGAGTCTGGAGGCCTGAACAGGTGGAAGAGTGAAACTCCTTATAATTTCGGAGAACTCCCTGGAAAGATTCGAGGATTATTTTGAGGAGGTTGACAGGGCCCGGATCGATGAAGTGGCTCCAGAGGTGAGGGACAGGGGAAACGATATCAAGATCGAAGGCGAAAGCATCAGAAAATACGACTGCGTCTACACCGAGATACCCGGCAAAAACGCGGTCTTCGGCCGGGTACTGCTTGAAATGATTGAAGACGAGAGAATACCTGTAAACCACTCATCCACAGGTTTCTTCGTATCGGCGAAGAAAAACTATCTCTACTACACACTCCACGAACAGAATATACCAGCCGCGAAGACCGCAATCTTCTCGACAGAAAAGGCCTCAAGAAGCATCGAAAAACAGTTGAAAGGCCCTGTAGTCGGCAGAAAGTTCGAAAACCTTGAAGAAGTGGAGAACAGAAAGATCGACACCGTCGACAGCATAAGCGAGTTTGTAGAAGGAGCAGAATACCAGGAAGACCTCTTCATATTCCACGAACACAGGCCTGGAGACAAGATAAAGTGCCTTGTGATCGAAGACCAGGTTATAGGCCTTAGAGACGACTCTGAAGGCTGGAGGTTCAAGGATAAAAACCTTAAATACTCAAATATCTCCGATAGAAAAGAAGAGATCGTTAAAACCACCGCAAAAAAGATAGGAGCACCTATGGCCGAAGTAATGCTCAGGGGCGATAAAGTCTACGATGTAAACCCTAATCCAGATCTCGAGCGGTACACCCAGCTCTCCGGCAAAAACGCCTTCGAAGCAGCAGCAGAAATGCTGAAACAGGAGGCCTCAAAATGAAGCTCGCAGTAGTCTACGGAGAAATATCCACAAAGCACCAGTTAATAATGAAGAGAGCCGAGGAAATATTCGATAAAGTTCTTGGAGCCCCTGTAGACGGGCTGAAATTTATACACGGCGAAGAAGACCAGGTGCTCTACAAAGACACCGATCTAACAGAGTTCGACGCAGTATACATCCGTGTAGACGACAGAGATATGATGCTTGCCGAACATCTCGCCGAAATACTGAACAACAACGGCGTTGTGACACAGGCAGAAGACGACACATTTGCATACGACTCAAACAAGTTCTACAACATGAAAATACTGGCTGAAAACGGGATAAACGTTCCTGACAGCGTCTACACTCTTTCACCAGACGTGGCAGTGAACGCAGCGGAAGATCTCGGCTACCCGGTGATAATGAAGACTATAAGAGGTGCTGGAGGCCAGGGAGTTATGAGAGCCAGCTCTGAAAACGAGTTAAAACCTGTAATGGACACGATGAAATCCTTTGAACAGGAGATATGCTTGCAGGAGTACGAAGAGCACAACGGCACCGATAAACGAGTTATAGTTATAGGAGACTTCGTTGAGGCCTACGGAAGATCAAGCAACGGAGACGACTGGAGATCAAACATTTCAGCCGGAGGAGAGAGAACCGAAACAGAGTTGACGGATGAAATGCGTGAAAAGGCCTTGACCTCAGCCAGGTCTACCGGCTTCGATATCTGCGGCTGCGATATGATCGAGACAGATGAAGGCCTGTACATTCTCGAGGTTAACGCGGCTTTCGCCGTCAACGAGAAAATGAATGAGATAATAGGCAGAGACGTGATACTGAAGATAGTGGAGAGAATGCATGAACGGGCCCAGGAAAAGAAGCGTCAGGCCTGAAGCTTTTCAGCTATAGCATCGGCGATTCTCTCCATCCATGGCCTCTCCCACTCCTCTTCACGGCCTTCTCCGTGGTAATAAACTCCGGGCTGAGAGTTTAACTCGACTATCCACGGCCTTCCATCTGAATACATGAAGTCGACGGTGTAAACACTCGGGTTATAACTTTCGAGTTTTTCATCTACTTCTTCAACTATCTCAAAGATTCTCTGACCTAAACTATCTGTCTCGACGTAGATCTTGTTTCCGCCCAGGGCAACGTTGCTCAAGAGGCCTTCTCCAGGGACTCTGAAGTACGATCCTATCGGTTCTCCACTTACAACAAGGACTCTAAGATCGTGAGGCCCTTCTATACCGAACTCTGGAAGATTATCTGACTCCATAAACTCCTGCACCAGCATATCTTCGTCGATCCGTTCCGGAACCTTTTCTACAATCTCTATACCTTCTCCAGATGACCCATAACGTGGCTTCAACACTGCACGGGAAGCAGATTCGAGTATTTTTTGAGTACTCTGCTTTGAGGCCGTTAAAGTCTCAGGCATGTGCTCTGAAAAGTTTCTGTATGTCTCCAGTTTGTCCTGACAGAGCTCCGCAACCTCAGGATCATTGAAGACCTGGACTTCTTCCTGCATCTTCTTTTTCAGTCTGTATTTCTGCTTGCTGTGTCGGAAAAGATCGTAGACCCCGTCAAGCCCCACATCTTCGACTTTTTTCCAGTCTTCTCCGTCCCAGTGAAAGGCCTTCTCCAGCTCTCCACCCGTATACCAGCGGTAATCCCCGCATAAAACCTTCACGTCTCTCTCTTTTAGCATCTCTGTATACTCCGCGTAATCCCTGTTTTTCCACTTTTTGTCGCCGAAAGGCCTGTCCTTACTCCAGTCTATCTCATCTTCCCACCAGAGAAATGCGACAGTCTTCATTCAAACCTCTCCCTCAGCATCTCGAGAATGTTCTCGATTTTTGGAACCTCCTTCCCCTCCACCTTCACAGGATGATGGTAGTAGGTCCCGGGTTTAGAGTTTAACTCAACTATATGAGGCCTCCCCTTAAGGTCAAACATGAAGTCAACGGAGAAAATCGCAGGCTGGAAACGTTGAAACTCCGACGCCACTTCTTCAATGATTTTAACCGTGGATTCAGGAAGCTCGTCTCTATCAACGTAGACCTGATCGCCTCCACGCGAAATATTGCTTATAAGGCCTTCATCCGGGACACGGACATAGTTACCATCCTGGATCTCACCGTTTACGACTATAGTTCTCAGGTCGTGAGGGCCTTCAACACCGAGCTCCGGAATCCCATCGGTCTCGACAAAGGCCTGTAACACAAAGTTTTCAGGCCTTTCAGGTTCTTCAAACTCACTGGTTTTCTCTATGACTTCTACACCCTTACCGGCGAAACCGTAACGCGGCTTGAAAACCGCTTTACCATACTTTTCCAGTATCTGTTCCAGGTTTTTGGTCGAGGCCTTTAAGGTCTCTGGAACATGATCCGGGAAAAACCTGTACGTCTCCAGTTTATCCTTGCAGATCTTCTCAAGCTCCGGATAGTTCAAGATCCCGACTTCCTCCCCGATTTTCTGTTTCAACTCTTCTGTCTCCGGGTTGAACTTGAACTTGTCGTATACTCCGTCAAGCTTCACGTTCCTTAGTTTCTGCCATTCTTTGCCGTCCCAGTGAAAGGCCTTCTCCAGCTCTCCACCCGTATACCATTGGTACTTTGCGATCAATACTTTGAGGCCTCTTTCTCTCCCAAGTTCTGTGTACCGGGCGAAGTCCTTGCTTCTCTCACCGCCGAAAGGATTATCTCTATCCCATTCGACTTCGGCATCCCATAGAAAACCTATATTCTTCATAACAGGATTCTATTCCTCTACATTCTTAATAGATTTAATTACCTACACAGATGCATGGATTACAGCCGGGAAAAACTTGAAGTCAGGCCCGAAAAACCTGTGCAGGAGCTGCAGCGGCTTCTTAAGCAGCTGGCCGGCGAGGCGGACTGGAACACCAACATCAGTATAAAGAACCGGGAAAGACAGAAAAAAGCCTTCAAAAACGCCAGGAAAAAAGGAGAGGCCTGGGAGCCAGACTTCAGGTTTAAAGATCCGGGAAAAGACCTCAGTACTCTGAAGTATAATATTGAGAAATGTATAGAGGCCTCGAAAAAGATAGGGGTTGAAGACGTTAGAGACGCAGGATTCAAAGTTTTAGAGCCAGAGGATTTACAGGAGTTTTTCAGGGAATCATTCAAGGAGTTAAAACTTTACGTCGAGCTCGCGGACCGGGTGGAGAAACGGAAGGCCTGGAAAAGTATCAGCAAAGAGATCTGGCCCATGGTACCGAAGAAAGAGTTCCGAAAGTCCGTGAAAAAGGTTGAAGGCCTTCAACCCGGGGAGCCTGAGAAAGTTCTTGACGCCGAAGACCTGAAGAAGATGTTTGAAGACGAGATCAGTAGACTGGGCTTCGATTACGGCGTGGAGATCAGAGATGTTTCCGGCTGCTTCAACAGGCCTTCCGAGGAAAAACTTGTGGTCGCTAACGGGGAAAAAGGTGAAAGGCGTTTTTCACGTGAGGAAGCGGAAATGCTTACAAAGCACGAGATCTTCCACGTGGTAAGGGGTGTCAACGGTAGAGGCCTATCCGAGAAATTCGATGTACTCGGTGTGCACTCTCCTCTCTACGATAAAACCGAGGAGGGCGGGGCGGTTTACCGGGAGAGAAAGACCGGAGCAAACTACGAGTCAAAAGACTTTGATTACCATCTGAGGCTGATCGCGGCCTACAAAATGAGCCGGGGAGAGGCCTTTCACAATGTAGTAGAGGAGCTTATGGAACTCGGCGGCTCGCTGGACAGAAGCTTCTACCTTGTAGCAAGGAATAGAGAGGCTCTGCGCCATCATATCTATTTTTCTGGTATCAAGGCTTGGGAGGAGAACAGTACGGAAAAGCTTTTGATGGGAAAAGTCAGTCCGGAATGGGCGGAGAAGTTCTGGAAAGAAGTAGAGGACGGCGGTTTCAAAAGGCCTGAGATCAGTGGGGAGGCTGTCTTCAAGTGAAGGATATACTGCTTGACACTAACTTTTTGACGGCGCCTTTCCAGCTGAACGTTTCGATCTTTGAAGGGTTCGAGGAGAAGTATCCGGGATGCAGTTTCTATACTCTGGATGAGGTTGTTGAAGAGGCTAAAAGCATTGAAGGCGGGAAGTATGGAGGCCTTGTCCAGCAACTGGTCGAGAAGGAAGGTGTTGAGGTATTGGAGACTGAGGGAAACGGTTTTGTGGACGATCTGCTTGTGGATCTTTCTGACAGGTTTCTGGTGGCGACGAACGATAAGGAACTTAGGCAGAGGATCCTGGAAAGAGGAAGGCCTGTAGCCTATATCAGGTCGGGGAGTCATGTGGTTATTGAGAACGAGGATTTCTGAAGTAGGGGAGTCATTTAAAACTTTCTTCCGAACGGTTTTTTAGTTCCACAGAGGTAGAGAGTTTTTATGTACAAAAGACTGACGATCGAGGACTCCGTAAGAGTGCCCCCAGAGCACCTGGGCGGCGATGTAGAGGAAAGCGTACTAAACGGCCTGAAAGAGAAGGAGGGAGAGATCCATCCAGAGCTCGGAGTGATTATAGGGGTGGAAGAAGTCGAAGATATTGAAGGCGGAGACATCGAGCCGGAGGACGCTGGAGTACATTACGAGGCGGAGTACACCGCGGTCGTCTTTGAACCCGAGATGCATGAAGTCATCAACGGAGAAGTCGTCGACCTTACAGAGTTCGGGGCCTTCATCAGGATAGGGCCTTTCGACGGACTATGCCACATCTCTCAGGTAACCGATGACTACATGAACCTGGACGAGGAGAACATGATGCTGACCTCGGATGAACAGGAGAAGAGCCTGGGCGTCAACGATTTCGTGACTACAAGGATAATCGCGGTCAGCCTCGGCAACCAGGAAAGCAACAAGATCAACCTTACAATGAGGCAGCCAGGCCTCGGGAAACAGGAATGGATAGAGGCCTACGAGGAAGAAAAAGAGGAAGAAGAACAGGAAGAAAACGGTGACTCCGAGTGAGCGAAAAGGCCTGTACCGATTGCAAGAGAATAGTAGAAGACTCAGATGAATGCCCTGTCTGCAAGAACAACGTTCTATCGGATTCGTGGAGCGGCCTCGTCGTAATCTACGACACAGACTCCCAGATCGCGGAAGAGATGGGCGTGCAAACCCCTGGAAGATACGCAATAAGAGTAAAATAAAAGCTTTAACAGGTGAAAGACACACATGGAACTCGAGATAACAACCGTAAAAGAAAACCCTTTGATGGATAGAAGAGAAGTCAGGGCGGAAGTAAAACACCAGGAAGAATCAACGCCAAGCGAAGAAGACGTACTAAACCGTATAACAGCCGACAGAGGCCTTGAAAAAGACAACGTCGAAGTAAACCATATCTACACAAACTACGGAAGCAACAAGTCAGAGGCCTTCCTGCACATCTACGAAGAGTTCGAATACGACGAAGAACTCGAAGAACAGGCAGTAGAAGAACCAACAGAAGAAAAAACCGGAGCCGGCGAAGAATACACAGAAATAGTCTCAGGCACAATCACAGAAGCCAAAGAGGCCTTGAACGAAATGGAGGGCCCCGACTACGAAGCCGCGCTCACCGCAGAAAAAGAAAACAAAAACCGTAAAACACTTGTAAACTGGCTTGAAAACCAGATCGAAGCCTGAAAAAAGGCCTCCAAAAAAAACCGAGGTAAAGATCATGAGCAAACACGAAAAAGTAGCAGTACACGAGAAATACGAAGAAGACGGAAGCAAAAACCACTCACAGTGCCCTCGATGCGGCAGCTTCCTCGCAGACCACGACGACCGCATGAGCTGCGGCAAATGCGGCTACACCAAGCATCAATAACTTTCTTTTATCTACTTCCTTGAAGGTATAGAGCTTAAAAAGGCCTCTATGGACACACCATTAAACATTTTACATTCAAAACCTCAGATAGAAGAAAATGAGAATTTTAGGCCTTGAATCCACCGCCCATACTTTTGCAGCATCTACTGTAGATGAGGAAGAGATCTATACCAACGAGAAAGATATGTTTGAACCTGATGAAGGCGGGATACATCCGAGAGAGGCGGCGGAGCACCATTACCAGAAAGCTGAAGAGGTAATCAAAAGAGGCCTGGAGGAACCGATTGATGCGGTGGCTTTTTCGCAGGGACCTGGAATCCCGCAGTGTCTCGATGTTGGGGCGGTAGCCGCGAGAACTCTGGCGCAGGAACACCAGACACCTTTAATCGGAGTGAACCACTGCGTCGCCCACATCGAAATCGGGAAGAGAACTACTGAAGCGGAGAGGCCTACCACACTGTATCTGTCAGGCGGCAACTCCCAGGTCATAGCAGAGAAAAACAAAGAGTACCGGATAATCGGAGAGACACTGGATATTGCGCTGGGAAACGCGGTCGACAAGTTAGCCCGAAAAATGGGTTATCCTCATCCTGGAGGCCCTGAAATCGAAAAATTGGCGGAACAAACCGATGAAATTTTGGAGATCGCTTACCCGGTCAAAGGCATGGACTTCTCGTTTTCAGGGATCACAACTGAACTCCAGAAAAAAATCGGGGACGTTGACGACACGGTTATTGCGAATACTTTCCAGGAACACGCATATGCAGCCACGGTCGAGGCTCTGGAACGAGCGATGAGCCAGACCAACAGCAACGAGGCCTTACTCACGGGAGGAGTAGCGATGAACTACCGGCTTAGAGAGATGGTGGAGTCGATGTGCGAGCAGAGAGGCGCGGAGGCCTACTTTATCCCGCCCGAATACTGCATGGACAACGCAGCGATGATCGCAGAGCGAGGCCTCAAAAAAGCCAAGAGAAAAGAATTCATAGATATCAAAGACTCCAGGATTAAGCGTAATTGGAGGCCTGACAGGATAAAGGTGTGAGTAAATGAAAGAGACTGAAGAAGCCAAGAAAACTATAGAAGAAGGAGGCCTGATAATCTATCCGACCGAGACGGCTTACGCTATCGGTGGAAACGCGTTAGACGAAAAAGTTATTGAAAGGGTTTACGAGGCGAAGCAGAGGCCTCGGAGCAAAGGCTTAACTGTTATAGTGGATTCTCTGGAGACCGTGGAGAAATATGCTGAGTTAAGTGAGAGTGAGAAGGCCTTAGTTGATGAGTTCATGCCTGGGCCTTTGACACTGGTGGTGGAGAAAAAGGATAAGGTCCCGGATTCTTTGAATGAAAGTTTTGTGTTCAGGGTTTCTTCTTCGCCTATCGCGCGAGAACTGGCTGAGAGGCCTTTGATCGCTACTTCCGCCAATGTTTCAGGCGGGAAGACTTCTTATTCTGTTGACGAGATTTCCGACGAGCTTCTGGAGAAAGCCGATTTTGTGTTGGATCGCGGGAAACTTCCGAGGGGGCCTACTTCAACCATCGCTGAAATTCGAGACGGCGAGATTTATATTCACAGAGAGGGACCTGTTAAACAGGAGGAAATAGAGGCTGCTCTCGATGATAGAAGTCTTCACATCTGACCTTGCTTTAATTATAATCACAGCGACTCTGCTCGCCTTTCTGGCGAGGAAGACCGGTCAGCCGACGATAATCGGTTATATTGTGGCTGGCCTGCTTTTGGGCCCGGGTCTGAGTCTTATCTCTGAAACTGAGATGACACGGCTTTTCTCTGAACTGGGTCTTGTGTTACTGCTCTTCCTCATCGGGCTGGAGATGGAGCTTGAGGAGATAGAGGATATTTTGAGGCCTGTGACTGTGATCGGGGCGGTCCAGATGGCTCTTTTCTTCTGTGTGGGGCTCGGGCTTTCCAGCGTTCTGGGTTTCAGCCTGGTCGAATCAGTATTTATCGGGGCGGCGGTAATGTTCAGCTCGACCGCTCTCGTGGTTAAGCTGCTGACAGATGAGGGCCAGATATCGGAGATGTCCGGCAGGCTTGATGTGGGGATACTGCTGGTCCAGGATGTCGTAGTGGTCGTGATAATGGCCTTGATCTCTTCAGGCCTGGGCAGTCCTTCACAGGTTATCTTCAGGTTCTTTGAGGTAATGCTTCTGATCTCGATGATATCAGTTATCTCCATCTTGTTGTCCCGCAGAGGCCTTTCGCGGGTGCTCGGGAGAATTTCTGGCGACCAGCACACCCTGCTAATCTTCGGCCTGGCCTGGGCCTTCCTCTTTATATCAACAGCGGAAATACTGAATATTTCCACAGAGATAGGCGCCTTTGTAGCAGGTGTAGGCCTGGCACAGCTTCCGTACAGCTTTGAGGTGCAGGAAAGAGTAAGGCCTATGACGGATCTGTTCATGGCGATCTTCTTCATCAACTTTGGACTGACCATCGTTCCAGAACACCTCACAGCCTATATCCCTGAAGCATTAGCGTTCTCTATTGTAATCATACCTTTGAAGGCCGTGGCTTTCTTCATAATTATAGACAGACTGGGCTACAGCCTTGAAACAAGTTTTATCGGCGGGATCAACATGACGCAGACAAGCGAGTTCTCCATCATTCTCGCAAGCCTCGCAATCTCTACAGGCCTGATCGGTGAGAGCATACTCGGGTTCATAGGCCTTGTAGCCCTGATATCAATGGGTGCTTCATCATACTTGATAAAGTACAACGAGGAGATACTTGAAAAACTGAGGCCTTACCTCCAGAGATTTGAGACAGAAAAAGTTCAGGACAGCTTTGAGAGCTCGAGAGAAGGCCATGTGGCGATACTTGGATACGATGAGATGGCGAGGAACACTGTCGAAGAACTGGATGATTTCTACGATGATATAGTTATAGTAGACCGCAAACCCGAGAACATAGAGCAACTTAACGAGATAAGCCATGAATACATCTACGGCGACATTAGACACGGCAAGGTGAGGCGAGATTCAGGCCTGGAGAATGCAGAGATGGTGATCTCCTTTATACCGGAGTTCAACCTGAACAAACAGATACTCAGAGCCTGCGGCGAAGACGCCACAAAGATCGTGAAGGCCTCCAACTTTGAAGAGGCCTCAGAGCTTTATGACATGGACGCACATTACGTTATAATCAAGAACATGCTCTCCGGCGACAGACTCGGGAAACAGCTCAAGGTTTATCTTGAAGACCGGAAGCTTTTCGATGAAGAGGTAAAAGAGGAGAAGAGAAAGATCGACTGGAGGTCGAGAACATGGAGATAATCTCAACCCTCACCCTGATATTCCTGACAGCCTCCGCAGTACTCCTGCTTTTCCACAGGTTCGATCATCCAGCGATACCCGCATACATCATCGCAGGAATTATAGTAGGAGGGATAACAGGCCTAGAACCCTTCATCACTCAGGAACTCCTGAACGGGGCTATACCCGAGATCACTCTTGTCGAAGACCAGCTGCTGAACCTGGCCCAGCTCGGGATCGCGTTCCTGGTCTTCACGTTCGGCCTAAAGTTTGACCCCCAGAGACTGCGACAGGAGGCCTCGGTCAGCCTCGACACCACCGCAGCCCAGATATTCGTTATAGGCGCTATAGCATACTTTACAGGCCTCCAGCTCGGATTCACAAGCATGGAGAGTGCAATCTTCAGCACAGCCGCCGCTTTAAGCAGCTCCCTGGTAGGCCTCCAGTTAGCGGACAGAGAAATCCAGAACGACCTACTGCACGGAAGAATATCCGAATCAATCCACCTTATACAGGATCTGATAGGCCTCGCGCTTATCACAGTGCTCTTCGCCTCCACAGTCTCGAGTTCGCTACACGCTCTCGGAGCCGCAACCTCTGTAATCATCCTGGCCCTTCTGATAAGAGAGTACGGCTTCGACTTTGTAGCAGATCAGTCTAATTACAGCACCGAACTTATGATGCTCGCAGGCCTCACCTCGCTTATAGGAATGATCGCTTTGACCTCCTACCTCGGGCTTCCGATGGTTATAGGCTCTTTCGCCGCAGGACTTACCGCGGCAAAGTTCCCGCACAACATGGAGCTGCTTGACACGCTGGGATCGTTGAAGGATTTTTTCTCAGCAATATTTTTCGTGGCGCTTGGCGCCCTGATATCCATACCCGATCCAAAAACTATTTTATCGGCTTTTCTGCTTGTACTTCTTACATCGATGCTTAAACCCTTTGTAACCTACAAAAGTCTTGTCTTTGAAGGCCTTGATCCGAGGACTTCAATGCTTTCAGCTCTAAGCCTTGACCAGGTCAGCGAGATCGCGTTGATCGTGGCGATCCAGGCCTTCCTCACAGAGATGATCTCGGGACAGGTCTTCAACTCGGTTATAATCGCGGCAACGTTCTCGATGCTTACCTCGTCTTACACTAAGAGACACGAAGAATGGATCTACCAGAAGTTGAAACCGGACAGAGAAGTAGGCGAAAAAGTAAACCTGGAGGACCACGTGATAGTCGTCGGCTACCACGTACAGGGCATAAGAGTAGTGGACTCGCTTCTCGAGGAGAACGCCCGGGTCGCGGTGATAGACAACGACCCTGAAAAAGTCTCCACAGTCGAAGAAAGAGGTATCCCTGGAGTCTACGGCGATATCATGGACAAAGAGACCTGGCAGGAGGCCAACTTTACAGAAGCAAAACTGGTGGTCTCGACGGTTCCCTCCTTCCGAGTATCCAAAAAGATAATGGAGCTTGAAGAACCTGAAGACAAGATAGTCAGGGCGGAAAACATGGAAGAGGCCTCAATCCTCCTGAACCAGGGAGCGGTACACGTCATCGTTCCAGACCTTGCATCCTCGGAAATACTGATCGACCACATAGAAGGAATTATACACAACGAAAACTACCGGGAAGAACTCAGGAGGAAAAGCCTTTTAGAACTAAGAGAATACCTCGAAACACAATGATACAGGGAGCAGAAGCAGAAGTCACAGTGAAGGAGGAAAAAGTCATCAAGGAGAGGCCTGAAAAAAATTATCGCCACCCGGAGCTCGATAAAAGAATCAGAAGGCAGAGAACACAGACAGAGCACAGCACACTAAAAAAATCACTTAGAAACAGTGTAAACGTTCCGAAAGTCGAGAAAACCTCGGAATACAGATTGAAACTGGAGAAGATAGATGGAAAAACTTTAGAGGAAGAGTTCAGGCCTGAAAAATTGAAGGACGTCGGTAAAAACCTGGAAAAACTCCATGAATCAGGCCTCATCCACGGAGACCTCACCACCAGCAACATAATCGCAAACGAAGAAATCTACATTATAGACTTCGGCCTTTCACAGGAATCCTCAAAGACAGAGGACAGAGCGGTCGACCTACACCTCCTGAAGCAGATGCTCCAGAGCTCGCACCCTGAAAACTTTGAAGAGGCCTGGAACAACTTTCTCAAAGGCTACAGGCCTGAATTCAGAGAGGAAGTATTGGAAAGGTTAAATGACGTGGAGGAGAGAGGCCGTTACAAGTAAAGTATGAAATACCTGTTTCCCGCTGCCTTGACATTCCTGATTTTAGGGTTTGGAGCCTTTTTCCCCGGTCACGAAATGGTAGGCCTTGAGAAAGTAGTGGATGGAGATACCATCGACACTGAGAACGATACAGTCCGGTTTTTAGGGGTTGATACGCCTGAAGTATCTGAATTTTCCGGGAACGATCCCGGTGATTACGGCCTGAAAAATGATTCCGACACAGTCGATTGCCTTGACCGTTTCGGCGAAGAGGCCTCAAACGTTGTGGATAACAATACGAGAGACGAAGTGAGACTTGTTTTCGACAGGCGATCCGATGACCGCGGCGAATACGATCGGAGGCTTGCCTACATTCAAACTGAGGGCGATTTGACGCGGAAGCTCCTGGTAGAAGGCCTTGCACGGGTTTATCCCTCAGGTTTTTCTCGATCGAATGAGTTCTACTTCTGGGAAGCGGTCGCAAAGAAGAATGGTAGAGGCCTCTGGAGCTGTGACTGATATAAAAAATTTTACATTCCTTTGGAGGTTAGAGCGGTGAAGTCCGAGAGGCTGAGCCGTGTCGGCAACACAACGTGATACTATAATGAACGAAATTCGAAGAATTTCTGGCTACGCAGAAACTCATAGAGGTGAGTTTTGAGTGGCTAAGATGCATTCTGACGGAAGAGGAAGCAGTGGAAGCGAAAAACCTTTGGACGAGTCCCAACCTGACTGGGTCGACTACGACAAGGAAGAAGTAGTCGATCTCGTGCTGAAGCTGAGAGACGAAGGCCTTCAGCCAGCGCAGATAGGCCTCAGGTTGAGGGATCAGTACGGGATTCCCGATGTGGAGCAGATCACCGAGAACTCGGTAACCGAGATCCTCGAGGAGAACGATGCCTCCCTTAAAGTCCCGGAAGACCTTCAGAACCTTATAGAAAAGGCGGAAAAGATCCAGGAACATATAGAAGATAATCCTGAGGACGCCCAGGCCCAGAGACGGCTGGAACTGACAGAGGCCAAGATCAGGAGGATCGCTTCCTACCACCGTGAAAACGGCAACATCGACGAGGACTGGAACTACTCCCGATAACCGGTTCAGGCCTTAAAACCCTTTTTCACGGCTTTTTTATCGGAAAAGAAACCAATAACCCTTTGGAGGAGAATTGAAGAGTTATGACACTAAAAGAGATAAGGGATCAGGCCTCTGAAGCAGTTGAAAAGATCAAAGAGTTTGATGAAAAGATCAGGCTGGTGGGGCAGTACGACGCCGACGGCATCTCCGCCACAGCCATCGCACACCAGATGCTGGAAAGAGCGGGGAAAAACTTTGAGTACGAAATACTGAAGCAGCTCTACGACGAAGACGTTAAACGACTAAAGGAAGAGGAAGAAGGCCTCATACTTTTCGTGGACATCGGATCAGGAAAGGCCTCAAAAATAGAAGAGATTCTCATGGATGAAAAAGAGGTAGTGGTGTCAGACCACCACGAGCCCTCGGAGAAGGGGAGCTTCCCGCATATGAACCCGCATTTTCTCGGGTTCGATGGAGGGGAGGCAATCTCCGCCGCAGGCATGACTTTTGTCCTGGCGCACGAGTACGACGAGGAAAACATCGACCTGGTCGAATACGCGTTGATTGGTGCGACGGGAGATATGCAGAAGCAGGGCGGCGAGTTTATAGGCCTGAACGCAGAGCTTGAAGAACTCGCGCTTGAAAACGGTATAATCGAAAAACGGCAAGGCCTCGATCTCTACGGCAGAACCACCAAACCGTTGAAGGACTCGCTGAAGTACACTACAGACCCTTACCTCCCTGGCATATCAAACGATGAAAACGGGGCAGTCCAGTTCGTCCAGAAACACGGCGTAGAGATCAGGAAAGACGGAGAGTTCCGCACACTGAGCGACCTCACCGAGAAAGAAGAGAAAAAACTGATAAACGGACTTATAAAGACCGGAAGGCCTGTACAACCGCTTCTGAATGATATCTACACCTTGAAAAACGGTTACGAGATAGGAGAGTTCTCCACAGTTATCAACGCGTGCGGAAGACTTGGAAGAGCTGAAGAAGGAGTAGAAATACTTGTAAACCAGGACCTCGAGCTCGCGGACCGGATCTCAACCGCTTACGGTAGAAAGATCAGCGAATCACTCCGGTTCGTGGAGGAAAACCAGGAAAACGAGGAATACATATATGAAAGAGACGGCCTCGGAGTAATAGACGCAGAAGATAATATCCAGGACGATTTCATAGGAACTGTCTCCACCATCAGCATGTCAAACGGATTTTTCGACTCGGAAGTGGTGATGGGTGTAGCAGAGATGGAAGACGAGAAATCCAAGGTCTCAGCACGGGCCTCAAAAGACGCGGTGGAGAAAGGCCTCAACCTGGGCGACATTATAGGAGAAATATGCGAGGAACTGGATGGAGAAGGAGGAGGCCACAACGTAGCAGCAGGAGCCAAGATCCCGCGAGAAAACAAGGACAAGTTTATAGAGATGCTGGGGAACAAGATTTCGCAGGAATATTGAATATGGTTTATAAAGTTTTGATTTTGAACCCTTGGTATGGCTAAAGCAGTACTGCAGAAAAACTGGTACGAAGTCCAGGCCCCAGAAATATTCGATGAAGAAGTAATCACAGAGACACCGGCAGAGAAGGAAGAACAGGTGGTCGGCAGAACAGTAAAGGAAGGCCTGAACGATTTGATGGACTCCAGCGACAAGTACTACGCGGACGTCACCCTGAAAGTTACAGAAGTCGAAGGAAACAAGGCCTTCACAGAGATCAGCGAGATGAGTGTATCATCAGAGTTCGTCTCAAGAATGATAAGGACAGACACGGACAGGTTCGACCTCGTCGAAGAATTCGAAACCAAGGATGAAGAAACCGTCAGGGTCAAGGTCGTCGGCGCAACACTCAGAAAGGCCTCGGGAAAACAGCATAAAGCAGTCAGAAACGAGATCAGCCAGATAATCGAGGAACGGGCCTCCGAACAGACATACGAAGAATTCATGGAAAACATCTTCACCGACAGAATCCAGGAAGAGTTCCGCGAAAAAGCGGAGAAGATCTACCCGTTCAGAGAACTCGAGATCAGAAAAACAGAGCTCAAATAAAGGCCTAAATTCTTCAACAAAACTCAACTTAATTAAACGTCCCAGGCCTCAAAATATCCAGAAAGGGTCCGTAGCTCAGTCCGGCAGAGCACCAGGCTCTTAAAGGAACTTCTGAAAGTTCCACCATCACAGACCATTCCACGGAATGGCCCAGAGAAGGCCTGAGAGATACCTGGCAGCCGCGGGTTCAAATCCCGTCGGACCCATATTTCTTTTAAGAAAATGCTTTAAGAAGCAAATTCAATTTGCTTCGACCCAAACGAAGATTCGTTTGATCAATCAAGGTGCGCGAGGCATCTTACCGAAGCAATCAAATACAGGCCTCCACAATTTAACTGCATGAAAGTGTACGTCACCGGAGGCACAGGATTTGTAGGCTCTCATCTATCACATAAACTGGCGTGGGCCGGCCACGAGGTAACGCTTGGAGGCCTTTCAACCGACTCCCCTATCGAACTGCCGGAAGATGCAGAAATCGAGCGGATCGATGTAACAGATCCTGATACTCTGGATTTTGAAGGTTTCGACGCAGTCATCCACCTGGTAGGCCTTTCACCGCTTTTCAAGCCGAATGTTTCTTACCACAGAATTCACGTGGAAGGCACGGAAAACGTTTTACAGGCCTGTAGAGAAGCCGGAGTAAATCGATATATCCATATGAGCGCGCTGGGAGCAGATCCTGGCGCAGAGACCCAGTACCTGTGGACAAAGGGAGAGGCCGAGGACGCCGTGAAGAACTCGGGCCTTGACTGGACTGTTTTCAGGCCTTCAGTAATTTTTGGAGAGGGCGGAGAGTTCCTCAACTTTACAGAATCTATCCTGACGCCTTTCATCGCTGCACTGCCCCGTTCAAACCCGGGTTTCCAGCCTCTTTATGTTGAAGATATCGGCGACCTGTTCGTGGAAGCTGTCGAAGATGAAAAACATATTCGTCAATCATACGATCTGGGCGGTCCAGAGGCCTACTCATTGAAAGAGATCGCGGAGATGATAGAGGCCTCAAAGGGTAGAAACCTGACAGCTCTTCCGCTTCCGATGACCATAGTCAAAGCAGGGATGACCCTGAGCGATAAACTCGGGCTGAAGTTCGGCATGGACCAGTACCGATCCCTGAAAAAGGATAATATTCCAGATAAAAACGATGTCGACGCCTTCAGGAAAAACGTTGAAAAAATGAAAAATCTGGAACAGTATTTAGGCCTTGAATAAAGATATCTAAAGATCAGACCTGAAGATAAAGTTATGGAACTCTCCCGCGAAGAGTTCAGGGAAGAAGCTACAGAAGCCACTCTGCTCTTCATAATCCAAGACGGAGAAGCACTTTTAATCGAGAAGAAACGTGGTGTCGGAGAAGGATTGTTCAACGGTCCAGGCGGTAAACTGGAAGGAGTTGAGACTCCTGAAGAAGCCGCGATAAGGGAGACAATGGAGGAAACCTGTGTAAATCCTCTTAAAGTTGAGAAAATGGGTGAACTGGAGTTCCTGTTTGGCGACGACCCGTTTATGTTTGTCCATGTTTTCAAAGCCTCAGACTTTACCGGAACACCTGAAGAGACGGAAGAAGCAAGGCCTGAATGGTTCGACACCGAGAATCTTCCGTTCGAGGAAATGTGGCCGGACGACCGCTACTGGATGCCGAAAATGCTGGAAGAAGAAAAATTCTCCGCCAGATTCTATTTTGACGAGGAAGGCAACGAAATACAGGATCACAAGTTCAGACCTCCAGAATTCCAGAACTGAAACGAAGTACCCAAAGAATTTTTCGAACCCCCGACACTTAATTTTTCGGTTCGATATTTAACCCAGCAAACCCAAACATTTCTCCCAGGGGTTACCTTGGCAACAGAGTCCGAAATTCGATACGTTTCTAAACTGGATCAACTCAAATCACATACTGAAAAAGGGGAGGTAGAAATTGCTTCATCGGAGGAAGCCACTTTCAAGCTGTATGATGGAGTTCAGAGCTTCGAGTTAGTCTATCAAGATGGAAAGCTCATCCAACGCAGCAGATTCGGGCCTGAAAAATCCTTCGGAGAGTATGGAACACCTGAAGAAGCTGCCGAAGCCTTAGAAGATGCCCTTGGAATCAACCTCTCCATAGAAGAAGAACTATCACCTAACACATAGAATCAGGAAAACCAACGACCTTGGTCTCGTACTCACCGCCTTCACCGGCCGCATTGAAACCGTACTCCCGGGAAAGCTGTATCAGCTCTTCTACTTTTTCTTCATCCAGAACGGTTCCAATCCATTCTTCGTCGA
>JBKHHG010000008.1:0-24305 GCA_046539225.1 Candidatus Nanohaloarchaea archaeon
CCGCTATCAACGCCTACAACCACATGAATAAACAGATACGGAAGATAAAAGACGTTGCTGAAGAGGGAGACGTTGATCTTCGTCAGGCCTCGAAACACTTCTTTGATGGAGAAAAACTTGGAGGAGATAATGAAGAGGAAGCATCCCGAGGCTCTAAATCTGATTCAGAACCCGAAGAAGGCCTCGAAGCCCGTTTAAAGAGAAAGATCGACAGGCTGGAAGATCGGTTAGAAAACCTTGAATCAGAGAACACAGAACTTGAAGCCGAAACCGAAAAGCTTGAGCAGAAACTGGTGAACGAAAGAGAAAAGGACCGCAAAGAAGCCCTGAAAGATGAAGAGGTCAGGAAACGCGAAGGAATAATCAAGGATAAAACCTCTGAAATCTCCCGGCTCGAGGAAAAAGTTGAAGACCTCAGCACAGCCCTGAAAGCCTATAGACAGGCCTTGAAAAAGATTTTTGGCGGCGGAGAGCTTGTTCCAATAGTCGACGAATTAGATGAGGTAGAAGAGAAAGCAGTTTTCAGGTCGGAAGAATCTCTGGAAAAAGTTGAACTCGATGAAGTAAAGCTCCGGCATGTGGAAGAGATAAAAGGCCTCGAGCTCAAAGACTTTGTAGTCGTGGAAGAGTTCCCCGAGAAAAGCTTTGAAAAAGTTATAGAGGAGTACAGGGAGTCAAGATGACAGAGCTTCACGAAAAAATTCACAGGACTTCTATCTTTGTCGCAAAGCTGCTGTTCGCCGGCATTGTCTTCAGGCTGATGCTTCTCGTAATGCCTTCCACGTACCAACTGCAGTCGGCCTTCGCTGAACTAATCTCCTTCCTGATGAACATAGCAGGAATAGAGGCCTTTACAACCGGGACAAGAATCTTCACCGAGAAATCCGTCTACCTGATAGTCCAGGACTGCCTCGGCTGGAAATCCATCGCACTCTTCATAGGTTTGATATACGCCTCGACAAAAAGAACACTCGAACACTTAAACTACGTAATCGCTGCAACAGCCGTTTTAATGGTAGCAAACATTGCAAGAGTATTCACAACTGTCTACCTTGCAGAATCAGGCCTTATAAGCTTCCAGGTAATTCATGGAGTGCTCTGGCGCTGGAGCCTCACTATTGTGGTGCTCGTGCTCTGGCTTTACTGGTTTAAAAACAGGAGAAACGATTTAAAGTTCGAATCAAGGATACAGGAACAGCTCGACAGGTTAAATCAGACTGAGTAAATCAGAAACCTCAGTACTGAAACGCCGTAGATTGTTAAGGCCAGGGCAACAGGGAACACCGGCATGAAACGGATTCCGTCCTTGACCTCGACTTTTTCAACCTCTGAGTTTCTTAAAGTTTCAAGGCCTTCCTCTGTAAGGCCTACAATCTCCGAGTAACCATACTTGTCGTTCAAAAACTCGATGAAGGCCTTTACTCTGCTTTCAGGCAAAGTTTCAGATATTCTTGAAAATGTCTTTCCCAGGATATTAGGCTTTTTCCAGGTCTTCAGGTCGACTCCTTCAAAACTGACAACGTCTCCGATCTCCAGTTCTTCGATACTGATCTCTTCGGTCATTACTTCTTCCTCAACCGACTGGAAGAAGAAGTAGACGAAAACCATGAATTCGTAGAAACTGAGGAATATCCATCCCGTGTTTCCATTCATAGCTATGGGGAAGAAGAATCCTATGCCGACTAAAAAACCTGCAATAAGTTTGTTCTGACCTAATTTTTCTTTGAATGATTTTCTTGTTTTCTGGTCTTTCAGTCCTTTTACAGCTCCGAATAAAAGAGCGTAGACAAATGCTACAGCCATCATGTTTATGAATAAATCTATTACACCGAGTATGCCGTTCATCTGTATCAGGAAGTAGGTTGATGAAAACCCGAGGACGGATATGCCAAGCATGTCGGCTCCGCCCCACATATCCATTATGTAGCTTATGAATCCGTAGGCTGTGAACACTGAACCGACTAAAATGCTTGTGTAGAAGGCTTCAGGGTTTTTTACAATAATTGAGTGTGTTAGATGCAGTATTAGGCCTGATGCTATCCCGAAAAGCAGTATTGATGCGGGTACATCTCCTTTCTCGCTCTTCAGGTCGTATACTGAGGCTATTCCAAGCGAGATAAACCCGAGAAACGCTGAGGCTTCTATGAGCATAACAGTCTTTAAATCCGGGACAAGTTAAAACAATACTGTTGGTCATGGCAGACGACTGGGAGAACCTTGTGATAGAGACCGGTGTTGACAGCCTTCTGAACTATCTTGCCGAGAACAAGAAGGCCTCGTGCAGTACTATAAGCAGCGAGATCGGGGTGGATGAGTCGCGTGTCCGTAACTGGGCGGATGCACTTGCTGATGAAAACCTGATTGAGAAGCATCATACACTGACTTCAGGCCTTGTCCTTGAGTTCACGGAGCAGAATATTGAGGAGTCTGAAAAGAAGAAGGAGGAGATTGAGGAGGATCTGGATGTTCAGACCGAGGAGCTTCGGAAGAAACTGGATGAGAAGTCTAATCTTGTGAGGGAGAAACGCGAGGAGCTTCTGCAGAGGAAGGATAAACTGAGTGAAGAGGAGAGAGAGGAAATCGTAAATGATACGGTTACAAGGCTTGAAGAGCTGGAGAACCGGATTGATGAACAGCTCCGGGTGAAAGGCCTCGACCATCAGACACTGAAACTTGTTAATGAAATTGAGAGGGTTCTGCATGAAGTCGAACAGTTGATCAGGAAACAGCTGGATGAGGAGCAGGACAGGAAGCTGAACCAGAAAACTGGAGAGGTAATCCATGAAGTAGAGAAAGTGCTTGAAAAGGCCGAGAAAGAAGGAGAGCTTTCTGAAGAAGAGCAGGATATAAGGATGAAGATCAAAGCTGTGGAGAAGCTTGAGGATAACATTAGGAAAGCCAGGCGAAATCGTGATGAAGAAAGCAAAGGCCTGAAATCCCGTTTAAAATCTCTTATTCCTGTTTCGAAGAAGCATTCGGGATCTGAAAAAGATGTGGTGGAGAGGAGGATTGCAGAAGATGAAAAGATCAAGAAGTCAGAGGTCCCAGAGGAGACCTACCAGGAGCTTGTCGACACCAACAGAGTGACAGAGGTCATGAGGAAGATCTCGCTGCTGAAAAACCCTGACTACGAGGCCTTGCTCCGGGCCGAGTCCAGCAACCGTGACAGGCCTGATCTCGTCGATTACCTTGAGGAGCGGATAGAAGATGGCAGATGAAGACTCTATAGTTGAGAAGAAGAGGAAAGAGTTTTTGAACGAGACTGAAGGCCTCAGTCAGGATCTTGAGGGTCAGGATGATCGGGGAGAAGGTGAAGAAGACGGTAAGGATCGAGAAAGTATAGATGATATAGATCTTGAACCGCCTCAGATAGATGCTCTCGAGGAGATCGATCCCGAGGAGCTTGAAGAGGAGTACTCTGAGAATGAGGACGAGTTCTTCAGTCATATAGAGGAGGATTACAAGGTTCAGGCGGATGAGGTGCCGGCAAAGATCACGATCGGGGACAAGAAAGGAGAGTACGTGAAGGTGTACAAGCTTGACAGGCCTCAGGTCAGCGGTGGAACAGAGGCCTTCATCCAGAATCTCAGGGCTCAGGCTGTAAGATCCGTCAAGCTTTCGCGAGACGAGTTCACGGATTCTGATGAGGTTGAAAAAGTCAAGCAGAAGTTCCGGGAGGCTGTCAAGGCCCAGCTGGACCAGATGATCCCTGAAGCCGATGAAACCGCGAGAAAAATACTTGTAGGAAACCTTATCCACCAGATGGTAGGCCTCGGCGACCTTGAAATACTTCTGCAGGATCCTGATCTTGAGGAGCTTGTTGTCAACTCTGCAGACGAACCTACATGGGTGTACCACAAGGAATACGGCTGGCTGAAGACCAATATCACTTTTAAGGACGAAGAGGAGATCTACAACTATTCCTCGGAGATCGCTCGACGTGTCGGTAAAAATATTACAAGCCTGGATCCTCTGCTCGATGCTCATCTTCCTACAGGCGACCGTACAAACGCAACTCTGAATCCTATCTCCACTCACGGCAATACTATCACTATCAGGAAGTTCGCCCGTGATCCATGGACTATAACAGATTTCATACAGAACGAGACGATTACAAAAGAGGTTGCTGCCTTTCTCTGGCTCTGCCTCCAGTACGAGCTGAGTGTTATTGTTTCGGGAGGTACAGGTTCGGGAAAGACTTCGCTTTTGAACGTTTTGATGCCTTTTATGCCTCCGAATCAGAGGATTCTCTCGATCGAGGACACGCGTGAGGTCCAGCTGCCGGGGTTCCTTCACTGGGTGCCTTTAACGACCAGGGAGGCAAATCCAGAGGGAGAAGGCGAAATCTCAATGCTTGATCTGCTGGTTAACTCTCTGCGTATGAGGCCTGACCGTATACTGGTCGGAGAGATCCGTAAAAAGCGCCAGGCCGAAGTCCTTTTCGAGGCGATGCACACAGGCCACTCAGTTTACTCTACCCTGCACGCCGATACCGCTCAGCAGACGATCCAGAGGCTTTTGAATCCTCCTATCGATGTGGCCGAGCAGATGGTTCAGTCCGTAGATGTAAACGTTGTGATGTTTAGGGACAGGCGTAGAAACTTCAGGCGTGTCTTCCAGGTTGCAGAAGTCGCGAAATCTGGTTACAAGAGGGGTAGTCAGGAGATGAGCCTCGGCGCGAACGTGATCTACGGCTGGGACTCGGAAAACGACGAAATAGAAAAGAAGAGAGACTCGGACAACATTATGAATAAGCTGCAGATGCATACAGGTATGGACAGGGAGGAGATATTTGAAAACATCTCCGACAAGGAGAAAGTGCTTCAGTGGATGATCGACCGGGATGTAGAAGATGTGGATGAAGTAGGAAAGATAATCGCAGAGTACTACAACAACGAGGATGATATTATCTCAATGGCGGAGAACAACGAGGATCCACAGGAAATCTTCGACCGCTACTCGTAAACCGTTTTAAAAATTGCTGCGGCTTAGGCTTTTATGGAAGAATACAGCTTTTCTGGAAAAATCAGGATGGGCAACCAATGGCAAAAATTCGAGAGAACCGTAGAAGCAGAGTCAGAGAAACACGCAGAGCAGAAACTGCTTTCAGAACTTGGCAGCGAACACGGAGTAGCCCGCGGAAACATCAAACTGAGTGAATAACATGGTAGAACAGATGCAACAGTTACAGCAGCTTCAGCAACAGTCACAGCAGATAGAAGAATACCTTGAACAGGTGGAACAGACCCGTATACAGATAACAGAATCGAAACAGGCCGTACTCGACCTTGAAGAAGTAGATGAAGGAGATGAAATCCTTGCAAGGGTTGGAGCAGGGGCATACGTGAAAGCGGAGGTCAAGGACACCGGAAAAGTCGTCAGCAACATCGGCGGAGACGTATTCGAAGAAAGGTCAAACGAAGGCGCTGCAAACGTGCTTGAAAAACAGCTGACGCTTCTACAGGATACCCAGGAAGAGCTCCAGGACCAGATGAAGGAGATACAGCAGCAGATGCAGCAAATCCAGCAACAGATGCAGCAAGAATAGGCCTATGTTCAAAAAGTTCAAGGACACTGTCAAAGACCTTTCATCCGACGTAAAAGAGTCTGTAACGGAGAAAGAGATAGATGAAGACGATATAAGGCCTTTACTGGAAAAGTTCAGGCTTAAACTTCTTGAAAACAACGTCTCCTACGAGGCAGCGGAAGGAATAGAGAAAGCCGTTGAACAGAAACTCTTGAGCGAAAAAGCAGGTAGATTTTCAGTCGAAGAGAAGGTTAAAAAAGCAATCAGTGAAGAACTTGAAGAAACCATTAACGACGAATACAGCTTTCTTGAAAAAGTTGAGGGCCTTGAAAATCCTTCAGTCTTCTTTGTAGGATTCAACGGCTCCGGAAAGACCACTACCCTGGCTAAAATATCTCGATACCTTGAAGAAAATGGTCACGACTCTGTGTTAGGCGCTGGCGATACTTTCAGGGCCGCCTCAATGGAACAGCTGGAGGAGCACGGCGAAAAACTGGGTAAGAAAGTAGTGAAGCATGAATACAAATCAGATCCTGCTGCCGTGGCGTATGACGCGATTGAACACGCGGAAAACCAGGGAAAAGTCGCATTGATCGATACAGCGGGGCGTTCACACTCTGACAGGAACCTGATGAAAGAATTAGAGAAGATGATGGATGTCAACGAACCGGATATAACTTTTCTGGTGGTTGATGCCTTAAGCGGAAACGATGTCACAGAACAGATTGAGGCCTACCAGGGAATGTTCGACGCTGTAATCGTTTCAAAAATGGATATCGATGATAAAGGCGGCACAGTCATCTCAGTCAGTTACAAGACGGATAGGCCTGTAGTTTTCAAGGGGACGGGCCAGGAATACGACGATCTTGAAGTATTCGATAAAAAAGAGTTCGTGAAAGAAATTTTAGAATAGTCCTTCGTGTTCCTCGGAATTTTGAATCTCTATATAGTCTTTTTCTGCTTTGTACTGAGCCATAACTTTTTCACTGGTCTTTCCCGTTCCGTGTTCTATCATTTTTATAGAGCTTCTTAGTCGTGGTCCAGCTCTGTAATCATTTTCTTCTGTTAGGAGTTCCATTTCATCAAGGTAGTGATCCATATAACTCTCTTCCTCTTCACTCCAGAAATTGCTTATATCATTCAAAACGTTAAAATCAGTATCTAAACCGTCCTCTACTGTATCAAGTAGTGTAGAAACGAGTTCCTTTATAGCTAATCACTTAGCTGAAGGCCTTCTGTTCATCGAGGCGTTTCTGCATGGATTTCTCGAGTTCGCGGAGCTTTGATTTCAGCGGCTGGACGTCTTCTTCAAAGTCATCCATCTTTACCTGTCCGCCGTCGCTTCTCTCCTGGATCCGTTCCTTTCTCATGGTTGAGAGCAGGTGGTTGACTTCGGCGACAAGCTGTTCGTACTCCTTTAACTGGGCCTCTATATACGATATTTCCTGGCCGAGGTCCTGCCGTAGTTCTTCAGTTACTTCTTCTTTTAGCTCGTCTTTTAGCTGTTCCTTCTCGACCCCGAAAGTCTTTCTCACTGTGCTGTAAAACTTTTCCATTCCCATAAAACCACTCTGTATCTACTCAATCATCGTAAAATTCTTTTAAGTCTTTTGATTTAAGGCCTCGGGAATCTGAACCCCGAGATCCCTGCACTGATCCTGCTGGTAAAACCTTGCGGTTACAGCCCCGAGAACCGCGTCAAACTCTTCTGAACATGTGATCTCAGAAGTATCGATTCCATAGCTTTCAAGCGCCTGATCCCCGCCTATAGCGAGTTCGCGGCTTGTAATCATCTCGTCAAACCTGATCAACTCTACTTCAAGGCCTTTCTCGAAAAGAAGCTGTTTGAGATGGACAGCCCTCCGGTTCAGATCCGTTTCGTTGGTGGAAGGCGAAAAACTGTAGCCCTCTTCCACAAGATCTTCCTCATCATCTGAAAGGCCTTCAACAGGTTTAAAGGAAGCATTTACCGCCAGAACCTCTACATCTTCAAGCTCTTCGGCGATATCCTCGTTGGTCTCCACTTCGATTATCTCAAGTCCATCTCCGAGCTTCGCCAGAAAGGACTTTCCCGTTGTAAGGTTGACGCCTGCGATCATTGTTCTAACTCAAGCTTCTCCTCAAATTCTTTTAAGGACCTGTTCTCCGTCGCAGATTTGACAAGCCTCCGCCTCTCCAGTATATCCTTCCTTCCAAGCAGATAATCGTTCAAGGCCTTGTTGTACTCCTGAGGCCTCTCAAAAAAGCTGAAGCTTCCGGCGTTCAGCAACGCGATCTCCGAGTTAGGCCTCATCTCCTCCACCGCATCCATCCTGGAGAACCTGCAGTTCTGGTTGTAGATCATCAACGAGTTCTTCACCGGGACTCTCAGCGAACGGCCTATATAGCTTCTGTAGATCTCGAAACCGGGAAACTCAGCGGTGTGGAGAAACTCCTTCACAACCCTGTACTCCGAGCCCTCGGAGAAAAACATTCTTTTCGCGATCTTGGGATGCTGCATTACTCTGTTGAAAAAACGGAAGGCCTTCTCCGATGTGAAAGGCGGGGAATCAAAAGGCCCGGTCACAACCGTGCTTACAACCGATTCATGCTCCTCAACCTCCTGAACTACATGGTTTCCAAGTTCTGCTCCTACAACAACAGCGTTCTCAGAGTTGTCCAGAAGATTCAGAAGTTCAGACCTGATCTCTCTGAATTCTCCGCCGCCAAGGCTTTCAACGTTGCTGCATCTTCCAAAGTATCTCTCCTGATGCTTCCAGACCTCCGGGTTCAAGGCCCCGGACACAAATACTATATCAATCTCCGGCAGACTACTCATCAATAACAAGAAACGGGTTGAAACCTTTTATCTGTTAAAACCGAGGCCTTACACATGAAGAACCTGCTATTGCTGACCGCGGGCATCCTGACAGGCCTCGCAGCCTACACAGTATACACCGAGTCATCCGTCCTTACAGCGTTCGCGGTCGTGTTTCTCGGTGCCTTAATCGCTCATTCCTTAAGGTCGCTTCCAAAGGCCTGGCAAAGTTTGAAGCTGCTCCAGCAGCCCTACATCGTGGCTTTTATCGCGTTAGGCCTCGGCTTCATCTACATCAGCATGGACGGCTTCTCATTTCTTCCATCGATATACTTTTCTTCAGGCACAGCACTAATTGGTTTTGCCGCGGGCATCTTTATCTACAGCATCTGGAACCTGCGTTAACTTAAAAATAGGTGAGCAATGGTTCAACATGTTTGACAGGGTAAAAGACTCTATACAGAAATTTTCGTCTCGAGCCGCTGTAGATGAAGAAGCGGTGGAAGAGCTTGTAAAAGACATTCAACGCGACCTTATCGCCGCGGACGTCGACGTTGAACTTGTGTCCAGTTTAAGCGATGAGATAAGAGAGGAAGCCCTTGAAGGAGAAAAAAAGGGCCTGACACGGAAAGAACACGTACTTGAAACAGTCTACAACAGGATGGAGGAGCTGCTGGGAGAAAAACCCGATATAGAGATCAAGCCCCAGAAAATCCTGCTTTCAGGCCTTTACGGCGCGGGAAAGACCACGACAGCGGCGAAACTCTCGGATTATTACAGGAAGCGAGGCCTGAAAACCGGTCTGATCGCCGCTGACACCGATAGGCCTGCGGCTTACGACCAGCTGAAGCAGATGGCGGAGAAGGCCGACAGCGAGTTCTATGGAGATCCTGAGGCAGAAGACCCTTCAAAAGTCGTGGAGAAAGGCCTTGAAGAGCTGGACGCGGAAGTAGTGATTGTGGACTCAGCGGGGAGGAACTCACTGGATTCAGAGCTTAAAGAAGAACTTTCAAGGATTGAAGAGGTTTTCAAGCCTGATGAGTCCTACCTTGTGATGCCCGCCGATATAGGCCAGTCAGCGAGAAAGCAGGCAGAAAACTTTGAAGAAGCGGTCGGTATCTCCGGCGTCGTGGTTTCAAAGATGGATTCCAGCGCGAAAGGAGGTGGAGCACTGATCGCCTGCTCTACTTCGGGTGCACAGGTAAAGTTTATTGGTACAGGCGAACAGGTATCCGATATAGAGGTTTATGACCCTGTAAAGTATGTTTCAGAGATGCTAGGCCAGCCAAACCTTGAATCCCTGCTGGAGAAGGTTGAAGAGCTTGAAACCGATCCAGAGCAGATGCTTGAAGGCGAATTCACTCTGGAGGAGTTCCGCGAACAGATAGAATCCGTCAGTGAGGCCGGAATGATGGAGGAAATGATGAAACAGCTGCCTTTCGGCGGAAAAATGCCGGATAACATCTCGCAGCTTACAGAGGAGAAGACAGAGGCCTACAAGTATATTATAGACTCGATGACGGATGAAGAAGTCCAGAATCCTTCAAAGATCAACAAATCTCGGACCGAGAGGATCGCGGAGGGATCAGGAACCTCTACTTCAGAAGTCCGGGAGCTTATCAAACATTACCGGCAGACAAAGAACATGATGGACAAGATGGATAAAGGCTCGATGAAACGCGGCAACATGCAGAGCATGATGCAGAACTTAGGCCTCTGAGTTCATTTTAACCTCTTTCTCTACTTCTTCCTTGATCTCCTGTATATCCTCGGGACTGTAAAAACTTTCAAGGCCTAACTGCCTTTCCAGGTCTTTCTCCATCTCCCTGTACTCTCTGTCAACTTCTTCGTCGACCATGCACAGCCTTGAATGCACTACACCTGTAGAAACCTGAAGGGTCTCGATAAAGCTGTACCACTTCGTCGGTAGATGAACGTCAAGCCTTGAGAATAGGCCTGTAATTCCGATCATTGCAAGCAGCAGCTTCCTGTACGCAAATTGTTTGGCACGCATCTCTGGTTGAAACTTTTTGGTTTACCCCGGCTGCCCCCGCATAAAATTTACGGGGATAACGGACTTATAAATTAAACTTTCCTTTCCTGGTATGATCGCGATTCTATCGGATTCACATATCCCTGGAAGGGCCGAAAAAATACCTGAAAAGTTCTGGGAGAAAGTGGAGGAAGCCGACGTAACGGTGCACGCCGGCGACTACGCCAGGAAAGAAACCTTTAACGCGGTCGAAGAGTACTCGAAAGAGTTCTACGGCGTAAAAGGAAACTGCGACTTCTTTGAGACTGATGAACTGGAAAACTCGCAGAGATTCGAGAGAAAAGGCCTCAGCTTCGGCGTCTACCATGGAACAGGTGTAACCCCGAGAGGCCATACACCGACGCTTCAAAAAATCGCGTCAGAAGACCTGGAAGTAGAGGTATTGATCCACGGCCACACCCATAGACAGCAGATAGTACTCGGGGAGAAGGCCTTGCTCCTGAATCCTGGAAGCTGTACAGGCGCCGGAGGCGGTGCCTCGAGAGAGTCAGCTCCCACAATGATGACAGTAGACCTTGGGGAGAAACTTGAGGCCTCTATCCTGAAAATTGAAGGCGGAGAGTTGAAACTGGAGGAATCGAAAAGTTTTGAACTGAAAGAAATTAAAAAAGACTCTGTATAACTTCACTGCATGGAAAGACTTGATGCAAGAATCCGGAACGTCTGGATCACGGTTTCAATACTTACAGGCCTCGTAATCGGATCAGTGCTTGGAGGATTATCGTATTTAGGCCTTGAATCTCCTATTTTAACGGCGTTCCTGGTTTCTGTCTTTCCAGTAGCTTTCTCGGTTTACTCGTTTTACAGGTACAGGAACTGGTTTTTCGAGGTTCATCCTGACTATCTCGAAATCAACCACGGCGTACTGAGAAAAACCTCTGCAGTAATACCGTATGTCAGGGTTCAGCATATCGACACCAACAGAGGGCCTCTGGAAAGAATCTTAGGCCTTGCATCCCTCAGAGTTTACACCGCAGGATCCAAAGGCGCGGATATGAAGATTCCAGGCCTCGAACGGGGAAGGGCGGAGCAGATGCAGGAAGATCTGAAGCAGAAAGCCATCGAGTCAGAACACGGGTTTGACGGAGTATGAAGCTTTCAAAGAAGGGAATGTATTACAGAACCGTTGCACACGCAGGTGCAGGAGTCTTTGCGCTTGCAGTCGTTTTCCCTCCAGCCATCGTTCTAGTTCCGTTCATTCTCCTGGCGACCGGAATCTATGAATATTTTTACTGGAAGAAGTTCGAGTTCTTCTTCGAGGACAACGACCTGAAGATCAGATCTGGCGTCATAACGAGAAACGAGCTTGACATCCCTGTGAGAAGGATTCAGGACATCGACATCCAGAAAAACATAATCCACAGAGCCCTGGGAATCACAAAGGTTAACGTGAAGACCGCTGGCGGCGACACGTCGAAAGCCGCGTTGAAATATCTTGATGAGGGCCAGGCTGAACAGGTTAGAGAAGAGCTTCGCCGGCTCAAAAACCGGCATAAAGAAAGAGAGAAAACCGGTGAAAGAACAGATGGGGAAACCTTCTACGATATTAAAGACGCCTTAATGACTTACAGCCTGGTCAGCGGAGTCCAGGGAGTAGCCGCTGTAGGCCTTCTCCTTTCCATCGCGGGTATAGGCCTTTCAAGCTACGCCGCAACCTCAACTATTGAAATGGCGGGTTTCAGCGTCGCGGCTCTGTTACTGGCTGCTTCTGCATCGGTTTTCGTGCTTTTAAGCAGCGCCGCAAGCACTTACTCCCGTTACTACGATTTCAGGGTGGAGAAAAAAGGCGACACGTTTGAATATGAGAGAGGCCTGTTCAACAAGCAGGGTGGGAGCATCCCCGAGGAAAAGATCCAGAAACTTGAGATCTCGGAGAACTTCCTGATGCGCTGGTTCGGCTACGCAACGTTGAAAGCAGAGACCGCCGGCTACACCTCAAGCCAGGACCAGGGCACGACAAGCACCCAGGTTCTCATTCCTCTTGACACCAGGGAACAGGTCTACAAACATGCTGAAAAACTCGGGGAAATCAGCGATCAAAAAATTCAGAACATCACTCATGAATCAAGGAGACGATACTTCAGGAGATACACAGGCATCTCAACTATAGGGCTTGTAACTGTCTCAGTGCTTGTATATCTGGGATTCAATCCAGGCCTTCTCTTCTTGCCGGTCATCGGTTTCCTCGCATCGAAAAAGGCTTCAGGCCTGAAATGGGCGAACATTGGTTACTCTCTTGGAGAGAGAAACCTGATGGTTATGAAAGGGTTCTGGAACCGGAGAACCTATATAGTGCCGTACTTCAGGTCGCAGAACCTCATGGTTTCAGAGTCGGTGTTCCAGAGAAGATGGGGTCTTGCCTCCTTGACCGTTGACACCGCCGGCGACAAAGTGATCAATCCTCAGATCGTCGACCTTGACAGAGACCGGGCATTCCAGATCCGGGAGGAAATCTACCAGAAGTTTAAAGACTCGATCTACTGAACCCCAGATTCTCTATTTAAAAAACTCTTTCTCTATTTCAACGGTATGAAGATAGGTGAAAAGGCCTCGCAACTTTTACAGCTTGATCTATGCGATCACTGCCTGGGAAGACAGTTTGCACAGCTTGGTCACGGACTCGAAAACCATCAGAGAGGAAAGATCGTCAGAAAACACGGAGAAAAACTTAAGGAAAAACATTTCGAGGAGAGGCCTGAATCCTCTATCGGAGGAAGCTGCGACTACTGCCAGGGAATATTCGACCGGCTCGACGAGTACGTGGAAATGGTTATGGACTCGATGGAGAGATACGAGCTTGAAACGTTTTTAGTGGGGATCAGGCCTCCGGAAACAGTTCTCAAGAAAGAAGAGGATCTCTGGGAGGAACACGGCCTTGAGTACACCGAACCTATCAAGACCGAGCTTTCCAGACTGATTGGAAAACAGGTAGAGGAAGAGATGGATGTAGAGGTAGACTTTGAAAGGCCTGACATCATGACGGTCCTGGACATGAGAGAGGGAAAGAACAGGGTTGAACTTCAGGTCAACTCCCTGCTTTTCTACGGTGAATACAACAAGTACACACGTAAACTTCCGCAGACAGAGTGGCCCTGCAGCGAATGCGGAGGCTCAGGATGCGACGAATGCAACTGGACCGGCCAACAGTTCGAGGGATCGATCCAGGAGATAATCCAGAAACCGTTTATTGAGGCGACGGGAGCGATCGACGCAAAGTTCCACGGCGCAGGAAGAGAAGATATAGACGTGGAATGCCGCGGGAGGAGGCCTTTCGTCATCGAGCTCCGGGAACCTCTTGAAAGAACCGTGGATCTTGAAAAAATCCAGGAAAAGATCAACGAGGATGAAAGAGTCGAGGTCTTCAACCTTGAAGAAACTCATCACAACAGGCCTGAAGAAGTCAAAGACCTGGACGCGGACAAAACCTACCGTGCATGGATACAACTTGAAGATCTGGACTCCGCGGAACTTGAAAAACTCGAGGATCTTGAGGGAACAGTGGTTCAGAGAACTCCTTCCCGGGTAGAACACCGGAGAGCCGACAAGCACCGAGAGCGAAAGGTGAAAAAAGTTGACTGGAAAACCGAGGAAGGCCTTGTAGTTCTCGATGTGAAGGCGGAGGCGGGCACGTACATCAAAGAGTTGATCCACGGGGATGACGGCCGTTCGGATCCGAGCGTCGCAGGCCTCCTCGGTCAGGATGCGGAATGCGTGAAGCTGGATGTTATCGAGATCGACAGCTGAGGTTCTGTATTTAAAAGATTTGCATCCGTCAATGAGTTTATAAGGTGAATTTTTGAAAAATGGCAGAGAAATCACGTGGATCGCAGCACGGAGCGAGGAACAAGCTTTCCTCGGACGCAGGCGACAAAGTTACTGTAAACGAACAGATAAAAGATTTTGAAGAAGGAGAAAAGGCAAGGATAGAGATTAACGCCTCAGTCACCGATGGAAGGCCTCACACACGTTTCCACGGCAGAACTGTTGAAGTCGTTGGAAAACAGGGAGAGGCCTTCAAGGTCGAGTTCAGGGACGGCGGAGTATCAAAAAACCTGTTTATCAAACCTGTTCATCTCCAGAAGGTTGAGGGATAAATTATGGAAGTAAAAGATGAGGAGTACGTCTACCCGGTTGAAGCCCTTCAGGTCTTGCAGGAACGGGACGAGGAAGAGCTCTCCCACGAGCAGAAGATCGCACTGGAGAATCTTTCGCGTCACACCAAGATCCAGGATCTTGAGACTCTTCAGGAGCTTTACTCCGAGTTTGAGGAAGCTGTCGACGATCTGAAGCCGAAGCATATCTACAAGCTGCTTGAGGTCGTGCCTGAAAACGAGTCCACGGTCAGAGCTATTTTCTCGAAGGAAAGGGTAAAGCTTGATGACTCCGATGTCGAGGAGATCTTGACTATTTCGGAGTCGATTGAAACCGAGTAACTTTTAACCTTTCGAAAATGTTTATTTTACAGAAGCAGGTGTAAATATGGGAAAAGATGAATACCTTAAGGTACTGGATTTTTTGGAGCACGGGAAGAGCAATGAGAGAGAGGAGCGAGTAGCCCAGGGAATCGGTAAAGAGTACTATACCCTGCTTGAGGTCGTGATGCGTGAAGATGTAAGGCCTAAAGGCGGAGAAGAGATCTATATAGGTGATGGAGACCGTGAAGACGTCGAGTTCATAAAGGCAAGGATCGGGTTTGACGAACTTACAGGAAACGCCAAGAACGAGCTGAAGTACGTGCTTGACGCCATGATCTCCGAAAACGAGGAAGAGTTCGTGGAGTTCTTCAACAACGCAACACCTGTTACACCGAGGAGGCATGCTTTTGAGCTGCTTCCGGGAATCGGCTCCAAACATATGCAGAAGCTTCTTGATGAACGGGAGAAAGAAGAGTTCGAATCCTTCAAGGATATAGATGACAGGGTTCCCTCACTTCCGGACCCCAAGGAAACAATCAGGAAAAGAATTATACAGGAACTTAAAGGCGAGGACGTCCGCACCCGTTTATTCACACAATGATAGAGAAAGAACTGAGGCGGTTAGGCCTTGACCCGGGAAAAGGCCAGAACTTTCTAACACATCAACCAACTATAGAAGCCCTTGCAGAAGCAGGAGAGATAGAAGGATCGGTTCTTGAAATCGGCGGAGGCCTCGGATCTATTACCTCACACCTCCTCGAAAAAACCTCTGACCTCACAGTAATCGAAAACGAGGCCTTGCTTGCCGACCACTTGAGGGAGAAGTTTCCGGAAGCAGATGTTGTAGAAGGCGATGTTCTCCAGCAGGATCTCTCAGGTTTCGACCGGTGCGTCTCCAATATTCCTTTCCAGTTGAGCTCGGAGATAATCGTAAAACTTGGGGAAAACCAGGTCCAGTCAGCATTGATCGTTCAGGAAGCGTTGGCGGACAAGATTGTTGCGGATCCGGGCGAAAAGAAACACGGCTTTTTCACGGTCAAGGCCCAGTACTATTTTCTCCCGGTGAAGCTGAGGCCTGTCGACTCCTCAATGTTCTATCCTGAGCCCGAGGTCGACGCCGCGATAATCAAGCTTTACCCCGGGAAACATAGGCACGAAATCGAAGACGAGGAAGAGTTTTTCTCGGTTGTGAAGGCCTTGCACACCCACGGCAAGAAAAAACTGAGGAACGCGTTTGTCGACGCTAGAAACATGCTTGGAACCGATAAAGACGAGGCGAAGGCCTTGAGAGATGATCTGCCGCACCGAGATAAAAGGGTTCGAGAGCTTGGAATACAGGAACTGAAACAGGTTTTCGAGTTTTACCAGGAAAATATTTAACCCTTAACCGTTCAACTGTTTTATGCCGGAAGACAAGTATATCTTCGTTACTGGCGGTGTTCTATCAGGCCTGGGAAAAGGCCTTGTCGCTGCAAGCGTATCAAAACTTCTACAGCTTCGAAACGTTGAGATTGAGCCTGTCAAGTGTGATGGCTATCTCAACGTCGACCCTGGAACGATGAACCCGGAGGAGCACGGCGAGGTCTACGTGCTTGAGGACGGGACTGAGGTCGACATGGACTTCGGGCATTACGAACGCTTTCTGGACATCGAGTTAACCGGCGAAAGAAACCTGACCTCGGGGAAAATTTTCCAGGAAGTCATCCAGAACGAGAGAAACGGCGACTACCTGGGAGAAACAGTCCAGATGATTCCACACGTCACAGACCTGATAAAACAGAAATTCAAGACAGATGCGGACGTTACAGTTATAGAAGTCGGTGGAACAGTAGGAGACATCGAAAACATGCTCTACCTCGAGGCCTTGCGACAGCTACAGGGAGAAAACAGTTTCCATATTCATGTTACGCTTGTTCCATACCTTGAAACCACCGGCGAGCAGAAGACAAAGCCCACGCAGCATTCAGTAAAAGAACTCAGGTCTATAGGCCTTCAACCCGACATGATAGTCGGAAGAAACCAGGAAAGACTTGAAGAAGATATAAGGGAGAAGATCAGCCTTTTCACAGATGTTGGAGAGGATTCAGTTATCTCTGATCCAAACCTTGATACTGTGTACAGACTGCCGCTTGTATTTGACAGGCAGGACGTCGATAAAATTATAGCTGAAGATCTAAGTCTTCCTGAAAGATCTGAAGGCCTTGAGGCCTGGAGTGAAAAGGTTGAAAACATTGTGAAGCCTGGAGAAAAAAGAATCGGGGTTTACGGCAAGTACACCGGCATGGACGACTCCTACGCCTCGATAGAAGAAGCCGTGAAGCATTCAGAGGCGGAAACCGGTGTAAACGTTGAACTGGAGTATATTGACTCGGAGAACCCTGAAGATCCTGAAAAGTTTGATGGCATCATAATTCCCGGAGGATTCGGCCAGAGAGGTATAGAAGGCAAGATTCAGGCCTTGAAAAAAGCCCGTGAAAACGGTATACCGGCTTTAGGCCTCTGCCTGGGGATGCAGCTGATGGTTATCGAGTTCTGCAGGAACATCCTCGGAATGGATGCAACCTCGGGAGAGTTTGACCAGGAGGGTAGAAACGTCGTGAAGCAGATGCCTGAACAGGAAGACGTCGAGCAGAAAGGCGGAACCATGAGGCTTGGGGGCTACGAGGCAGAGCTCTCAGGAAAAATAGCAGAGATCTACGGCTCGGATAAGGTTACAGAGAGGCATAGACACCGTTACGAAGTCGATCCCGAACTTGTGGAAAAGCTGGAGAAAAAAGGCCTGAAGATCGAAGGATTCCACGGAGAGCTGCCGGAGTTCTCCCGCCTTGAAAACCATGGCTTCTACATCGGGACGCAGGCCCATCCAGAGTTCAACTCCACGGTCGAAAACCCGAGCCCTCTCTTCTCAAGGTTTCTGAACTCCCTATGATCTATAAACCCCGGGAAGACACTTACCTGCTGAAGAAAGCTGTGGAAGATAGGGATCTAAAAGGCCTTAAAGTTCTCGAGATCGGAACAGGCTCAGGCCTAATAGCTGAAACAGCTTTAGAGAATGGAGCAGACGTTACCGCGACAGACATCAACCCTGAGGCCTTGAAGCAGCTTCCTGAAGAAGTTGAAGGAATTGAATCCGATCTTTTCGAGAATGTTGAGGGAAGATTTGACCTGATCCTCTTCAATCCGCCTTATCTTCCAGGAGAAGAATCGGAGGCCTCGATGAAGGGTTCTGAGACCTGGTTCGGCGGGGAATCTGGTGTAGATGTCCTGGAAGATTTTTTGAATAGTTGCGGTAGTTACCTAAATAACGAGGGTGAGGCCTTTTTGGTGATGAGCAGCCTTTCTAAGTTTGAAGAAGTGGTGGAGAAGTTTGGTCTTGAAAAAATCAGTGAAAAAAAGCTTTTCTTTGAAAGGCTGTACCTGATGCGGTACTGCGTAGAGTAAGTTTTTAATCAAGGAGGGATAGATATATTTTTATGCGAACCAGAACAGTAAAGTTTTTTCTACTGATAGCGGCTTTAGGCCTTTTAGCCGGGGCTGTCTCGGCGGACTGGAGCTTTGAACCCAATGATTACAACCTTGACGCGGTTTCCAACGACAGCAACGCCATCTACACCACGGATCTAATCGAGGATAGCACGGGCGAAGCTCTATCCCCTGAGGATATCGCCAACTTTACCGCCGGGGAAGGCGGCGACAACAACAATACTTACGTTATGTACGAGTACGAAAAACTTAACCGGAGTTCCGGCAACATAACTACTTTTAACCAGACTCTTTCTTACAGCGACAAGTTTGAAACCTGGTACGCGGAGTTCACTCCCTACAACGAAAACCTGTCTCAGCTGACTTTCAAGGCTAGAGGCGACTCGGATGTCAGCGGCCATACTTCTTCAGGCGGCGAGGTCACGGAGAATGTGGATGCAGAGATGCAGGATTCCGATGTTGATCTGCTTACAGAACTTGAAAGCCCAATCAAGGCGGATAAAGAGGTCAAGATGGATGTAAGGGTGATGAACTCTTCAAGCGGTAATCCTATTGATGTCAACGAGACGGATGTAACCGTATACTTCCACAACCTTTCGGAACAGGGCGAGGTCTTTGAACTCAACAACTACAACAATGATCCTCTTCAGGACGGCGGGCAGTACCACCACAACGCAGAGGTTAGAACCCCTGCACCGACTAACTCCTCGTTTATCATGAGGGTGGAGGCCGACTCCGGAAGCTCGAAAGGTTCAGAATCAATTTTCGTAGATACAGCGCCCGCAATCCAGGGAGATATAGCCTCTATCTCATCGCCTGGATGCAGCAATGAAGACGTGCCCAGAGACTGCGATCCCGATGCCGAAATAGATACAGAGTTTGACGTGACAGAGGCGGGAGCTGAAGGAGTAAACCTCACCATCTACAGGAAGAACATTACTTCAGGAGAATGGGAAAACGTTTCCCGGGAGGAAATGGGGGAGGCCTCAGCTAACGACGGCGCTTTACAGACCTTTGACACCAACGCGACCCTCCCCGACCTGAATACCTCGGAATTCGAGAAGAAAGCGAAGCTGAACTACCATGCCTGGAACCAGGACAGAAACTTTGACCAGAACCATACCGTCGATCTGAAAACATTTGTTATAGAGGACAGGAGCAACCCGACAGCTTTCAAGTCCCGTGAACACGTTATAACGCTTTTCCTTGGAAGAGAGTTCAGCAGGAGTTCCTACGACAGTTCAAGGTTTGAAGAACTTAACGTCACACTTAGAGGCCCTGAAAACGAGTTCAACGAATCCTACAGCATGGAAGACTTTGAATACCTTGATGATGATGGAACGTTGACCAAATCTATAACGATCCCTGGGGAAGAGGCCTCTGGAGCCTATGAACTTGGGGTCTCGGCTGAAGACCTTTTCGGAGAGACGAAATCCATTACGCGAGGCCTCAAGGTGAGAGACGTTAACTCGACTTTTTCAGCAGATGAAGAGCTCGACCTTGAATACAGCTCCCTCGGCGTCTTTAACGAGACTATAACTCTTGAAAACCTTGTCAATGAGCTCAATACTCTTGAAGTTGTCAACGAAAACGAGAACCTCAGCACATCCAGCTACGTTGATCTCGAGGCAGATGAAGAGAAACAGGTTGATCTCCAAGTAAACGTTTCAGACCCTGTCAGCTTTGAATCACCTATAGAGTTTGTGGACTCGTCAGCCCAGTACAACGAGACCACAACCGTCTCTGTACAGGGGCCTAACTGCGAAATCCGGGACGAGGATCTATGCGCCAACCGGAGCTCGGTAGATGTATCCACAGGCGAAGAAACCGTTCAAACTGAGGATATAGGCCTCACAAACCTTGGAGATGAAGAGATGGAGGCCTCCGTAAAGATTACAGGCAACGCGTCACAGGCCTTCTCCGCCGAGGAAAACATTACTTTGGATGGACATAATAATCTTGAGCTTGATTTCTCGCCAGAGTTCTCAGGCCTTTACAGCGGCGATCTCGAGATAGAGACGGAAGAATACATGACATCTCTTGATCTGACTGGAGAAGCAGATATATCGGATCAAGGAGAGGCCTCTTTACAGGTCTCTCCTTCCACGATCGATATGGGCAGCTTACCAGAAGGAGAACCATACGAAGCGGAACTAACGGTGGAAAACACAGGCGATGTTTCAATCGAGGATATAACCACTGCCTCAGATCTTAACATCGATGTTGAAGAGTTCAGTCTTTCGCCTGGCGAATCAAAACAGTTAGAGTTTACTATTGAAGAGCCAGCTTCCGGTTCAATAGTGTTTGCAGGCAACAGTTCGCAGGACGAGGCCTCATTCACCGTAGATGTTTCAGGAGAGGTTATCGAGGACTACTCGGAGAGAACCAGTGAACTGAGTTCAAGGATGAACGACCTGAGATCCCAGACAGACGATTCATCTCTTGAATCCGACCTGACAGAGGTTTCCGGAATGATCGACAGTATTGAAACCCAGTGGGAGAGAGGAGACTACGACGAAGCAAGATCAACATTCGAGGAGGCCCAAGGGATTCTTGACAGTGTAGAAAGAGATATGGCCTCAGATTCGACACCGGATGACCAACAGCAGGAAGAGGAAGAGGAAAATGGAGGACCCCCTATAATCCCGATTTTAGGGGTAGTCTTCGTGTTGATGCTTGTCGGAGCAGTAGTATTCTACGAAAGCTACATACCTGAAGAAGGCGATCCGCTCTACGGCGTGATGGGAGAATGATCGAACAGATTACAGGCCTTCCGGAGCCAGTGCTCACCGGTTTAATCCTCGTGCTTCTTGTAGGAGCACTGATTGTAGCGTTCAAAGTCATGGAGATGATTTTCGACACAATAACGATCGCCACATTGTCTGGAGCGCTTTACCTCGGGCTTACGTACATGACTGAGGCGCCTTTCCAATTGAACGACCTACTGCTTTTCTCATTCCTCGGCGCATCAGTCTACATGCTGTACAGCTTCCTATCAACCCTGATCTCCACAACCTCGACAGCCATAAAAATCCCTCTCACTATAATCCTTGGAATCTACAGGCCTCTAAAATCAGGCCTCAAATCCGGCTACAGACACATCAAACTAAAGATCCGGGACATGAGAGAAGAAGAGATACAGGAAGAAAAAGATAGATCCACGAAAGAAGTCGTCCTCAACTCAGACTAAATCCTTCAAGACACGGTCAACTTCTTTTTCGGTCGGAGAGGCCCGCGCCAAAAGATCACCAAGCTCCTCACTCGTTCTCTCCCTGAGAAAATCAAGTCTATCACCCGGAGCGTTTCTCCCCTCAGGTTTCAAGGCCTGATGCATCACCACTGCAGCAGCATGGCTCAGATTCAACGAACTGTAGTCAGAAGTTTCAATGTGGACAGTGGCGTCGCATCTCTCCAGCTCCGCGTTGGAAAGCCCCGAAGACTCCCTGCCCAACATTATCGAAGTATTCTCCCTGAACCTGAAGCTTGAGGCCTCAACACCTCTACCCGGTTTTGTACCCACAACAAACTCCAGGCCTTCAACCGCTTCATCCACAGAACCATAGATCCTTGAATCACGGAGAACCTGCTGCGCGTTGTTCGCTGTCTCCCTCGCATCCTCAAGGTTGAAACATGGATCAACCAGTCTCATTTCAAAACCAAAGTTGGCGCAGAGCCTTGCAATAAAACCGGTGTTCTCCGGTGTCTCCGGCTCCACAACAACTACAGATCTCATCAGGAAAAAATTTGGACGTGAAACGGTTTTATATTTCGCCGCAAAGAAAATGCTTGTATGGAAGGTAAGATAGTCGCGGCAACATTTACAACCCTGGCGCTGGTATTCGCCGGGATGTCAGGCACATCCGTCAACACAGATGTAGACGAGGTTTTGCCCTCGGAATCGCCTGTAAACGGGCTGACACCTTCCTTCGATATTGTCGACTCGTTAATGGAGAACCCTGAAGCCGAGAACCCGGCAAAGATCGAAATACAGTTGAAAGACAGGCCTCAACTCAACATCGAAACAGAAAAACTTGAAGTAGAAGGCCTGAAAACGGTTGAGAGCAGCGTAGGAATTCAGTCAGAAGAAGACCTCATTTTTGAGCCATTCACAGGCAACATAAAAATGGATGAAAACAAGACCTCTATAACAGGTTCAGCGGAAGGATTCAGCAACTCCCGTATAAACGTAACCTCAAAGATAGGAATCGACCAAGAAGTAGAGACAGAGCTTTTAGAGGCCTCAGGCCTTGAAAGAAACAGTTTCACTCTCCAGACTGAGAGAGTTCAGTTAGAGGCCAAGAACGGTAGCTCAAATATAGACCAGAAAGATCAAGAAGTCGAGATAACTTCTTTCACCGGAGACCTCGACTTTGAACCTCCAAACAGTTTGAAGTTTGACGGAGAAGTCGCAACGGTCAACGCAGGCCAGACCAGTTTCGGAAACTGAACTTATCTTGAAAAAGCTTCGATCCTTCAAACATTTACATGAGCATTACAGCATCCCTACTCAACGCCGATTTTTCACAGGTATTCATAGTTTTACAGGTACTATCATTCCTGCTGTTCTTCGCAATGATATTCTTCCTTCCAAAGCTTATTGTCTGGCAGGCCAACAGGAGAATGAACTCTGCCATACTCGACCTGAAGGCCTTCCACAACGACGCGGAAGAATACTTCCTTGAAAACATGAAACCCTTGAGCAACTTCGAGGAAAAGTACGACTCGATGAAGAACTTCCAGATCTCCGAGCCAACCTCGCTCGACCCGGCCGGAATGGTCGACAGGCTTGAAAACGTTCTCAACGCCTCAGACCACAAGTTCAAACGTTTCGTTGAGAAAAACGCGGACACAGAAGACGAGGAAGAACTTGCAGACCTCAAAATGGCTTTCCAGGGAGTAGTAGGTACACACCAGATGAAGAAAGCCGTGCAACACTTTAAAGAGCTTATCAACAAGACAGGCAACTTCCAGATTGTCACGCTCGTTCAGATGATGCTCCCGATCTACAAAGAGCTCGCTGAATCCCAGAAAGGAGCAACCCGGGCCTTTTCAGACAACGCACCGATCGGAGACGGGATAGGCCCGATGATTGCCGCAAAAATGATCACGGAACAGCCTGAAGAAATCGCCGACGAGATAGTCCACAGCGAGGAAAAGATCGACGAACAGAAAGTCCACGTCATCAAATCAAAGGGTCCAGGGGCTCGACTCGGAAAGTACGGAGAAGCAGTGGAAAAAGTAACGGAGGAAAACGACTTAGAGGCCTTTATAACCGTTGACGCAGCCTCAAAGCTTGAATCAGAGAAGACAGGATCCGTCAACGAAGGCGTCGGAGTAATGATGGGAGGCCCAGGCGTAGAAAAATCAAGGATAGAAGAAGTCGCCGTCGAACACGACATCCCGCTTGAAGGAATCGCTGTAAAACAGTCAGCGCCAGAAGCCGCCAAACCCATGAAGAAAGAGATCTTCGAGGCCTGGAAACCCGGCAGAAAAAAAGTAGAGGAACTCGTCAAAGAGTTTGACGGAGAAGTCGCTGTAATCGGCGTCGGCAACACCTGCGGAGTCGGAAACACCCGGGAAGAAACTCAGGGAATCCACAACAAACTCAGAAAGTACTGGAAAGAGTACGAAGAACAGGACGAAGACGAAGTCTCCCAGATGGGTCTCATGTCAATGTTCGGTGGAGGCGGACAAGCAAAAGAACTCCAAGAAAAAACCAAGTCCATAATGTGGCGAATGCCACATCTTTGATAGGAACAAAAACATCTCATAGTATACACCATTCCTTTTTTATTCCACTTTATCGCATCTAACTTTTAGGATGAATAGAAAATTATTGGTCTCTTCGCTCTTCATACTGCTTCTAATAGGATTTGCTTCTGCACAACTCAGTAAAGAAACTCACTATAGTTCTCAGTTTGAGGTGCAGATAAGCTGTGACATGCTGGAAAAATGTGATTCTGATGCAGGAGGTTCAGTAGAGGTTTGTACACATTCTGCATCAGCGAACACAGAAACTTCGGATACCGT
>JBKHHG010000009.1:0-22681 GCA_046539225.1 Candidatus Nanohaloarchaea archaeon
TAAGGTGCTTCTTGGATACACATCCGGCATTATATGGGCTTTAGTTCCTTCGACTTCTACAGCATCGGACGGGACTTCAACCTCTTCCCGGGTCTTGATTAAGTAGTAGTCTCCCGGCTCGAGAGTTAATATGTCTTCCGAACCTTCTTGCAGGACTTTCTCGTTGTCTGGAGTATCTCGGGTATCTTGATGGAGAAAACCTTCTGAGGTTAACTTGAAGGCATCTCCCAGCCTTACTTCCAGGCCTACTCCTTCTGGATTCTCAAGCTCTCTTTCGGCAAGGCCGTGGATCATTCCGTGTTCTTCACGCATTTCCAGAACTTTCTTGGCGGTAAGGATCATAAAGATACTTTAGAAGAGAATTTTCATAACTTTAATCAGATTTCAAGGTAATCGCCGGAGTAACCTTCTTCAACTTCCTTAATTCTGTGGAAAACTACCTGATTAAACCTTGCGTTCTCCTTTATTTCCACGCCTTCAGGGTTCTCCACTTTTAATAGACAGGCGCCTCTGACCGTTGTGCCCGCATCCCAGACTGCGTTTTCGATGCTGCAGCCCATTCTCAGCAGCGAGCTTCTTGGAAATGCGTAGGCCATCAGGTTCTCGGGTATATCGACTTTTTCATTCATTTTCACTTTGTAAGCTCCGGGCTCAAGCTTCCACCAGCCGTAATCATTTCCAGGTTTTCTCTCAGGATTTAACTTTTCTGAGGCCGGTATTTTTCTTTCGTTGTTCGAAAAGTCCAGCTTTCCTTTTCCACTGTATTCATAAATTTCCCCGGCAGTCAAATCGAATCCCTGTGGAGTCAACTGAGTCTCCAAATCGATGTAGTCCTGGATCAGGCCTTCACTCTCTATCTTTTCCTTGAGTTCGTGCTTGTTCAGAGGCATAAATATTGATGGTGTTACATTGATAAAAAATTAGACCTGTTAACCTTTGTGTGAATCTTTAATGGAAAGAACTTACACCGATAAGATAACTGAAGAAGATGACGGCGAAAAATTTACTGTGGCAGGCTGGGCCCACGAGATCAGGGATCTGGGAGGAATAACATTTGTAGTTCTCAGGGACAGAAAAGGCCAGATCCAGCTAACCTTCAAGGAAGACAGTAATGAAGAACTCTTCGAAAAGGCCCAGTACGTAGGGAAAGAAGACGTGATCAAGGCCTCAGGAATAGTTCAGGCCTCGGATCAGGCGCCGGGCGACAGAGAGATGCATCCGGATTCCCTGGAGATAGTGGGCGAGGCAGAATCACCTCTCCCGATGGACGTATCCAAGAACATTGACTCCGATCTCTCTACCCGGTTAGACAACAGGTTCATGGATCTGAGGAGGCCTGAGAAGCACGCAGTATTCTCTCTGAGAGGCAAGATGCTTGAATCCATGGAGGAATGGTTCGCGGACAACAACTATATCAAAATCAATACACCGACTATCGCAAAGATGGGGGCGGAAGGAGGGGCAGAACTTTTCCCTGTAGTCTACTACGGAGATGAGGCCTTTCTAAGCCAGAGCCCGCAGCTCTACAAGCAAATGCTGATGGCAGCAGGCTTCGACAAAGTATATGAGACAGGTAAGGCCTTCAGGGCCGAGGAGTTCGCTACTTCGCGCCATGTTTCAGAGATCACGATGTTTGACGTCGAGTTAGCGTTTATAGAGGATCAGCACGACGTAATGGATGTGCTTGAAGACTCGCTGACCTATACTCTTGAACAGCTGCAGAGCAAGGCCGCCGAAGAGCTGAACGAGTTAGGCGTCGATCTCGAGGTTCCAGAGGAGGACTTCCCGAGGATCAAGTTTGAGAAAGCCAGGGAAATCCTCGAGGAGGAATACGATCATGTTCCGGAAGACCCTGAGGATCTCGATACGAAAGGGGAGAAACTTCTCGGCGAGTACTTCGAGGAGAAAGGCCATCCCGCCTTCTTTGTCATCGGGTATCCCGGCGAAAAGTTTTACTACATGGAGGCCCGGGAAGGCGACGAATACCAGTCCCGCCGCTTTGACTTGATCTACAAAGGCCTCGAGTTGGCGTCAGGAGGGCAGAGAGAGCACGACCTTGAACGACTTGAGGCAGGGATGAAGAGGGACGGAGTCGACCCTGAAGACGTATCCTTCTACCTTGAATCATTCAAGTTCGGGATGCCGCCGCACGGAGGCTACGGATTAGGCCTCGACAGACTGGTCAGAAAGATCGCGGGCCTTGAAAACGTGAAGGAAGCTATACTGTTCCCGAGGGATCCAAACCGGCTGACCCCATAATGAGGCCTGGTTTGAAGGCCTGCAGGATTTCCGGGTTTCCAAGTGTTTTTTATTCTAACACTTTACTTATTTTGTTAGAATGAGTGATCAGGAAGCAGTGACGGAGGCGCAGGATTTCGGTGCGGATACGGAGATTAACAAGGTTACGTGTAAAGGTTTCAAGTCTTTCCAGAGGAAGACTGCTGTGCCTTTCTATGAAGGCCTGACCGCGATTGTTGGGGAGAACGGCTCGGGGAAGTCGAATATTCTGGATGCGTTGAGCTTTGTGTTTGGTAGGAGGTCTTCTCAGTTGAGAGCGGAGAAGATGACTCAGCTGATCTTTAACGGCGGTGAGGACGGTGAGCCCTCTGATTTTGCAAAGGTCACGGTCTATCTTGATAACTCTTCCGGTATCTTTGACGAGTTTCTTGATGAGGATGAGGAGGCTGAGGAGGTTACGGTCGGGCGGAAGATCACCCAGGCCGGGAGCTCGATGTACAAGTTTCAGGGCACTAACTGCAAGAAAAAGAAGATTGCGGATATCTCGAGGAAGGCCAATATTGACCCTAAAGGCTACCATTTTGTCCGTCAGGGCAAAGTGACGGAGATAGTTGAGCAGAGCGATACCGAGCGGAGAGAAGTGGTGGATGATCTTTCGGGCATCTCGGAGTTCGATGAGAAGAAGGAGGAAGCTGTAGAGGATCTGGAGGAGGTGGAGGAGAAGCTGAGGGAGCAGGAGATCAAGCTTGATCAGAAGAAGGCCCACCTCAATAAGCTGAAGGAGGAGAAGGAGATTGCCTTGAAGTACCGGGAGCTGGAGAAGCGGAAGAGAAAGCTTGAGGCCTCGAAGCTTGAGGTGAGGAAGAGAGCCATCGCTAACAGGCTTGCAAACATTAATACTGATGTGTCAGACAGCCGCGAGCGCCTGGAAGAGCTGGAGGAAGAGCTGGAGGAGATCGATCAGGAGATAGAGGAGAAGCAGGACAGGATAGAGGAAATCGATGAGAAGCAGTCGCAGGGTAATACTGATGTTCAGCACCTTGAAAACAGGATTGAGAAGAAGAAAGGCCAGATCGAGAACAAGAGGGAACGAGTAAAAGACCTCGAGGACCAGATCGAGGACCTCAAGAAGATGAGCTCCCGGGGCTCCAAGAACAAGGCTGTGAATGCGGTGTTAGGCCTTGACTGGGATGGGGTCCATGGAAGCTTTCAGGACTTGATCTCGGCGGATGAGAAGTATGCTGTGGCGATCGAGACCGCGGCAGGAAGCCATATGGATGATGTGGTTGTCGAGGACCGAGATGTGGCTTCAAAGGCCATCGACTATCTGAAGAGGGAGAGTATTGGTAGGGCGAGGATGCTTCCGCTTGACAAGATCAAGGATCGGAACAGGAGCGCGAAGTCGAAGATGGCTTTGAAGAAGAAAGGAGTGATAGGCTACGCCGGCGACCTTGTAAACTACAGCTCAGATTATGAAAAGGCTGTCAACTACGTCTTCTCCGACACCGTTATCGCGGAAGACCTCGACTCAGTCAAGGATATCGATGGAATCAGGGCAGTAACTCTTGACGGCGATGTTATGAGCAGAGGCGGCGCGATGAGCGGTGGAAAGAAGAAAAAGAGGCACGGCAACAAGAAGAACCTGTCGAAAAGCCTTGATCCCGAAGAAAAGAAGAAAGAGAAAGAGGAGGTCGAGGAAGAGATCGAAGGCCTCCAGAAAGACATTGCAGAGCTTAAAAAGATGAAGAAGAGGAAGGAAGAGGAAGAAGAGACGGATGAAGAACTTCTTGAGGAGAAAAAACAGATTAGAGATGAGTTGAAGGATCTGCGTTCGGATAGACAGGATCTTTACAGCGAGCAGCAGAAGCTGGAGACGAAGATCGACGAGGTCGGCAGCAAAAAGGCCAATTTCAAGGCCGAGCTGGAGAATATTAAAGATGATCTTGAGGAGTACGAGTTCGATGAGGAGGAGCTTGTAGGCCTTGACTCATCGCCGGAAGACCTGAAAAGGAAGAAGTCAAAGGTTGTGAAGAAGATTAACTCGATGGGGCCTGTGAATATGCGGGCTATCAACGAGTACAAGGAGAAGAAAGAGGAATACGACGAGTTCAAGGAGAAGGTCTCCGAGGTTCGGCAGGAGAAGCTTGAGATCGAGGATTTGATAGAGGAGATAGAGTCGAAGAAACGGGAGAGGTTTATGGAGGTCTTCAACCAGATCAACGGGAGCTTCCAGGAGATCTTCCAGAAGCTTTTCGGCGGTGGAAACAGCGAGCTCGTCCTGGAAGACGATGACATCGAGAAAGGCCTTAAGATCCGCGCAGCCCCTCCAGACAAAGACCCGCATATAATCCAGGCCTTATCGGGAGGAGAGAAGACTATGACAGCTATCGCGTTTGTGTTCGCTATACTGGAGTACGAGGAGTCTCCTTTCTACATTATGGATGAGATTGACGCTGCTCTGGATGATTCAAACTCGAAGAAGCTGTCAGAGCTGCTTAAAGATTACGCGGAGGAAAACCAGTTTATCGTCATCAGCCACAACGATATCACGGTGAGGCACGCGGAAAGAGCCTACGGTGTCTCCCTGAGGAACGGGAGGTCGAAGATAAGAAGTATAGAGCTCTGAATTAAAGGATAAAAAAGGCCTTACATAAACTTCTTTCAGGGGGAAGGGATTTCGAGATGGTAAACGACAATGGAAGAACACCAAGTTGAAATGATAGCGGAGCAGCCCTGGGAGGAGACCCTGGAGTTCTTGACGGCCGACATGCCTCCGCAGGAGATAGATATAAGTGTTCTTGCGGACCGATACAAGAAGTATATTGACGAGATGCAGGAGTACGACCTTTCAGTACCTGCGAAAGCGGTCAGGATCTGCGCCGCACTTTTGAACATGAAGGCCATGGCACTCTACGAAACTGAAGAACAGACACAGGAAGAAGAGATGGAGCACCCTATGGACTTCGAAGAAGAGGAAGACGAGATAGAGCTCGAGATAGGGCCTGAACTCGATATGCCTGTGAAAAATAGGCCTCAACGAAGAATGAGGTTCGAAGAACTGAAAGAGGCCTTGAACGATGCACTGGAAGTGAAAGAACAGCGAGAGGAACGCCAGGAGAGAAGGATGGAGATAGATGAGGCCTTTGAAATGGATGAAGAAGATCTAACGGATAAACTGGACTCTTTGATGGACTCGATCGTTTCTTTCGTCGGGCGAGACGGGGAAAAAGTAGAGTTCGAGTCCTTGCTGGAGCAGCAGGACCGAGAGGAGAAGATTGAAAAGTTCAAGCATGTTCTGCATCTTGAAAACGATGAACAGGTAAGACTAATACAGGAAGAGTTTTTGGGCGACTTACATGTCCAGCCGGAGGAGGTGAACTGATTGGAGGATAAAAAAGCAAAGCTCGAGGCCGCTCTTTTCCTCGCTGAAGAACCGCTCGAAAGGAAAGAAGTTGCGGATGTTTTGAACCTTGGAAGCATCGGCTACGTCGACATGCTGATAGAAGAGTTCGAGGAAATGCTTGAAGAAGAGCATAGAGGCCTTGAACTGATACAGACAGAGGAAGGATACGAGCTGAAGGTTAAAAAGGATCATTTAGATGAGGTTGCGCATCTCGCGCCTCACCAGGATTTAAATTCGGGTCAGCTCCGGACCTTATCGGTTATAGCCTATAATGCGCCTGTTGAGCAGAAGCGTATTGTAGAGGTGCGGGGTAACAGGGCCTACCAGCATATAAAGGAGCTTGTGTCCCGGGGATTCGTTTCAAAGGAGAAGGATGGCAGGACAGCCACGCTCGACGTTACAGACCATTTCCTGGACTACTTCGAGATAGAGTCGCTCGAAGAGTTCAAAGAGGGCAAGGATACCGAGACCGAGATGCTGTAGACTCGAGTCTTTTTAGTCTTCCCGGGTTTTAACTTACTGTAATGGAGATCACCAGTCTTGACCTTTCGATACTTGAGGAAGAGTTCTCGAAGCTTGAGGACGGGCATGTTCAGAAGGTTTACCAGAGAGGCCAGGAGCTGACAATAGAGGTATATGTGCCGGGAGATGAGAAGAAGCGGGTGGTGATTGGTACGGACAAGGCCTTTATCTCGAAGTACAAACGTGACAATCCTATGAAGCCTCCAGGTTTCTGCATGGAGCTTAGAAAGCATCTGGGCAAGGTTGACAGTATCACGCAGAAAGGATTTGACCGGGTGCTTGTAATTGAAAGCGGCGACACCAAGCTGATCTGCGAGCTCTTCGGCAAAGGCAACTATATACTGACAAAGGAAGGCAAGATTATCGGAGCCTTGAGAGAAGAGGAATGGGTTGACCGGGAGATCAGGGTAGGCCTTGAGTACGAGTTCCCTGAACCGGCGGACGACCCACGCGGAAAGAACTATATAGAGATGCTTGAAGGCGGTGAAGTAGTGCGTCGAATCGCTTCAGACCTGTCGCTCGGCGGCACGTACGCCGAGGAGATCTGCACGAGACTCGGCATCGAAAAAGACAGGCCTGTAGAAGATCTTTCAATGGAAGAAAGGCAGAGACTTGAAGAAGAGATCCAGAACTTTCTGAACCCGGAGCCGAGGCCTGTGCTCTACACGGAAAACGGTTTCCCCGAGAGAGCAGCGCCTTTCCCACTCCAAAACTATGAGAAATATGAAAAAGAAGAGTTTGAAAGTTTTTCCGAGGCCCTGGACGAGTACTACTACAGGAAGAAGCAGAAGAAAGAGGAGAGAAAGAAAAAGGAGAAGTACAGGGAGGAACTGGAAGGCCTGAAGCAGAAGAAACAGCAGCAGGAGAGAAAGATTCAAGGCCTAAAGAAATCTTCCAGGCAGAACAGGAGAAAGGCTGAACTGATCTACGAGAACTATCAGGAGCTTGAAAAAGTTAAAAAAGCTCTGGAGACCGGTGTGGAACAGTATGGATGGAATAAAACCCGGGAGACGTTGGAAGAGGCTGATATGGAGGAGGCCTCGAAGATTAAGACGTTGAATGAGCAGAACGGGTTTTTCAGTTATCAGCTTGAGGAGGATTCTGTGAAAATCTTTCTTTTCCAGGATCTGGAGGCCACGGCTTCAGGCTACTACGACAAAGCTAAAGATTCGGAGCAGAAGATGGAGAACGCGGAAAAGGCCCTGGAAGCCACCAAAAAAGAGATCGAGGATCTCGGCGAGGAAGACGTACAGGTTGAAGAGGTTATGGAGGACAAGTCGGAGAAGCGGGGAAAGAAATGGTTTGAGAAGTACCGGTGGTTTTACTCCAGCGATGGCTTCCTTGTTGTGGTAGGTAGGGATGCTCAGACCAATGAGATGCTTGTAAAGAAGCATATGGAAGACACGGATCTCTATCTTCACGCAGACTTTGACGGCGCCCCCAGTGTCGTGGTGAAGGATGGGCAGGATGCGCCGGAGGAGACCCTGAAGCAGGCGGCGAAAGCGGCTGTAACATTTACAAAGGCCTGGAAGGCGGGTATAGGAGCGGCGGATGTCTACTACGTCGAGCCAGAACAGGTGACGAAAGACCCTGAATCAGGAGAGTATCTTTCAAAAGGCGCTTTCGTTATCAGAGGAGAGCGAGAATACTTCAGGAATATCAAGATCGATGCCTGTATAGGGCCTTACAAAATAGAGGATTTCTACGTGCCGATGTGCGGGCCTGAAAAAGCAGTAGAGGAACAGTGCGAGGAGAAGATCAAGTTGAGGCCTGGAAGGGATAAGAAGAGCGAAGTCGCAAAGCAGGTTAACTCCAGGCTGAAAGATTACGATCTTGACCTGGACTACACTGTACGTTCGCTTCCACCCGGAAAGTCCGAGACCGTCTAAACACTTTCTTCAGGGTCAAGATTGGAGAGATCGACGTCAGATATCAGGTTGAATCCTGAAGTTACAACCCAGATAAGCATAGTCCACGCAAAAATCATGGTTACAGGCGTGCCAAGGCATCTAAAACCTGATAGAGGTACATTGACAGAGGTCCAGAAACCTATCTGCTGAGTTATGAAAGAAGTAACAAATCCTGCGAGGACTGAAAGAGTCAGTACAGCGCCAAGCTTATCCCGTTCTCTGTATGAAATATTTGCGATTATGCCCTGGCCTTTCTTCCTGAACTCAAAGTACTCTATAACAAATAAAAGGCCTACAAGAGAGCCTATAAACATTAAATACGATGTCAGGCTTCCAGCATCGACTACAAGTAAGAGGAACGGCGCCGCCATCATTAGAAGGCCTGTATGGACGAAGTAGCGGTAGTAATCAGATCCAAACTCTTTTTTAAGCATTGTTTCGGCCTCGAAAACTCTTTTTAAAATCCTGAAGATTGCGTAGCCCGGCATTATCAACAGGCCGTAAACGAAAATCGTTTCAAACGCAAAGTTAATGGCCTGAACCGATAAAAACGTTTCTGGCAGAGTAAAAGCTCCCTGCCAGACTCCTGTGACCGCTGCACCATAAATCTCGGATATAAACCCGAGTACTGCACCTGAAAACAGTACAAACATCGCGCCCTGCAGAGGAGATATTTTCTTGGCGAGCAGCGGTTCCTGGTCCGCGATGAAGTAGTTCAACGAGTCGAAGAACAGGAATAGGCCTATACATGTGAAAACATAGATGTGCTTCAGCTGGCCGACATCGGTGAAAAGGTTCAGTAACGCCAGCACCACGAGGAAGAGGCCTGATACTCCGTAAAGTTTCTGGAACTTTGAGTCCATACCATTCAAAGACTCACGCCGGGTTAAAATAATACCGCCTCATTCCACCAGGAACTTTACAGGTCTGTTACCCAAAATAATCAATAGGCCTGAAATAAAAAAATGTTTTAAGCTATCAGGAGGCCTATCGGCGCGGTCAGAACCGCTGACAGCAGGAAGGCTGAGATCCAGGCCGCAAACGTCCTGTAAATCTTTGAGTCGCTTCTGTTGCCGCTGCCCTCTACAAGGCCTGAGCCGATGACGGCTGCCACTATCGCAAGATTGAAGGATACCGGTATACCAAGCTGGATGCCTGCCTGTGCCAGAATCCCAGAAGAAATAAGCGCAGCGACCGATCTTCTCGGCCCTACGTTGCTGTAGTCGTACGCCACGGCCTTGATTATCCGCGGCGAGATCATCCAGGATCCCATTAGGATAGCTCCTCCACCCAGAAACAGCAGAAAACCTGATTCAAGGCCTGAAGACTGTAGAGGGCCGACAGCCAGGCCTACAGAAGCCGCTCCAGCAGTATAGGCCACGTAACTGCCAGAAACAAGCAGTAAATAGTTAATAAATTTTTCAGATCCTTTTTTCGGTACATAAGCCTGGAGAAGTCTCGCCAAGATATATGAGACTATCAGAGAAAAGACCGGGGTCAGTATCCAGAAACTCAAGATTCTCCCAAACTCTATCCAGTTGACAGCGTTGTTAAAACCAATGCTTGAGCCTATAACAGCCCCTACAATTGTGAAAGCGGTCGGCATAGGATAATCAGTTAAGACACTGATGATTACAAGGCCTGATCCGATAGTCAGTATCGCTGCCCCCTGTAGAACCGATATGCTTCCAAACAAGAGGCCTGATCCGACAGTTGAGGCCACGTTCTGTCCCTGGAGTACTGCGCCGATGAAAGCAAAGATCCCTGCAAGAAGAGCCAGTTTCATAACGTTGAGTCTGCCAGCAGAGTTCGCAGGAGCATATGAAGGGGCTACGCTGGATGCTCCTATCGATACCCCCATGAAAATCGAGGCTATCAGTGCAAAAACAAGTATTAAATCCATTAGTTATCCTCTTCTTTTAGATGCTGCTTCATACTGCTTCTCCTGTCTTTATCCGGCACGTTTATCTCCATCGTGTATTTTCCATCTTTCCTGGACCGTAGATCCACAGAAAACTCTTTAGCATCAAAGAAGTAAGGATTGAACTTTGTCATGAGGCCTGAGTAGACTTCTTCCTCCATTCCTCTTGCTGCTTTTCTTGATCCGGAGCGGAAAGGCCTTGAAAATTTCTGGGAGGCCTCTTTCAAATCTTTTCCTGCTTCTGACGGTTTTAATGCGTTTTTCCCGGCTTCAAGGGTTTTTCTGCCGGCTTCCGAGAAATCTTTTGATCCTCCAGAGTCTTTCTCCACTTTTTTCTTTTTGAGGGAGGCCGTCTCTACAGTCCTCTTTTTGATGTCTTCATCTGTGTCTTCCTCTCTGGGTCTCCAGGTCTCGAACTCTTCTATAGACTCCTGGTCGACTTCGTTTTCGAGGCCTTCCCTGACCTGTTGGGCGAACTCGGCTACTTCCTCTATACTCCCCTTTTTTCTGAGGCCTGCGTTTGTTTCCTCGATTTCTTCAGCCATTCTATAATGCTTTACAGGTTAAACCGGTTTAAAACTCTATCCATATGGATGCTTATTCACGGGTTTCTTAACAGTTGCTTTTTGAAGTTCAGGCCTCAAAAACTGTCTATGGATCACAGAATCAAAACCATTGGAATCGCCTCAGGCCTGATCGCTTTGAATGTGGCTTTGATGTCGGGGATTGCATTCAGCCCCATTGCATCAATCACAGGCCTCGTATTCGAGCATTTGATCATCGGCGTCCTGTTCTTCGGTGCGTTCCTGACAGCCGGGGTCTGGATCGCCAAGTCCGGGATCAGGAACAACGATAAAACGAGGACAGGCCTCGGAGCCGGGATTCTACAGGCCGCGTACGGCATATTCGGAGGCGGAATTCTAAGCCTTGCACCTCCAAGTCTGATGCCGATCGTGATCCTCTCGACATTTGCGGCGACCCTGACAATCTCGGTTCTTTCAGCCGCACTGGTTTACTTCACAGGCAGAGACTTTTCCCGGTGGGGAATTTACTCGACCTATCTCTTCCTCGGTGTTATAGGCCTTTCACTCTTCGGCACGTTCCTCCCTGGATTCGGGGTAATCGCGTTCTTCCTCGCATTAGCAGGCTTCACAACCTATCTAATCCATGAAATCTATATTTTACGGGAGCAGGAGGCCTCAGCTTTGATGAACGGGCTCGGAATCTACATCGCGTTCATGGGAGTCTTTGTACAGGTGCTTCAGATGGTGTTAAGGTTCTACCTTGAAAGGTGAAACCATTGAAGCATAGAATGGATAATTACGAAGAAATCTACGAAAAAGAGCTTGAAGACTCAGTGGACAGAGTTCTGCATCCTTTCAAGGCCTCGGAACTCGATGCTTCAATGCCGGACAAAGTGGTTAGCAGAGTCCTCAGAAACGTTTCAGAGGACGAGGCCTACAACCTTGAAATCGTGGACAAACATCCCCGGTACTTCAGCAGGAACGGCGTAAAAGGAGTAAAACTCGACTACCCTGAGGAAACACAGCGAATAGGCAGGAGAGCGACGCAGGTTCTCAGGCATCAGGGAACTTTGAATGAGGAAGAGCTGAACCAGGTAATCGACTATCTAACCGGTGAAGAGGCCTCACTGACCCGTCTACTATCGCGGAGAGGCGAAGTAAAAGACCTAATCAGGGAGATTGGCGCAGAGTACGACCCAGAAAACCAGGAGTTCAACTGGACAAAATAAAACAGTTGAGGCCTGTTCTTGAATTATGAGCCACAGAGAGAAAATCCTTTCAGCACTTGAAGAATCTCCGATGAGTTTCTCCGAGCTCAAAGAGAAGACAGGCCTTGCCAACGGAGTAATACAGCACCATATCAACGCCTCAGAGAAGATAAAGAAAGAAAACGGCGCCCTGATCTTAAAAGGAAAATGCGACAGCTGCGATCTAAGAGAAGAATGCTGCAACGACTGTATAATCCTCAAGATCAACGATGAGAGAAAAAGAGATATACTTAAGCTGAAAGACGAAGGCCTTACACAGTCAGAGATAGCAGAAAAACTTGAGCTCTCAAGGCCTACCGTGAACCACCACTTCCAGGATTTAAGGCTTAACGGACTGATAAAAGACGGAGAAGTAAGAGAAAATATTTCAGAGGCCTTAAAGGAGTGAAACCTTTTTCATCTCGGTTAAGAACTTTTCCACATCTTCCTCATTATTGTAGAGGTGCATAGACGCCCTTAAAGTCGAGTCAAACTTTTTTCCCTTGAACCATGGATGTACGCAGTGCTGGCCCGACCTCACCTTTACTCCTCTCCGGTTTAAAATCTCTGAGGCCTCATTACAGCTCATAGACCCGGGTATTACAGATACTATGCCTGCTCCCTGATTCAAAACTTTTACATCGAGTTTTTCAAGGCCTGAAACCATTTTATCCGTCAGTTGTTTTTCATGACGGTAAATTCTCTCTGGTGTAATGGCGGTAGGCCGCGGAGAAGATGCCGAGAAACGCGAATACGATAAGGCCTACAAAGCAGATCATAAGTAGCGTTCTCGGGTTGAAATGTTAAGGATACTTGTGCAGATTTCTTACAGTTTCTTTTTTCAACTGTCCGGCCTTATTGAACAGTATGGATGTAGGATGGTTTAACCTGAAGGAATGGGAGGATGTGGAAGGATACGAAACTTTTGAAAGGCCTTTAGGCGAGGTAGACTGTGGTGAACACGACTTTGACGTGATCTCGGTTTTTGCCTCGTCCGAGGTAACCGGCGAGATGCTTGAAGAGTTGAGGCCTGAAGCCGTGGTGACGCGTTCCACAGGATTCGACCATATAGATACTGAAAAAGCCGAGGAGCTCGGTATAGAGGTCTACAATGTTCCGAACTATGGGTCCAGCACGGTGGCAGAACACGCATTCGCGTTACTGCTGTTTCTCTCAAGAAACTTGAGGAAGGCAGACGAAAGAACACGCAACAACTTCAGCTTTGAAGGACTTGAAGGCTTCGAACTAAAAGATAAAAAGCTTGGAGTAGTGGGGACAGGTGAGATAGGCCAGAAAGCCATTAAGATAGCGAAAGGATTCGAGATGGAGGTAATAGCATACGATCCGTACGAGAGAGAAGGCCTTGAGGAAGAACTCGGCTTTATGTACGTCGAACTCGAAGACTTGATACAGAAATCGGATATTATATCGCTTCACTGTCCATTAACCAGGGAAAACCATCACATGTTTTCAAGCGAAGAGTTTGAAGAAATGGACGGAACTGTCTTGATTAATACGGCCCGGGGAGGCCTTGTAGAGGCTGAAGCACTGGTTGATGCCCTTGAAGAAGATTATGTAAAATACGCGGGTCTTGACGTCCTCGAGGAAGAGGATGAGATGCGTGAGGACGCCAAAATCCAGGACTCGATTATAGAGGCCAATGAACAGCTGATTGAAAGAGAGGACGCCCTTGTAACGCCGCACTCCGCATTTAATACGTGGGAGGCCAAGCAGAGGATAGTCGAGACAACTATCAAGAATATCGAGGAGAGGCCTGAAGAAAACCGTGTGGTTTAGAAAATTCCTTCGAAGAACTCTACGATGCCATCCCAGAGTTCAAGAGGGTTAAAAGGCGACCGGGCAAAGCCTCCTACAGGGCCTGAACCTTCAGGTTCTTCTTCCTGAGCAGCAGTTTCAAAGTTGAGCACCTGGCTGTACGAGTCCTCAGCGTTCTCGTCCTCCACAGTCAAAGTAACGTTTACCTCGTCTTCCTCGAATGATTCAACAGCCTGAGGGCCTTCATCCCCGAAACTCCACTCGTAGCTCTCAATCTCGGAGTCCGGCGAGTAAGAGTTGGACGCATCAAACCTCACGTTCTCCCGTGGATCCGGCTCAGTATACTCTACGCTGAAGAAGGCTGTAGGCCTCTGAACCTCGACAGTCTCAGTCTCATTGACTGACTCGTTGACTTCTTCATCTTTAGTCTGATTGACGACCTGTGTTTCAGTAACGGTAGAGGTCTCGGTTTCTGTGACAACATCTTCCTCGATTACATTCGAGGTAAAAACGCCGTACAACGGATACTTAAACTCGAGGTCTGACTCTATGACTCCGTTATCTCCCTGAGCTATTCTCTCCCATGAACAGTCCTGTTCCTCGAAACTGCAGCCGTAAAGTCTTGGATCCTCGCGTTGCCTGTTTTCGATCGATTCCTGGTCGTATTCAAGCCTTGCAACGCCTGAAACATCTGTGTGAGGCCTGAACTCGTAGTACTCGAGGGCGAACTCTTCGCTTCCAGGCCTGTCAGTCTCCGCATTGATGTAGCTGTAGCCTACCACTGTGAAATCGACGTTGGACTCGGATACAATCTCTATCCCCTGGTTTTCCAAAAGTTCATGGCTTGAGCCGTTGATAACACCGTTTTCGCCCGTGGAGACAACAGGGTCGAACTCGGGAAGGCCTGTCCACCCTGCAAACTCGTAATCAACATCGTATGTGCCCGGCTCCATCTTCACGTCAGGAGTAACGTTCAGATCAACCTCTCCATCAACGACCTGGAAGCTCGGCAAGACAGTGATCGCATCCTCGGTGAAGCATAGAACCTCCGAGCCGTCCAGCATCGAGGCCTTACCCCTGTAGAACTCTCCCACATCTCCGCGGGAAACAGGCCTCTCTCCTGCGGTGCATTCCAGCGAGTAGTTCTTCTCAAGGCCTCCTTCTTCAAAGCTCAGCTCTCCATCTACTTCAAAGTTCTCCCCTCTCGCACCGTCAAAACTGACGTTCAACACGAACGGATCCCTCTCACCTTCAAAATGGTCGCCCTCATACGTAAACTCAAGCAAGGCCTCACCAGTCTCACCAGCCACCATATCCGGATCCTCAACCGCCTCTAAATCAGTGTAATCCGCGGCTGAAACCATTCCAAGGCCTAAAATCAATACCAGCGTCAAGACCACGAGTTTTCTCATTGAGCGCTCACCTCTACCTTTGAATCCCCAGTCGCAGCGTACTGAATTTCCGCATCATCAGCCAACACGTTTATCTCCAATTCCAGTTCATCAACTTCCGAATCCAGAATGCCCTCACAAGAGTCGCTTACAATGTCTTTATCATCCTTGGGTGTTACAGTTACTTTTCCCGTACATATCGAGTACGATGAATCACTGCTTTTACCTCGTAAGGTCAACTCCACATCGGTAGAATCAACAGCATCTGTTTCAAGCTCTGCATCCAAGTAATAAGTGAGATTCATTGGATACCAATCTGATTCAGGAAGCCCCTCACGAGTATAGTAATCTAAAGTCGACTTATCAACGGTTGAATAAGTAAAGTGATCATCTGAACCAAAATTCTGTCCTTCAACAAGCCTCTCATCATTGGCAACATAAAAAGTAGGGCCCTCAACTTCAGCATCACCTGAGACAACACCAAAACTATCAAGCACAGAAGCAGAGGATATACCTAAAACTAAAAGCAACCCTGCCAAAACCATTGACACCTTGAAAGCCTTCATACGTAAAAGACAGGCCTCAGCTATCAACTAAAGGCCTGCTCAAATCCCCTTCCTAAAAATAAAATGGAAGAGTGAATGTGAAATCTATTCCTCAGGATCGACCTGTCTCTCCTGATCATAATCAGCGTTAACTTCGGCGTCAACGCTGTAATCGTAGGAAGGATCAAGGTTGATAGCCCATTCATTGACCATTACGTAGGAGTTAGACTGATCAGGCTGAACTGTCTCTACGGTGCTCTCATCACCAGAGATAATCTCTCCATCAACTAATCTGTATTCGTGATACTGACTTGAATCAGTCCATTTATCGCTTGGATTGACAGGATAATAGTAGTTCTCCGCTGGAGCTCCTTCACTTTCTCTTGGAGCATCTTTATGATCTTGATCGTTTAGGAAGAACCTAACTCCTTTTCCAACTCTATCTTCATCTATAGTGATTGTATATTCGACATCACTAGTTCCTCCCCAGTTTAGCTGATTAAAGTCCACGAAGTTACCTGAAATTCCGTCCTCATTACTGGCAGAAGTCCAGCTACTCCATTCACCGTTTTCAAGTTCTCTGTATTGCTATTCTCCTCCTTGACTGTCTTTTCTGTTGAAGTCCATCTGAGCATCTGGAGTTCCATCTCTATCTTGATCCATCATGAAAATGACTTGATACTCATCGTCATTTGGAGGAAGATCTCTATCTTCGATAGACCCTTCAATCACTACTTCACCATTTTCTACATCGTAATCCACCGTTACATTACCGGCGTCTGAGCTGTCAATATTGTAGACGAACTGACCTGTCTCTTGGCCGCTAGCAGAATAGACTGTTGTATCTACCCCATTCATATTTCCTGAATCACCGCCATTTGCTTCTCTCTCAAGGTTGAGTCCATAGTCTACTTCTGTCTCAGATGTCTGGCTGTTGACAGTGAAAGAATCGACAGTGGTCTGACCTACATCCAGATTTCCATCATAGCTCACTGAAGATGGACCCTCAACTGTTACAGCCTTATCTGTTACTGTTGCTTCTCCTTCTAATGTTCCGAAGCTACTGAGGAGTGCTGCTGATGCGCCTCCTACGATGAGTAGGCCTGCTATGACAAGTACTGAAACGCTTCTTCCAAGGAGTTCGACTTCGTGTTCGAGCGCTTTTTTCACGTGTTTCTTCATTTATTGTCACCTCCGGTCGTTTTCCGATACTTTATTTTTGAAGGTTTTTGGAGAAGAATATGAAGGATAGAAAATGATAGCTGTATTTTTCAAAGGCCTGAGGCCTTTTACTACTATTTCTACCTCCCCCGCCACGAGACACATATTTTACTGCGAGCCACCGACTTTTTTATTGGTTTCCATAAGTTAAACTATGTCTAAGCTTTATTTATTGGCGGTAGTAAAAGCTCTTTAAACCTCTGTGTAGAGTTTTGAAGGCCTTAAACCCTGGTAAAAGGTTTTTAACTTTTGAAACCTGATTATCTACTGTTTAATGGCTGATCAGCTTCCTGAAAAAGTTTCAGACCGCAGAAAAAGTCCTGGACAGGATATTGTCAGAGTAGATGGCTGGGATAGCCTGGCGGAGATTCTGCGGGGAGGCCTTGAAGGAGAAAGTAGTTTTCACGGTTCTTTTGAAAGCCTAGAGGAGGTTAAAGTATTTGTAGCTGGTTCAAGGGATTACAGGGATCGGAACAGCTATTTTCTTGATTCAAAGGATTTCATTGAGCAGAAAGAGGAAGGTTTTTTCCGCGAGGCTTACTGCCCGTCATGTCTGGTCGATGAAGTTGTCAAGGCCGACGAACTTGAGGATTCGGGGCTTCAGGAGGCTCGAATGGATTTTTTCTATGATCGCAGCCGGGTTAAGTCTTTCAGGCCTGGTTTTGAGAAGTATGTAGAGTGGAAAAGTTTGAACTGTCTTGAGCATCCTGAACACGGTATCGTAATGAGGCGGAAGGAGTACGTTGAAAGATAGCTGAATGATAAAAGAATTCCATTTAATTGTCTGGTGTGAAAGTTTCGGACCTGAGTATACCTGAAGGCCTGAAGCAGAAGTACATCGAGGAAGGTATTACCGAGTTGAATCCTCCTCAGAGACAGGCAGTGGAGAAAGGTTTGATGGATGGCGAGGATTTGATTGTGGCGTCTCCTACAGCTTCCGGCAAGACTCTTATCGCAGAGTTAGCGGTGGCGAAGGAAGCTGTCGAAAAGGGGAAGACCGCGATCTACATCGTTCCTTTGAAGGCCTTAGCTTCTGAAAAGTACGAGGATTTTTCCGAGAGATACGAGAACTTGAACGTGAAGATGAGCGTAGGAAACAGCGATGATGCGGGCGAGTACCTCGATTCAGCGGATATAGTGATTGTGACGAGCGAGAAGATGGACTCCATGTTAAGGCATAACCCGAGCTGGATCCACGACATAGGCCTGGTCGTGGTGGACGAAATACATCTTCTCACCTCCGAAAACAGGGGTCCAACCCTTGAAGTCACTTTAACCCGGTTAAGGGAATTACTGGATTTCCAGCTTTTAGGCCTCTCCGCAACTATCTCCAACGCTTCAGAGATGGCGGACTGGCTGGAGGCCTCGCTTGTAAAATCGGATTACAGGCCTGTAGAACTGAAGCACGGAGTTTACTGGAACAGCGAGGTAGAGTTTTACTCTGATGAAGATGTAGAGTCAAAATCCGAACTGGAGACCCCTGAGGGCTGGAGCACCGGCGCAGACGTCAAGAAGAGAGAGGAAGAGGCCTCAGAGTCAGAAAAAGAGGAGATGGGCTACGGCGAGGACCGCGGCACAGAAAACATACTGAGAGACACCTTGGAGATGGATAAACAGGCCATCACCTTCTGCAACTCGAGAAAAGGCTCTGAAAAAGAGTCAGACAGAGCCGCAAAGATAGTGGAGGACGATCTTTCCCGGGATGAGAAAAAAAAGCTCGAGGAGTACTCTGAAGAGATACTGAACGCCCTGGGATCCCCAACTTCCCAGTGCAAAAGATTAGCGAAAAACGTGAAGAATGGTGCGGCTTTTCACCACGCAGGCCTCGTCAGTCAACAGCGAAAGGCCGTGGAAGAGGCCTTCAAGAAAGGATTGATCCGTAATATTTCTGCTACTCCGACTCTGGCTGCAGGGGTGAATCTTCCGGCTTTTAGAGTTGTTATACGGGATTTAAAGCGTTATACCGGGAACGGAATGGATTTTATTCCTGTTCTGGAGTATGAACAGATGACTGGTCGTGCTGGGAGGCCTAGCTACGATGACAGAGGTGAGGCGATCAGTATTGCTAAACAGCCGGGGATGAAGCAGGATATTCTTGAAAGGTATATTCTCGGCGAGGCGGAGAGAATTCAGTCCAAGTTGAATGTGGAACCGGTTCTCAGGATGCATACCTTGGCTTTGATCGCGTCAAAGTTTTGCTCGAACATGGATGATCTTCTTGACTTCTACAAAGAGACTTTTTACGCCCACCAGTTCGGGGATATGATGTCGGTCAGGGAGAAGATTGAGAGAGTTGTTGACACGCTTGAAAGTTATGGATTCGTTGACAAGGAAGAGTTTGAAGCCACGGAGATCGGCAGAAAGGTCAGCGATCTCTACATCGACCCTGACTCCGCGCACCTCATTATTCAGGGCCTTGAAAAGGCCTCTGGAACCGAGACACGAGATATCTCCTACCTGTTTCTGCTTTCAAGGACTTCGGAGATCCGGTCGCTTAACGTGAAGGACAAGGAGTGGAACGAGTACGAGAAAATGTTGATGGACGCAGAGCCCTACCTTTTGGAAGATATTCCGCAGGAGTGGGATGTGGAATACGAGACGTTCATGGATTCGATGAAGACCGCGATGATGATGAACGCCTGGATCAGCGAGATGGACGAAGAGGAGATCATGAACGAGTTCGGAACCGCTCCAGGAGGCATTCGAGCAAAGATTCAGAACGCTGACTGGCTTCTCTACTCGAGCAAGGAACTGGCGAGAATGAAAGGCCTTGAAGTCGACAACGAGCTTGAAAAACTTCGGATCCGCCTCAAACATGGCATCGACGAAGAACTTTTAGGCCTGGTAAAATACGATCAGATCGGCAGAGTAAGAGCCAGAAAACTCTACGATCACGGCATCAGGTCGAAGAAAGACATTAAACAGGTGAACTTCGAGAAACTGAAGAAACTGATCGGGAAGAAGACCGCAGGCCTCCTCAAAGAACAGGTTGGAGAGGAAAACTACTTTGACCGGGAAAACATTATGGACTACTTCAGCTAATCATCTGACACCAGGAAGTATTTATCGCGTTCATCTTCGACGCAGCCCCATCGAGCATTCAGATGTTTATCGGCCTGAAACCCTGTATCACTCGGTATAGAGATAGCGACACCATAGTAGTTAGAGTAGGGAACAAGAAGGTCAGAATCGGAGAAAAGAGCCGCAAACTTTTTTAACGCCGTATCTTCGTGATCGACGCCCGGATCAAGAACATGGAGATCAGCCGAGCCAGAAACATCTCCAGGCATAGAGTAAAGCTCTACATCATCGTACTCATCAATTCCAAGGCCTTCAACCAGCCGCGAATCTATATCCACACTGCCAGAAGAATAAACATCTTCCTCTACATCCGGATTATCTTCAGCCGGTCCTGAATCCGCCTGTGCCATACTGAAAACTTAGCAAAGCCGCCTTAAATCTTTAAGGTTGCCTCAACTTCCAACTACCAGCCTACCCGAACCTTCACCATCGTCAAAATACCTCAAGTAGGCCCCACCAGGCTCAACGCCCTCATCAAGCAACTCCACAACTTCTCTGCTGACTTTACCGTTTTCCCGGTCAAGATACTGATTCTCATAGCCTTCTTCAAGATAATCAACCCTCAAGACCGCAACGCCATCCATATCATTTACATCGCTTAACAGACCATCCTCTCTAATCCTTAAAGGAATAACCTCGTCCAGATCGCCGCTGAAAAACTGTCCAATGTAATGCTCAAGTATTTCGGCGGATTCTTCAGGGCCAGCATAAATGCTTCGATCAGAAGCCTCCGACAACCGATTCAAACGCTTTTCATCAGGCCTAAAAACACTTTCAGTCTCCATAAGGCCTTCAGCGTTAACGTAATCAATGCTTAAATCTGGATCAACTTTTACAGTAGAAGCAGAGGCCTCTAACGGCTCTGGAGACTCTCCAGAGACTCCTTCGTTTGCTGCTTCTTTCTGTTGGGCCTGAGACACGTATTAACTGGGAAAAACTTTTTTAAAAACTTTGCCCGAAAAAAGGCCTTCAATAAAGTAAAACAGGAATGAAAAAATATTTCAGGGCCTCTTAATTAGGTATAAACTCAGTAAATTACTTCTTCAAGTTTATCAAGTATTTTTCCAGGTTCTTTTCGCTGGAAGACGTTTCTTCCAACAGCTAAACCGTTGCCTCCTGCCGATAAAGAGGCCTCTACGTCTTGTAGAAACTTTTCGTCGCTCCTCTTTGATCCACCACTCATGACAAACTTCATATCTCCTGTGTTACGCAGCACTTTTTCTGTTTCTTTTTTTGATCCTGGATACTTGCATTTTACAACGTCAGCCCCAAGTTCAAGGCCTAATCTTGCTGCATAGGCTATTACATCGGTGTCTTTCTGTCCGCTGTAGTCAGGGTTTTGATCTATGCCGTGGCCGCGGGGATAGGCCCACATAACTACAGGAACATCGTATTTCCGGGCTTTTTCCTGTACCTGCCTGAATTCTTTCCACATTTTGTCTTCAAAGTCGCTTCCGGCATAGATTGTATATCCTACTGCTTCTGCTCCAAGTTCTTCGACTGCGTACTCCACGCTGCACTGCTTGGGGCTGTAGTAGTCCGTTCTGCTTCCAAGACCGGAGTTGCCGTTGAGTTTGACAAGTAAGGGTGCTTTCTCAAGTTGTGAGGCCTTTTCGTACTGTTTCTCCCATCTCCGGTAGGATTCTGCCAGGCCTTTCTGCAGGGCGAGGGCGGTGACTGCGTCGTGGGTTGCTGTCTCAAAGATATGCTCCGGGTCTGCGCTCTCCGGGTTAGGATCAAAGTTTGTTGGGCCGTGTTCAAGGCCGTGATCATACGCAAGGATCAGAAGGTTCCCGTCCCGGAAGATCGGGGAGTCAGGATGTTCTCTCATAACAGGTGTTTAGTCTCCCCGGTTTAAATTTTGATCTTCCTGAGATAGTTTTTTAACTTCGGAGACCCTGCTTAAGTTATGGCAGAAGATGAGCCAGGACCTGACGAACAGTACTGCAGCAGCTGCGGAGAGATAATCAAAAAAGAAGCGGAAATATGCCCGGAATGCGGGGTAAGACAAAGCTCCGGTTCTGGAAGCGGAAGTAAAGACCGTCTAACAGCTGGAATCTTCGCTCTGCTTCTCGGAAGCTTTGGAGCCCACAAGTTCTACCTTGGGAACACAGGCCTCGGAATACTTTACCTGTGCTTCTTCTGGACAGGGATTCCAGGCCTAATAGGGTTTATAGAAGGCCTAATTTACCTTACAAAGAGCGATGAAGAGTTCAATGCAAAGTACGTCGAGAACTGAAGAGTTTAGGAAAGGCCTGAAAGAGACACGGAGACACCTGCTTTCCCACCACAGAGACGAAGAGCTTTACCGGTGTTACAAAGTCAGAGGAGAGCATCTCTGCTCAAGATGCACAGGGATCTACCCGGGAATACTCGCAGGCCTCTACCTCATTTTTTCCTCAAACCCGCTCTCCATCGCCGCAGTCGCGTTATCCGGGGTGCCGACCCTAATTGAAAAATTCTTCACCGGCGTCAAGAACTTCAAAGGCTACAACACAGTCAGAACAGGTTCAGGCCTGCTGCTCGGAGCCGGCTACATCAACGGCCTCTACCTTTTGATCCAAAACCCTTTCAACCCTGAGATCCTGTCCACAGGCCTTTTCTACATTACAGCAGGCCTCCTGCTTTTATACCTCGAGAAAAAATAGCTTTACATGAGCCTTGAACAGTCCGACTCGGAACTTGAAAACGGCGAGGAGGCCCCAGGATTTGAACTTGAAAGCTACAGCGGTGAAGAAGTAGCGCTGACAGACCTGGACAATTTTGACGGCGTCCTTGTAGTTTTCATGTGCAACCACTGTCCATACGTCAAGGCCCAGACCGAAGAACTGGAAAAACTGGTGGAAGAGTTCTCAAGCATCGCTTTAGTGGGTATAAACCCGAACGCAGAGACGCATCCCGA
>JBKHHG010000010.1:0-22085 GCA_046539225.1 Candidatus Nanohaloarchaea archaeon
TGTCGCCGAGACCGTCCGCTCCCCCGGGAAAGACTGCTATAACTCCAAGTTCTTCGAAAAGCGCTTTCTCCAGCACTTTCTGGACTCCTGTACCTCCGTATTCCTCGATAAACTCTCTTATGTCTTTCAGAGCTTTTTTCTGTTGTCCGGTGATCTCTTCCTCCTTCAGGATCTCGAATTCTTGGTCTCCGGGCCAGTACTCGATCAGGCCTTTCTCATCGGCGTTTTTCAAGGCCTTTTCAGCGTGGGCACTGCAGGGGATGAACTCGATGTGATCGTATTCCTCGTCTTTTAATATCTCCTCAAAGTTTTGCTGCGACTCTTCTTTATCCATCTTGTTCGCGGCCACAACGATCGGCTTGGTCTCTTTCCTTATCTCTCTCGACAGGCCTAACTCGTCTTCATCGTCCCAGGCCTCAGGATCAAGTTCAAGGCCTTGACGCAGGATCAGTTTTTTTATCTGGTTTTTATCGACTTTGAAGGCGGACATCTGCTCCGCCAACTCTTCTTCAAGCTTTACATCCTTCTGCTGTCTCTTGTTACTGAATCTTTCAATACCTTTCCTCAGGATATCGAGGTACCACTGGTCAAGCTCGTTCTCCAGGAAATCGATATCCTTTCTCGGGTCGTGTCCCTCCGTTGGTTCTCCTTCCTCATCGGTCTCCCCTGAAAAATCCACGACATGCACGAGAACATCGGCCTCGTTCAGATCCGTTAAAAACTTGTTGCCAAGGCCTTTCCCCTCATGCGCCCCGGGAACCAGGCCAGCCACATCCACAATCTTCACAGGCACGTAACGCGTACCATCATGGTAGTAACCTACACGGGGATCCGGAGTTTCACCGAAGTCGGGCGCGGCGTCTTCAACCCGTACATAGGCCTCTCCTACTGAAGGCTCGATAGTTGTGAAAGGATAGCTGGCTTCGTCAACAGTGTTCATGGTGGCGGCGTTGAAAAACGTGGATTTTCCGACGCTTGGCTTACCGACGAGGCCTATCCTGTAGGGCATAACCACCAACGACAGAATGATTTTTAAATACTGTTTTAACATTCAAACTACCAGACCACGTTATGAGACGGCTCGAGCTTCCGGGAAGAGGCGAGGAGATGCCACGCCTCGAGGAAAGAGACATAGGCCTTATCAGGGAGCTCGGCGTACCCGGCATCAAAAAACAGGTAAAAAATATTGTGGAAAAGAAGCTCCGGGAACAGCCCGGAAACGACGGCCTCCAGACCCCGAGCGCCGGAAACCCGGTATACAAGGCTATGCATGCGTGCAGGGCCTCCTCCAGGAAAGAGCTCTCCCGGGCCCACAGGATTCCGGCTGGAAGGCCTTTGAAGGACCGTGAGATAGACTCGGTTGTCAACCTTCTGACCCGGTGGATTGTCAGAGAGTACAACTTCTACATAGAGGAAGAGGAGCAGCAGCGCAACCTACAGGAGTTTGTAAAAAGTTAAATCCATAGGAGAGTCGGTTAAATTATGAACGAAAAAACGCTGAAAAGGCTGGAAAAGTTTGAAAACGTTGAGTTCAGCCAGCGCAGAGACTACTTCATCCCTTAGAGCAAATATAAAGAGACGGAAAGAGTTTGGGAAGAAAGTAGTAGAATCAGTGGAAACCACTGAGAACAAGAACAATGCCTTGAGCCTTTCACGCACGGAGAAAGAGGTTAAAACGTCTCTAAATGTTATAGCCCGGGAGATGCGTTAGGGAAAAGATCCGAACCTGACAGATCTCAGGAAACAGGTGCAGCAGGTTGAAAAGATAAAACTGTACCTGATGTACGCGGAGCTCGAGCTCGAAGAATGTATAGAAGAGGCAAAACATCTTCCCAGGATGAGAGAAAAACTCGAGAAAAAATACGATATAAATGTGGAAGCAGAAGCCGAAGACATCAGGGAAGAGGCCTCACGCGTAAAACAGCTAAATGAGAACAACGATGAACTCGCCAACTTTATAGAAGAAAAAGACTACGAATTCCCCGAGCTCTGACTGCCTTAAAGAGAATAGAGGCCTTGAGAACCCGGGCTCCGAAAAGATTTAAGGTTTTATATAACTCCTGTACCTATGGCAGACGATCCTGAAGCTGGAGAACCTGAAAACTATGTTGAGGCGGTTGAACATTTCTACGGCACAGGTGAAGGGATCGAAGGCCTTATGGGGTACGCAAAGGAAACCGATGGAACACTTGAAGACATAGTCCTCATATACATGGAAAAAGTAGTGTCTTCCAGCCCTAAATCAATTGTAGGAGATGCCTTAGATCCGAAAAAAGCAATAGAGGCGGCGAAAGATGTAGAGGAGGTAGCAGAAAGCTTCAACATGGAACTCTCCGAAGACTTCTACCAGGTAAAAGAAGAACTAAAAGAGAAATTATAGGAAGTCCTCGCTTTCCAGATGCTCAACTACTTCATCCCTGTCAAGCTTCTCTTCCTCGCCTGAATCCATGTGCTTCATCGTAACCTCATCGTTCTCCAAGTCCTGCTCTCCAACAATCAAAACACGTTTCGCGTTCATCTCATCAGCATAACCAAGTTGTTGGCCGAAGCTTCTTCCAGCCAGATCTGTTTCCACAGATAGGCCTTTCTCACGCAACCTGGTTGCATAGTCGAGGCCGATCTCTCTCACGGATTCAGAGACTGTCAGAACGTAGACATCTGTCTCAACTTCTTTCAGAGGGTACCGGTCCTCCTTCTTCAGCAGTTCGATGACAGGCGAGTAACCGAAAGCGAATCCTACAGCAGGAACTTCTCGGTCGCCGTACTCTCCAACCAGTTCATCGTAACGGCCGCCGCCGAACAACGCTCTCAACTCTCCTTCCGAGTCGAAGGCTTCAAAGACCAGGCCTGTATAGTATGCGAGGCCCCTGACAATCGAGAGGTCGAAACGGCACATGTCAAGGACGTTGTAGGCGTCGAGCGCGTCTCTCAACTCTCTCATCCTGTCGATTCTTCCTTCAAGCTCTGTGGGAGCGATCTTCTCCAGCTCGTCCAGCTGAGCGTCGAAGCCGCCGGAAATATCCTTGATCTCGTCGACCTTCCTGATCTCCTCCTGTTCAAGCCCGATCTCCTCCAGCTCCTCCAGGAATTCTTCTCGAGACATTTTCTCCTCGCCGTCAATCACCTTCATAACCTCCTCAGGCGAGGAAACATCGTTTAACTCCAGGTAGTCCTGCACCAGCTTCCTGTCACTGATCTTGAAGACGACTCGGTCATCCAGATCCAGCTTCTGGAAGACCGTCGCTGCAGCAGCGATAACCTCGGCATCCGCCTCCACAGATTCTATTCCGAAGATGTCGAAGTCGCCTTGAAGGAATTCACGGTCTCTTCCCCGTGTAACGTCTTCGTACCTCCATCTTTTCGAGGTGTTGTACCATTTGACCGGTGTCTTCAGGTCTTTCCGCTTCTGCATCAACCGGGCGCGGGTAGGCGTCTGCTCCGGCACCAACGCAATCTCTTTATCTCCTTTATCGGTGAAAGCGTACATCTCGTCCGTCACCGAGTCCTCTTCTTTCTCCGTCCACAGCTCCTGCCTCTCGATGCTCGGGGGGTCGATCGGCCGGAAACCAAATTCTTAGGCGGTTTCCTCCACTGTTTCAATCAAGTACTTCCACGTCGCCCACTCATCAGGATAACGGTCGTAAGTCCCCTTCAAAGATTCCAGTTCAACTGTCATTTTTGTGTAGCCTCTTGTTGGAAGATTCTTTCCGAGTTTTTATACTGGTTTTGCGTTCTCTGAAATCTTCCTAGCCTACTTGTCATTCCGTTGACAGCTTCGTATTCAAGCCCTGCCTCTTCAGCCGTATTTCCTGAGACAAACATGTATACGCCTGCGACTTCTTCAGAGGATTCAGCCAAGATTTCTTCTTCATCTGCATTGCTTCTGTATTCGGAGAATGTTGAGTAGTCTGGTGTGGAGTTCCAGTATCTTTCTGCAGCTGCTATCCCTAATGACTGGAATTCCTGAGGTATCAGGACGGTTTCAGGCTCTGTTTCCAAGTCTGTATTCATTGCTCCCCATTTCACTTCGTCGCCGAGAACTTCAACAAGTTGGTATCCGTTCTCTGCAGCGGTTTCTTCTACGACTTCATTGAAGGATTTGTTGATTTCCTGAGTGGAGTAATTTTCCTCAACTAAATGGTCGAATCCCTGGTAGAACTCGTCCGGGGTGGAGTTTACTGGGTTTGCCTGATAGGATTCAACTGTTTTATCTTCAAGTTCTGCACTGGTGAATACAGGTCTTCGGAAGTTTCTTCCTGTGTCTTTGAATTCCACTGATTCAAGACGTTCTACAGCTCTTTCAACCCAATGACGGTTTAATCCTCTCTTCGCGTACAACTTGCCAACACCGTTGAGAACATCCAGTATGAATTCTGTATCGAACTCTTCGGAGAGCTCTTGCTCTAGCGCAATACCGGCGTTTCTACCTTTCTCAGGGACATAGATGAACATACTCACCTGTGTTACTCACAGAGAACCACCTCGACCTTTCCATCGCTGAAGGAGAAGCTCTTCACCGATCCCAGTTCCTGGATAAACTGGAGGGCTTCCTGGAAGTCTTCTACCTCTCGGGTCAGTACTTTAACCGTTTCAACCGTGATTGAGAGCCGGCCTCCTTTTTCCAGTTCAAGTTTGTCTCTGATCCTGGCCGGTACAGTTACTCGGCCTTTGGAGTCAAGAGTTGCTGAGAACGAAACCTGGGTGAACACCACAACTTCCTTTTGATAAGAAGTTGTTCGAGCAGCTTTCCTGCTGAAAGCTGCGACGGCCACTGATGTTTGAAGAAGCGGCCTGAGAATCTTGGATAGAGTTAGAACTGTTTAGAAGGTTTTGAATTTTATCTGATACTTTGCCGTCTGTGAACGCCGCAGATTCTCCTGATAGAGTATCTGCTTGAGCATCCTCTCTCTTTTGAGAGATGATCGTAGTCACCTTTCATTGGTATCGCCTACGTTTAAGCTGGAGAGAATCATTTTTAAACCGTTTTGGGAGAAGTGTGGGAGAACAGGAAATAACTTATACTGTGACCTGAAATAATGCATTATGGAGTTCAACCTTTCCATTCTCGGCTTCCTTGGAGTGCTTGGAGTTTTAGGCGTGTTTTCGCGGCCGGAGCTCTTCGCTCTGTTCGCCTTATTCGCGCTCTTCGGCCTTGACAGGGAAGTCGAGCTTTGACTCGTTGAAGGGAAGTTTTTCCAGTAATTTTTTCTCTACTTTTTCGGTCCATCTTGAGAACTTTTCAATGTATTCCCCAAAATTTCCGAGTATCAGGACGGCTACAAGGCCTATGATTGCTGAAGCCACTATATCGAGCGGGTAGTGTTCTCCTCCGATTACACGCGCCAATCCGTTCAGTACCGCTAAGATCAGGAATATATACCCGGTCTTCTTTCTTTTCCTGTAGAGAAGTGCGATGGCGAACGTGAACATTGTCGCGGCGTGCTGACTTGGGAAACTGTCTTCAACTCCTGTGCCGAGAAGGGTTTCATGCACCATGTACGGCGAGGCCTGGTAGTAGGCCTGTGCAACTATGTAGGAGAGGCCTATGCCGAGTACGGTGGCGAAAAACGTGAAGAACGAGTCCTCCCGGAGTTTTTCTCTCTTCAGGAACAGGACTATGAGGGTTAACGGGATGAGAAGTACGGGCAGCTCCGCCATTCCGATTACAGTGAGGTCGAGCCACGGGTTTATCCCTGTGAAGCTTCTCAAGGCCTCCGCCAAGAAATAGTTGTACTCCAGCATTTATACCCGGGTTTGGGTTCAGGGTACTTAAAATTAAAGTTTCACAGCTTGTTTATGGCACAGAAATTCGAGGAAGCCGAGGAACGCATCTTCAAGAATGTCTACGTCTGCAGGAGATGCAACGCCAAGAACAAGACGCAGAACCCTGAGGAAACCTCCTGCAGGAAATGCGGTTACTCGCACCTCAGAAAGAAGAACGACCAGTTCGCAGGATGATCAGAGTTCTTTAACTACTTCTTCCGCGAACTCAGAGGTGGAGAGCTCCTCACCGCCTTCGATCTGTCTGTGGAGGTCATACGTTACTTTTTTCGCGGAAATAGTTTTTTCCAGTGCGTCTCTGACTTTTTCTGCGGCATCCTTCCAGCCGAGGTGTTCAAACAGTATGCAGCCGGAGAGGATTAACGCGGTCGGATTTGCCTTGTCCTTCCCTGCGTGTTTCGGAGCGGAGCCGTGGACAGGTTCCGCTACTATTCTTTTATCGCCGATGTTGGCGCCTGGCGCAATCCCAAGACCGCCTATCTGGGCTCCAGCCGCATCGCTGAGATAGTCGCCGTTCAGGTTCATCGTAGCAATTATATCATAATTCTCTGTTCTCGTCAAAAGCTGTTGAAGCATGTTGTCCGCGATCCTATCCTTCACAACAACCTTCCCCTCCGGCCTTTCACCATCATGTTCCTCCCAGAGTTCGTCCTCGGTTATGGTTTCTTCGGGGAACTCTTCTTCCGCGACCTCGTACCCCCAGTCCTTGAAAGCTCCCTCAGTGAACTTCATGATATTGCCTTTGTGAACCAGCGTAACTGATTCCCGGTCGTTCTCAACCGCGTATTCAATCGCTTTTCTGACCAGACGCTTGGTTCCAAACTCGCTGACAGGTTTGACGCCGATTCCGACGTCTCCTTTATGGATTGTGTCGTTGAAACCCATTTCGTCTTCGACAAAGCCGCGGACCTTTTCAACTTCTGAAGTTCCTGCCTCCCATTCAATCCCGGCGTAGACGTCCTCCGTGTTTTCTCTGAAAGTTACCATATCCATTTTCTCCGGGTTTTTGACTGGAGAGGGAACTCCTTCAAGATGGAACGTGGGACGGACGTTAACGTATAGATCCAGTTTCTTCCTCAATGCAACGTTCAGAGAACGGAAGCCGCTGCCGACCGGAGTAGTCAAAGGCCCTTTCAACGCAACATTAAACTCTTTGATCGCTTCAATGGTTTCCCGGGGAAGGTTCTCCCCATACTTTTCGCGGGCGGATTCTCCCGCGTAAAGCCGCATCCACTCAATGTTCCTTCCTGTCTCCTCCGCTGCTTTTTCAAGGACTTTTCTGGCGGCCGGCATCACGTCTTTTCCGATGCCATCTCCCTGGATGAACGGTATAACCGGGTTGGAAGAGGCTTCGAGGCCTTCAATTTTATCGGCTTTCGGAGGTTCAACTTTCTCGTACTCCATAACTGTTTTTTCTGCGTGAAGGCCTGTAAATCTTTGGGTCGTATAGAGAAAGGCATTAAGCGAAAAATGGTCGGCTCTATAATTCCTCCGATAAGGATAGGCCTCACCTCTTTATAGGAGAGGTTTAAGAAAATAGGCCTCAACTGTATCTGTAGAAGGCCGCATTAGCTCAGCGGTAGAGCGCGTCCTTGGTACGACTGGTTACGCTCAGGTCGACACGCAATAAGGCATTCAAGGAATGCCTTTGAAAATGGAATCGGTCAATGAATAGGACGAGGCCCCGGGTTCAAATCCCGGATGTGGCTTTTCCTCCGGTTGAACCGGATAAATAAGTCTTTGAGTTAACTGGTCTTTATGGAGGATCTGCGGAAGGAGTTGGCGAGGCTGAAGGATCTGAATGAGCGGCAGTTCAACGGTTTTAAATCGAATTTCTACGTTGTGAAGGCTGCACTGCGTTATTACTCGGAGAATCAAGGCCTTTCGTTTAATGCTTCGCGTCTGGCGGACGAGTTTCCTTTAAGCGTTCCTGCTGCAGGTTCTTCCCTCAAAATGCTTTCGGAACTCGGAGTGATCGAGCCAAGAAATGATTCGGGCTCCGCTGACAGGTATATGCCCCGGGACGTCGATCTTGGAAGGCTTTTGAAGGTTGAAGAAGTCTTGGTTGAGCAGCTGGAGATAGAAAAATTTGAAAAACAAGGATAAAGGCCTTTTGAGGCCTATTCTTCGATTTCCTCGTTGAACTCCTGTACCTGGTGCTTGAGCTTGATCATAAGCTCCTCTGTCTTTTCCAGCGAGTCCTGCAGGGATTCTCTTTCGTCCTCAAGCTGTTCGATCTTTCTCTGCATCGAGTCCTTGTCAGACTTGAGGTCTTCCTTGTCGTCTTTGAGGTGTGTGACCTTGGACTTGAGGTCGTCGACTTTCTCGTCTTTTTCCTTGATGCCTTTCTTCAGTTTTTTCTTGGTATCCTGCAGGTCTTCAACCGTCTCTTCAAGCTCTTCCTTCTCCTCTCTCAGGCTTCTGACACGCTGCTTCAGTGATTCCTTCTCCTTTTTGAGGTCCAGGGCTTTTTCTGTCTCTTCTTCAAAGCTGTCCACCAGATCTTCGAGTTCGTCGATCTGTTTCTCCTGGTGTATCTGGCCTTCGTGGATGTTGAGGCCTGACTCCGTGTCGAACTCTTCGCCGCAGACAGGGCATTCATACGTTTCCTGGTCTTCTTCCTGTTGATCTTCTTGTTCCGCCATTGTTCTTATTCACCTATAGTAAAATTATTTTTTCGCTCCAATTTAATGGTTTTCCAGGTTGTTGACTGTCTTTACAATCTCGTCTATCTGGCGTTCCAGCTCTTCCTCTGAGTACTCATTAGGCTCGATCTTTAAACCATGCATTATATCAGAGCTGTTCCAGCCCTCCTCAAAGCTGTACTCGAATCCATCGTCTTCAACGTCAATCCTTGACTCCATCCTCTCTACAAGGTTTAGAAGTGTTTTATTGGCCTCGATCAGCTTTCTTCTCTGGTCTTTCAGCTTCTCGATCTTTTCCTCGGCCTCATCTATCTCTTCGAATATTCCCTCTGGATCCATGCAGTAAATTTTAGTGTCTCCGGAAATAAAGGTTAACCATGGAACTCGGACTCGGTACATGGCAGAACACCGGCGACCAATGCAGAAAATCCGTTGAACACGCCCTCAACATAGGCTACCGGCATATCGACACGGCCCAGGCCTACGACAACGAGGAACACGTTGGAGTAGGAATAAAGGCCTCGAATGTTGACAGAGAGGATATCTTCCTGGCGTCAAAGGTCTGGACCTCTAATCTTATGCCGAGTAACGTGGTCTCCAGCACGGAGGAGTCGCTTCAGAAACTTGGAACCGAATACGTCGACCTGATGTATATTCACTGGCCTTCCGGCGACTACCAGGGAAAAGAAACGTTGGAGGCCTTGCAGTCATTGAAGCAGAAAGGCCTGGTAAAGAATATCGGAGTCAGCAACTTTGAGGTACCGCAGATTGAAGAAGCTCTGGATCATGTAGATGTCTACGCCAACCAGATCGAGATGCATCCCCTCCTGCCTCAACACGAGATCAGAGAATTCTGTGAGGAAAACGGTGTTGAAGCAGTAGCTTACTCTCCGTTGGCGAGAGGAGAGGTCTTCAACATCAAAGAAATCCAGGAGGTCGCGGAAAAACACGGCGTCTCAGAGGCTCAGGTCTCCCTTGCGTGGATAATGGAGAAAGGCGCGACACCTATTCCAAAGGCCTCAACCGAGGAACATATAGAAGACAATCTCAAGATCCGGAAACTGGAGCTTGATGAGGAAGACATCGAAAAAATCAATTCTATACGTGGAGAGGAGAGGATGATCGACCCGGAGTTCGCCCCGTGGTCATAGCCTTTCAATCCTTAAGAGCCTGAGGTAGTCGCCGGCGGATTCAAAGTAGAACATGTAGACCTCTCCATCAGCAGCGAATATATCGTTCTGCCGGCCTTCAAGATCTATCCGGCGGGTCCTGTTCTCAATCTTCACGTATTCAGGGCCTGAACTGTTGTAGCCGAGAGTCGCGTTCTTACCGTCAAAACTCACGGTCTCCTCAGGGTTATCCGCATCAACTTGGACATCAAAGTTTGAACTGTAGCCATCTCCGGGATAGTAGAAGTAGCCTATAGAGAACGCAGCGATGAAAATCGATACACCGAGAACAAGATGCATACCGTAGCTTTCCCACAGGAGTGTGAATCTTTCAACTATGTTTTCCATGTACTTTGTTGAACGGTAAGGATTCAAAAAGATGGTCGAGAAAGACCGGGTATGTCCCTCGTCCAGAAAGGCCTGTCCTACCTGACGCTTCTGCTGAACCTTTCCTGGATAGCGGGTCTTGTAATCTACACCTTCTACAGATTCTCTGGAAATAAAAAAATTGAAAACTACGGCCTGAAGGCCTCAAAAGTTTTGAAAAAGTACTACAGGGAGGCCTCGCTTCTCATAGTCTCGGCGGCGACTTTTGGCAGCCTCTACTTTTCCGAGGTTCTGGGCTGGGAGCCATGCAGGCTCTGCTGGTACCAGAGAACATTGATGTACCCGCTTGTTTTTGTAGCGGGTGTAGCAGTCATTCTGGAGAAAGACGATGTCAGGGATTATATTCTGCCGTTGACTCTCACAGGTTCAGGCCTTTCGCTTTACCATTACGTGGTGCAGAGGATCGAGGCCTTCCAGTCCGTGGGCTGTAGCGTTACGCAGGTAAGCTGCGAAACACAGTACACCTACTTCTTCGACTATATCACGGTGCCTATGATGGCGTTCACGGCTTTCACCACGGTCTTCCTGCTCAACTACTACTTCACGGATTAGAGGAAGTCCCCGGTATCCAGTCTCTCCGCCTCTCTTTCAAGGCCTAAACCGTAGCCCAGCTCAAAAGGATTAAGAACAACATCTTCAAAACTGTACTCCGGCATATTTTCCTTGATCTCTGCAGGTGTCATGTCGGCGCTGTCAATCCGCCCCGCTGTGTAGCCCACTGCTGTAGAAAAAATAGGTATAGACTTTCCAAGTTCGGAGGAAAAGGCCTCCACATCTCTGCTCAGCAGACTGTAAATTTGGTCCTGGCTCATATCTCCGGGATGTATGCAAAGATTTATACGTTTTTGTTAGACTGGATCCGAATAATCACACAGCGCTTTTAAATCAGGCCTGTTCAAGCTTCAGTATGGGAAAGAAGACTTTAATCGTTTTAACCGGTGTTTTACTTTTTACAGGCCTTGCAGCCTCGCAGACCTATACTCAGTCATTTGATCTCTACCTGAATGAGGAGGCCTCTCTCGGCGATTACCGTTTTGAGTTTAGCGACGCGACCGGGGATCAGCGGCTGAAAGTCGGTGAGAAACGCGACGACTCCGTACACATACTTCACAGTCTGGAGAGTGATAATATCTACAGCTCTGTTGGAGAGAAAATGAACGTTACTGAAGGCCTGAACTTTACCTTGGAGGAGATTGATGCCGACGATGAAGGCCTGTTTCTAAGTATTCTTGTGGATTCAGAGAACCAGATCTTTGCGTCTTCCGAGCTTGAATCCGATGCGCCGAGCAAGGTCTACATCGCGAAAGGCGAGACCCTTTCTCTCAACCTTGAGCTTGAGAACACAGGCATCATCGACGAGGATTACAATCTTTCGACCGATTCCAGGGATCTCGAGGCCTCTTTCGGTTATCAGGGTTTCAACGTTACTTCTGTAGAGGTTGGAAGCGGAGAGTCAGTCAGTATTTCAGCTGAGATAGAAGTGCCTGAATCCGCGGAGGTCGGGACCCGGAACCTTTCTCTTATAGCTGAGGATGAGAGCCGGGCAGAGGAGACCGTTGTTCTTGATGTTAGAGGAGTGAAAAACCCGGATCCAGAGATCAACCAGGATATTCAGGAGACCTTTGTCAGGACTTCATCAGGTGAAACAGTCAACATACCGGTAAGGGTTTCGAACAGAGAATCCGGGACGGGGATACGCGACGGTTCGGACGCGCCAGGCCTTACAGATGTGAGGCTCGATGTCGAGGCTCCTGAAGACTGGGAGTCAGAGGTCACTCCTCAGGTTGTTGACTCGATGGAGGGGTATGACAGCGAGAGATTCGTCGTGGAGCTGAGGCCTCCCGAAGGAGTTGAACCCGGCGATCACTTCGTCGATATTCAAGCGGTTTCCAGCGAGGTTGAGGCGGAAACCGGCCAGGTCCGTGTAAATGTATACGAGCAGAGCATGATGAGATACGTCGGCATCGTGATAATGGTGCTCAGCATCGGGTCACTGATCGCTGTTTACAGAAGGTTCGGGAGGCGGTAGTAGATGGCTGTCGTCGAACTCGAAAACGTTGAGAAAAGCTATGGGAAACACAGGGTACTCAAAGGCGTCAACCTGGCTGTGGAGAAAGGCGAGATTTACGGGCTTTTAGGGCCTAACGGCGCGGGAAAAACCACTTTGTTCCAGATCATGACAGGCCTCCTGAAAGAGGACTCTGGCGAGATAAGAATTAACGGTAGATCCACGGATGGAAAACAGGTTAAACGCGTGGTCGGCTACCTCCCCTCGGATATAAGTTTTTATGATAGTATGACAGCGGTGGAGAACCTCCAGTACCTTTCGCGGCTCGCCGACAAGGAACCTGATATAGAAGGCCTTCTACAGCTTGTGGATCTTGAAGAGGACAGGGATAGAAAAGTCGGCGACTACTCCACAGGCATGAAGAAAAGACTGGGAATCGCCCAGGCCTTGATAAAAGAACCGGAGATCGCTATATTCGACGAGCCGACGACAGGCCTCGATCCCGAGGGGAAGAACAGTTTCAGGAAACAGGTGGAGAAGATAAACCAGGAGAGAGACATGACTGTTATAATATCCTCACATATCACAGGGGAGATATCCCCACTCTGCGACAGGTTCGGTATATTGACGAAGGGAGTCATAAAGGCCTCAGGCACCAAAGAAGAGCTTACCGAGAAAACCGGTTCATCCGGTAAAATCCAGTTAAAAGTTGAAAACCCTGGTGAAGCAGCGGAAACACTGGAAAAATACGAGTTCGAGAGGGATGGAAAACATTTTGAGGTAGAGGCCGATGATTATACTAAAATCGTTCAACAAATCGTTAACTCTAACGCAGGCCTTGAAGAGTTTTCAAGTGAGGCCTCAAGCCTTGAATCTCTTTACCTGGAGCTGACGAGGTGAAACAATGGGGGATCTCTGGGACGTCGGGAGAAAAGAGCTGGAGGACAGTTTTTCAAGCAGAAGGTTTCTGATAGTCCTTGGGCTGTTTCTGGTGCTGTCGCTGGCATCGGTCTACATCGGCATCGATAACTATCAGACACAGATCGACAACTTTGGCGAGGGAAGCAGTATCTACGGTCAGCAGCCGGAGATGCCTTCACTCATTGAAATATTCGAGCCGTTGCTCAGGTTTAATCTGGCGTTGACCGCAGGCCTGCTCGGGCTTTTCCTCAGCTACAACTTTATATCTAAGGAGCGGGAAGCGGGAACGATGGAGCTGCTGCTTTCCTACCCGGTTTACAGGGATGAGATAATCAACGGCAAGCTTGTGGCCGGTGTTTTCACCGTGGCTTTAACCCTGCTGATCTCGTTCCTCGTGTCTTCAGGCCTCGCCATATTCATGCTGGACAAGATACCCTCGATAGAAGTAGTTTCAAGGCTTTCATTTATCTGGCTGGGAACCACTCTGTACATCACATTTTTCCTCAGCCTGGGTACCCTGCTCTCCACAGTATTCAGGTCCCAGTGGCGTTCATTGATGATCGGAGTGCTTCTCCTCATCGCGTTCATAGGAACGCCTTTTATCGCGGGAATAGCAGCACCGTTCATCTACCCTCATGAAGAACCCGCGTCAGAAGGGGCAGCGGTCGAGGGAAGGCCTGGCGTTGATATGGGAGAGAAGGATAGGTCTCAAAGAGAGATCGTGGAGGAAAAAAGGCAGCGGTTTATCTCTGTAGTCTCCAACTTTTCGCCGTCGGAGAACTACAACAGTTTTAACGCCGCGATGCTGGGAACCATGCAGGAGACAGAGGACGGTTTCGAGCCGACGTTTACAGAGAGCCTGAGGACGGCGCTCGACCCGTTGATATATCTGGTGAGTCAGACCGCCTTTGTCTTGACAGGGTCTTACCTGGTCTTTCTGCGGCAGGACCTCTAAAGGATCCGGTTTTTTAACTCAGGCCTCTAAACATTGTGTAGATGGAATGGCACAGTGAGTCCATTGAAAAACTCTTCTCTGAACTTGGTTCCTCGGAAAAAGGCCTGAGTCAGGAAGAGGCCGAGGAAAGACTGGAGAAGGAGGGAGAGAACAGGATTGAAAGCGGGGAGTCCGCTGAGGCCTGGAAGATCTTTATCAGCCAGTTCCAGGACAACCTGATATACCTGTTGATGGCGGCTGCTTTTCTATCCGTGGCCATAGGCTTTCTGCCAGGGCATCAACCAGAGTACACAGAAGCCGGTATTATCACGCTTATACTTTTCGCAAACGGTGTCTTCGGCTTTGTCCAGGACTTCAGGGCCGAGAAGTCGATTGAGGCCTTGAAGCAGATGTCTACCCCTGCAGCAACGGTTTTGAGGGATGGTGAGAAAGTCGAGGTCGATTCAACACAGGTTGTCCCGGGAGACATAATCTTCCTGGAGCAGGGTGACGCAGTACCTGCCGATGCAAGACTTCTGGAGCAGGAGTCGCTTGACACGGACGAATCCGCGTTGACAGGCGAGAGCAGCAACGTATCCAAACAGCCCGGTACAGTAGGGGAAGAGGCCTCTGTCGCCGAGAGATCCAACATGGTGTTCATGGACACCCATGTTATCAGGGGTAGAGGCAAGGCCGTTGTAGTAGAGACAGGGATGGATACAGAGGTCGGTGATATCGCTGAAGGCCTTGAAGACGCTGAGAAAGGCCAGACGCCTTTCCAGGAGGAAGTCGATGAAATGGGTAAAAAGATTGGAGGCCTTGTCATCGGCATCGTCGCGCTTGTGGCGTTTGTACAGGTAGGCCTGACCGGCGCAGGAATGATAACAGTCCTTCTAATGGCTATAGGGCTTTCAGTCGCGGCTATACCCGAGTCCCTCCCCGCTATTGTTACATTGACGCTGGCGCTCGGATCCAAAAAACTGTTAAAGAAGAACGCGCTTGTAAGAAGGCTCCCGGTGGTAGAGGCCCTGGGATCGGTTAACTACATCGTGACGGACAAGACCGGGACACTGACTGAGGGAGTTATGACTGTGGAAAACCTGTACTTCAACGGAGAGGATTACGAGGTAACAGGTACAGGAACCTCAACAGAAGGAAAGTTTCTGAAAGAAGATGACGTCGTTGAACCCGACAAGCTTAGGCCTCTGCTGGAGTGCGGAGTCTACTGCAACAACGCCGAGGAAACAGGGGAAAAATCGGATAAAGACTTTAGAGGCGACCCGACAGAGGTAGCGATCCTGGTCTCGGGAAGAAAAGCCGGTATCTCAGATATCGACCGGGAGAGAAGCGTTCCGTTCTCATCCGACAGGAAGAGAATGACAGCAGTAATGGGAGACGGAAAGGCCTACATGAAAGGCGCGCCAGAGACCGTGCTTGAAAGATGCGACAGAATACTGGTCGACGGAGAGAAAAAAGAACTGACAGAAGAGAGAAAACAACACGTACTTGACAAAAACCATGAATACGCCAGAGAGGCCTTGAGAGTCCTTGGATTCGCGAGTAAAAAAGTTGAAGGAGATGAAAAAGATGAAGAACTGGAGCAAGGCCTCATCTTCCTGGGGTTGCAGGGAATGATGGATCCGGCCCGGGAAGAAGTCAAGGATGCTGTAGAGGACTGCAGGACCGCTGGCATTGGAGTGGTGATGGCGACAGGCGACAACATCGAAACGGCGAAAGCTATCGGGAAAGAACTCGGCTTCAACCCTGAAGGAGCGTTGACAGGCCCTGAAATAGATGAAATGGATGACTCTGTTTTAAAGCAGAAGGTCACTGAAGTTGAAATCTTTGCGCGTGTAACGCCGCAGCACAAAGTTAGAATATCGAAGGCCTTGCAGAGTCAGGGATACAACGTTGCGATGACAGGCGACGGTGTTAACGATGCGCCGGCACTGAAGAGCTCAGATGTCGGTATAGCAATGGGTCAGAGAGGAACGGACGTCGCCAAGAAAAGCAGCGACATGGTTTTACAGGACGACAACTTTGTCACGATCAGGGATGCGATCTCAGAAGGCCGCCACATCTTCGACAACATAAGGAAAGTCACAAACCAGTTGCTATCCACAAACTCCGGAGAAGTAATGTTTGTATTTTTAGGGACTCTGATAGCAGGATTCTTCTTCTCAGGCCAGTTCGCAGGGACGGACGCAGTAGTCCTCACCGCAGTCATGATTCTATGGGTCAACTTCGCCAGCGATGGCCCCCCGGCAATAGCACTGGGCGAAGACCCAAAGGTTGAAGGCATCATGGAGAGAAACCCGAGAGACCCAGACGAATCCATCATAGACCGGAAAATACTCTTCATGATCGCCGTGACAGGCCCGCTTGCAGCCCTCTCAATGCTGCCACTGTTCTTCATGCATATCAACGACCTCATGCTTGCCCAGACCATCCTCTTCATGGGCCTCGCATTCTTCGAACTCGCGATGTTCCAAGTCATAAGAAGAGACTACGGTCTCAAACTCCGGGACAACAAGTACCTGATCGCAGCCATACTGGTATCATCACTCTCCCATCTGGCCATCGTCTACACACCCGTAAACCAGGTATTCGGAGTAACGCCTTTAGGCCTCAACCACTGGCTCTACATCGCAGCAGCCCTGACAGTCTTCCTCATCATAGAGTACACATTCAGAAGAGGCCTTTCAAAGAGATACGGCAACAGGATCAAAGAATTCGGAGAATACAGCAAGGCCTGAACTCTTCAATAGAAAGAGATAAATCCCTGCCTCTCCCAACAATTAAGTATGTCACAGAAACTACTGAAGACAACGAAAAAGATGAGCCGCGCAGAAGCCGGAGAAAAACTTCACAGCCTCGCAGACAAAATCTCCGAAGGCCAGGTAAAACTCAAATCTGGAGACAACTCAGTCAACCTGCAACCCGGAGAACAGGTAGAACTCGAAATCGAAGTAGAGAAGGAAGCAGACGGCGACACCTCAATAGAAATCGAAGTAGAATGGCCGGAAAAACAAGACGAAGACCTCGAAATACAGTAGGCTTATTCTCTTCTTAATTTTTGGAATTAATTAGGATTTAGAAGAATGTGCGGTGTCTGGGATTTGAACCCAGGTCTCCACCATGGCAAGGTGGGGTCGTAGGCCACTGGACCAACACCGCCTGTAAAAACTGTTAAGGCCTGTTTGAATGTTAGGCCTGTGGAAGTTATAAACCCTTTTCCAGTCTTGGTAAAGTTAAATTTCTAACCCTGTATCAGTTATTCATGGCGCAGGAAACAAAGATGACGAAATGCGTGTTCTGCGGAGAAAACGCCACGACGAAGAACTCCGCGGGCCAGCCGGTATGTCAGGAACACAGGGACAGAGAGCCGAGAGATGTTGCCTGTCCCGAGTGCGGTATGCCGATGAAGATTAAGGAGGGAAGGTACGGATTCTTCTGGGGCTGTGAAGGATACCCGCAGTGCCAGAAAACTTATCAGATAGAGGCCTTGGTTGAGGAGAAAGAATAATGGGTTTGACGCTGTGTATACCGGCATACAATGAGGCTGCCTTTATAGGGGATACAGTCGATGATACAGTCGAGTATCTTCATCAACTTGATTCTGTAGAGGAGTTTGAGGTTGTGGTGGTTGACGGAGGTTCTGAGGACTCGACTCCAAGTATCGTTAAAAATAGATCTGAGGAACAGCCGGAAGTTCATCTCATTAAAATCGAAGGCCTGCTGAAGGGCGAGTCGATCATGGAATGCTTTAGCCGGTCAAATTCTCGGTTCTTTATCTTTATGGATGCGGACGGCGCAACCGATATCACCCACCTGAAAGAAATGATGGAAGGCCTTGAGGAGTACAGTATCGTGGTAGGATCTCGGAGAAACCCGGATAGAACGTTTCTCCGCCTGGTTTACAGCAAGGCCTACAATCTCATAGTTAAAACAGTATTTGGATCAAAGATTTCGGATCACCAGTGCGGGTTCAAAGGTTTCAGGAGCAAGGATGTTGAACAACTCTTCGAGGATTTGGAGAGCCGTCACTGGTTCTGGGACACAGAGATGCTGATTAAAGCCCAGAGAAGAGACCTATCTATAAGAGAGATTCCTATACGATGGCAAGAGAAAAATGGTTCAAACGTAAACCTCTTCAGAGACAGCCTTAATTTTTTAGGTAAAATTATCGAACTCAGGTACAGGCTCTGGAGGAAAAAACAATGAAAACAGGCAAGATTTTAGACAGATTTAAAGCCTTTTTAGCCTCCAGGAAACTGTTTACAGCCTATTTCCTGGCTGTCACGTTTCTCATGGTTTTCCAGCACTCAACGGGATGGAGCTGGGACTTCAACGTCTACTCGCTGAACGCCCAGTACCTTTTCCACAACGGCGTCTACATGGAATGGCTGAGGCCTCCACTTGTACCGGTAATACTCGGATTTCTCCAGTACGTTTTCCCGGTCAAGGCCTCGGAGTACGTCTTCATCGTATTAAGCTCGATTCTGTTTGCGTACAGCGTCGAAAAGCTTTCCCGGACATACGGTTTAAAGCAGGAGGCTTTCTACATTCTCGCGTTTTCTCCTTTCGTGATTTTCTACGCCAATTTCAACGGTACAGAGCTTCTATACCTCGGGTTTCTGACACTTTTCCTCACCGACTTTAAATCGCCGCGTTCAGGCCTCTGGATGGGTTTAGCGTTTCTTACCCGGTACACTGCATTCATACTGATACCTTTATCCCTGTTGCAGAGAGATATCAGGAAAACCTTCAAAACGCTTTTAACCGCGTTTTTAACGGTTCTACCATGGTTTATTTACAACCACATCGCGCTCGGCCATCCCTTCGCATCACTTTCCAGCAACTACGCGTTGAACGCCGCGGAGAGAGGCCTCGCAACCGCTTTTGATCCTCTCCACATTTTTCTGATAACAGCGTTCTCTATACCTCTCGCACTCCTCTACGTAAAGGATCTGAAGCTTGAATCAGAGGATTACCTGATGTTTGCGGTTTCAGCCTTGATCATTTTCAGGCAGTTCGCCACACAGGTGAAAGAACTGCGTTATGTCATCGATCTCGCGGTTCCTGCTGCGTTTCTCGGCGCTAAAGGCCTTGAAAAACTGGAGATAGATCAAAGGAAAATATTACTTGTTTTAACCGGTGTTTACCTGATAGGATTCGGTGTTCTAATGGTAAATTATCCGCTGGAAGATCCAGGAATATACATGGAGGCATCTAATGAAGTCGGCGACTGTCAGGCAGTATCGGACGAATGGGTTCATCTCTCCTATGCCGGGACACCTTCAGGTCCTCTAAGGTTTCAAAGTGCGGAAGAGTTCAAGGATGAAGGCTACAAGGTTGTAAACTTTTCCCAGGGCTCCTATACCGTTGAGGGTTCAGAGTGTATAGAAAGGCCTTACAACACCAGCTACGTCGAAAGCATTGGACAGCTCTACGGAAGAGAGATCCGTTACTGCGAGTACCTCCCTGTTGAAACCTGTGAAGTTGAAGAAATGTTCGGGAGGCCTTTCAGATGAACCTGGATGTGTTCAAAGATTACAGGAAGATAATAATGTTTGGACTGGTTGGAGGCCTTGGGCTGTTTATCGATAACGCGGTGCTCTTCCTGCTTGTCGACATCTTGAATATAAACCTGTATATTTCCAAGGCTTTAAGCGCCGAGGCCTCGATAGCCGTTATGTTCATTCTGAACAATTCTGTAACGTTCAGAGAGTTTGAGGCACAGGCCTACGCGTTCATACGTTCAAATATTGTCAGGATAGGCGGGGTAATAATTGCTTTCATCGCGATAGCTTTCGGAGAACTCATAGGAGTGAATTACTTGGTCTCCAACACCGCTGGAATCGCGGCGGGATTTGTTTTCAACTACTACTTTGAGAGAGTTCTAACCTGGAACAGTACTTAAAAATTGGATGTTTGTACTGGTTTAAGGGCCTGTAGCTCAGCTGGACAGAGCGCAAGGTTCCTAATACCTCTTACTCGAGTTCTACGAGAGTTTAGAGGTTAGAGAAGCGAACAACTGTGAGCTTCGAACGGGAATACCTTGAAGTCGTGAGTTCGAATCTCACCAGGTCCGATCACCTGTAGGCCTTTGTCATGTACTCCTTCAGCATTCTCTCCGTGTTGAAGTAGGCCGCGTTCAAGGCGATACAGTTCTTCATCACGTCCAGCCACTGCTGCCTATCATTCTGGTACATTGAAAGAATGTGATCCAGCTTCCTGTAGATCGATTTCGAGTCGACTTTGTCCTCGTCCTCTCCCTCAACATAGTCCTCTCCGATACTCCACCCGGTAACATCTTCTATATGGCCTTCAAGCCACCAACCATCCAGAACAGAGAGCTGCGGAGTAGCGTTCAACGCTGCCTTCATTCCGGACGTTCCGGAGGCCTCCTGACCTCTTACAGGATTGTTAAGCCAGAGATCGCATCCAGAAACCATTTTACAGGCTTCTTCTATGCTGTAATCTTCTATAAAGTAGACGTTCACGTTTTCAAGCATATCTGCATAGTTAACAATCTGCTGGATCAGTTCCTTGCCGTTAGTATCGTCGGGATGGGCTTTCCCTCCAAAAACAACGTTGAAACCGCCGTACTTTTCCCCAAGTTTTTTCAGAGAATCTATATCCTTGAATAAAAGCGTAGGCCTCTTGTAGGCGGTTGATCTTCGGGCGAAGCCGATAGTAAAGTTTTCATCCATGGTTTCGCCGGTTTTAGATTCTACAAGTTTTCTCAAATCTTCCCTGCTTCCCTGTTTTGCCTCCCAGACCTTGCTATCCTCTATCTTCAAGGCCTGGAAAAGCCTGTCTGAGTCTTCGCGCCAAAGCGGCAGCTCTTCATCGTAAAGAGAGCTGAAATGCTCTGAGGCCCAGGTATTGCAGTGTATCCCGTTTGTAACGGCTTCAAAGCTGTAATCCTCGAACATTTTCTCCGAGACCTTTCTATGCTTCTCCGAGACAGCGTTGCAGAACCCCGAGTTCTTCAGTGCAAGCTCGGTCATATTCAGATCTCCGTCAAGCTCAAGCTGTTTCGCCCGGTCGCCAAGAACTTTTTCAACCAGTTCAGGCCTGAAACTGTCATGCCCCGCCGCTACAGGCGTATGAGTTGTAAAGACACAGTTATCAGCTTCAAGTGTTAAAAGCGCAGAATGCCCCTCGTTCATGTGGAAATAGTCAGGCCTGAAACCTGTTTCTTCTACAGCTTTCACACCTCCTATACCCAGTACTACTTCCTGGCAGAGCCTCATCTCATCGCCGCCACCGTAAAGCTGAGACGTGTACCCCCGGGCCTCTTCGGAGTTGGAGTCAAGGCCTGAATCAAGGAACAGTATATCGACGTCGCCTCTCTCACCTTCCACAGTATACTTCCAGATCTTCAGATCCACAGACTCTCCTTTAACCTCTACCTCCACGGTTTTACCCGTATCCGTCAAGACTTCTTCAAAACCCCAGTCCTGATCCTCTTCATGTTGAAAACCGTCTTCAAGCACCTGCCTGAAGTAGCCGTTCCGGTAAAGCAATGTCACACCCAGAAAATCAAGACCTAAATCCGCGGCAGACTTCAAAGTATCGCCCGCCAAGACTCCAAGGCCTCCACTGTACGTCTTGATTTCAGGATTCACTCCTACCTCCATCGAAAAATAGGCCACTGAACGCGCCATACACACAGATACGGTACAATCAAATAAATAATCCGTCCCGGAACACAATAAAAAACTCAGGCCTCCAAACCAGTTTACACGGGCTCGTAGTTCAGTCCGGCAGAACGCCACCTTCGCAACACTTGGTTTTGCCTCTGCAAAAGTAAGTTCGAGAAAATCTCTTGGATTTTCGACGCGGAACAGGTGGAGGCCTCGGGTTCAAATCCCGACGAGTCCAAACTCATATAGAGAGTTTAATCATCTTGAGCCATTTTGTTAATGGCGCTGACAGATGCGTTGGCTCGAGGCCTTTCTTCCAGCTATAAAAAGTTTCCAATCTTTATACTCGGCAAGGGCCCGTAGCTCAGCACGGACAGAGCGAGCGGCTTCGGCCGACTGGTTACCGCATCTTTCCTTTGGGGAAAGCATGCTTAGAGCAGCTCTTCCTTGCGGAAGACTGCGACACTCGATCGATACGCAATGACCAGCTCCGCTGGTCGACGGCCATAGGCCGTCATGTTGATCGAACTGACTGCAGTTTGGAAGATACCGCTAGGTCCAGGGTTCAAATCCCTGCGGGCTCGT